>JAADIR010000239.1 GCA_013151245.1 Chlorobiota bacterium
TATGTCCGTCTTTGTTTGCCGCTGTTTTTACCGCAGCAGCCGCGCCGGTGGTAGTCGGAATTGCGCCGGGTTTTTCTGCCGGCTTTTTCTTATTCCTTTTATTGTAGGGCGGTTTTTGCGATTCTTTCTTTTTCCCGCTGTTGTTTTTTGCATTATCTTTTCCGAAAAACCGCGCAGTTTTTCTTCCGTTCACATCTTCCGGTTTCTTTCTTAATGAATCTGCCGGAGGAGCGGATATTGCCGAAGAATCGCCGATTGCCTGAGCTCCGGTTTTAGCTTTGAGAGAATCGGGGAGTTCTTTTTGCGCAAGAAGAGAATCGGCTTCGGCTTGCGCTTTAGCAATTGAATCTTGAATCGCTTTTTGTTTTTGTTTATAATTCAACAACTTTGCGGAAATCGCCAAAGTATATTCCGAACGCTTAAATTTTGCGGAAAGCGAATCATACACAGCGGCGGCAGAATCGGGTATCTCGAGATAATTCTCATAAATATACCCTGTTGCAAAAAGAGCTTTCGGAGCAAACGGAGATTTTGGATAATCGGAATAAATTTCCCTCAGAACCGAAATCGCTTTTTCATATTCTTGACTGTCCATATAGTTTTCCGCCTTGAGATAAATATCTTCAGCGGGATCGGCGGCGGTTTGATAGGCGACGCGCCCCAATTTTTTTGCCGCCGCAATCGCAATTTCATCTTCGGGATAGTCGTCATACACAAGCTGGAAAAGGCTATCGGCCTTGAGCGAGTCGTTTATTGAAAAATAATAACTTCCCAGCGCAAAAAGTACGCGCGGTTTTGTCGGCGAATTCGGCGCAATTTCAAGCGACTTTGTATAATAATAGAAAGATGAATCCTTTACGTTTAGATCTCCAAAGAAAAGATTACCCAATTCATAATAAGTTTTAGCCAAAAGAGTTTTAGCGGAATCCGCTTCAATTTTTGGACGAATCGGCTTTTTAATCCTCAGGTTATTTTGAGGATTATTATTGCTATTATTATTCCGGTTTCGATTTCTTGCTGCAACGGTAGTCGTATCAAGAGCGCCGGAAGCAATCATTGCGGCGGTACGAACCGAATCGGCTCGGAGGGAATCCGCAAGCATCGTTGAATCGACTGTTGTCGTATCGATATTTCCCATAGCGAATTCGTAATCGAGAGAATCTTGGACATATAAATCCGGGTCCAGAATATACGTTAATTCTTTTTCCTCTTTATATTGCTGTTCGGTAATATCAATATATTTTCCGATCAGATTAGACCTTGTGCGCGCGATTTTTTTTATGTCAACCGGAATAGGCGCAGAGAGCGCTTTATTATAAAAGACCATCGCGCTGTCGTAAAGAGCATATTTTTCCTGTAAAAGCAACCCTAAATTATAGCTCGCCAGTCCCGAACTTTCCGTCCTCGTAAACGTTGTGTCAATATCCATATATCTGTTGAACGCCAGTTCAATATCGCCTCGGTCGCGATATATGTTGGCAATTTCCAATTCGATTTTATCTTTATATTTTTCATATTTATTTTCTGCCGACATGTTCTCCAGAATCTCAAGACTCGCGTCCGTTTCGCCGAGCATACGTTTAACCCGCGCATATTCCAGTCGGCTTTCAAAGTCCGTTTCAAAAGAGGGAGAATAATTTTCAACGCTCAAGAAAGCTTCGGCGGCTTTATCAAGTTTTTCCAACTCAAGATAAATTTTCCCCAATGAATAAGCCACTTCCGCGCGCAGTTCGTCGTCGTCAACTATTGTCAGCATTTCATTTATATAATTTTCAGCCGAATTAAAATCTTCTTTATAAAGCATGTAGGCTATTTGGACTCGGTAAGCTTCGGTAAGAATATCCGTATCGTCAGCTTCCAGAGCTTTCGCTTTCACCGTGTCAAGCATCGACATCCCGTCGTCAAAACTTCTCAACTGAAGCTGTGTTTTTCCAATCCACAACATACTCGCCAGTTCATATTCTTCGTCGTTCTGAGTGTAAAGTTCCTGGAATTTGCGAAGGGCTTTCGGATAATGCTGCTGGTAGTAAAACGATCTTCCAATCAAATAAAGAGCGCCGGGCAGAAAGGAAGATTCGGAATCGAACTGAATTATTTTAGAACATTTCTCAATAACCGCTTCAAGCTTTTGGCTGATGTTATTCGAAAGTTTTTTTTCTTTAAAACTAAAAAGACCCTCTTTTTCTTTTGCCATCATCTCTTGAGCTTCTTCGAACGCCAATTCCGCGTTGTAATATCTGTTGAAATAGACGGTGAAGTTTTGCCACATACTGCACGAAGAAAGCAAAAGCAGCGTCCCCATAATCAAAGCCGCGCGAAACGCGGTTCGCTTAATATTTCTCTTTCCAATTGAGATTACAGAGCCTCCGGACCTGATTCGCTTGTTCGGATTCTGATCGCTTCGATTATTTCCGTGATAAATATTTTGCCGTCGCCAACTTGACCGGTCCGAGCGTTTTTCAGAATTACATTCACCGCGCTTTCTGATAGACCGTCGTCCACAACGACTTCAATTTTAATTTTCGGAACAAATTCAATATGATATTCGCTCCCGCGGTAAGTTTCTTTATGACCTTTTTGCCTTCCGTATCCGCGGACTTCGGTAATTGTTAATCCCTTAATTCCTTCTTCGAGCAGCGCTTCCTTTACCTCGTCGAGTTTGAAAGGTCTTATTATAGCTTCAATTTTTTTCATAATAAATTATATTTAGTTGCAAAAAATTTTCATCGGTTTTCTTAAACCCCAACGAACTATAAGCCTTTCCCGTGGCAATGTTTATATTTCTTTCCGCTGCCGCACGGACAAGGGTCGTTTCGTCCGACTTTTTTCTCAACGCGAATAGGCTGCTGTTTACCGCGTCTTGCGCCTTCGTCTTCCCGCTGCGCTCCCGCTTTTAATCCCAGGTTTGTGCTGCTGTCTTTTAATGTCGTTAAACGCGCGGGCGTTATCCGTCTAGCTTGGATCTGTTCGGTTTCCTGCGGAAAAAATTTAAACGTAAAGAAAATCACGTCGTTTCTTATATCATCCAGCAATTGAATAAACAAATTATACGCTTCCGCCTTGTATTCAAGCAGCGGATCTTTTTGTCCGTATGCCCGCAGCCCGATACCTTCTTTCAAATCGTCCATTTCGCGAAGATGTTCTTTCCACTTTTCGTCAATCACGCTCAGCAGGGCAAACCTTTCGAGACGCGCCATTAATTCGGAGCCGAGCATTTCTTCTTTTTTATCGTAAAATTCATACGCCCCTTTAAGTATCGCGTCTTTCAGTCCTTCCCGCCCTAATTTTTCAAACATCTCCGGGGCAATCTTAATATCAACGAGAAGGTTTTTCAGCAATACGTCGTGCAGCTCTTCAACTTCAACGTTTTCAAAATGTTTTTCGAGAAGATCGTCCAAATACTCATCAAGGTAATCTAAAATTTCATCTTTCAGTCTTTCCCCTTCAAGGGCTTTCTTTCTTCTGGAATAGATCACTTCGCGCTGCTGATTCATTACGTCGTCGTATTCGAGCAATCTTTTACGAATGGCAAAGTTATTCTCTTCAACTTTTTTCTGAGCGCGTTCGACCGATTTTGTGATAAGCGGATGCTCGATAGCTTCTCCTTCTTCCATCCCTACTTTGCCCATAACGTTTGTAATTCTGTCGCTGCCGAAAAGGCGCATTAAGTCGTCTTCGAGCGAGATGAAAAATTTTGTCGTTCCCGGATCGCCTTGCCGTCCGGCTCTACCGCGCAGCTGTCTATCGATACGGCGCGATTCATGCCTTTCGGTTCCAAGTATGTACAATCCGCCTCGTTCGCGAACTCCTTCGCCGAGTTTAATATCCGTCCCGCGTCCCGCCATGTTTGTTGCAATGGTTATCGCTCCAGGCTGACCGGCATATTCAACAATCTCCGCCTCCCGCTGATGCTGTTTGGCGTTTAACACATTATGCTGAACTCCCGCTCGCTTAAGCATCCGGCTTAAAGTTTCCGAAACGTCAACGCTTGTGGTTCCAACAAGCACCGGACGTCTGGCGTCCTTTAGATTTATAATTTGATTGATTACCGCGTTGTATTTTTCCCGTTTTGTTTTATAGATTGCATCGTTCTGATCGTCGCGGATAATAGGCTTGTTCGTAGGAATGACGACGACTTCCAATTTATAAATCTCGTAGAACTCGCCTTCCTCGGTTTCCGCCGTTCCGGTCATACCGGCAAGTTTTTTGTAAAGACGGAAATAGTTCTGAAGCGTAATTGTGGCGAGCGTCTGAGTGTCTTTTTCAACTTTTACATTCTCTTTGGCTTCAATCGCTTGATGGAGTCCGTCCGAATATCTTCTTCCCGGCAAAATACGTCCGGTAAATTCATCCACAATTGCAATTTTTCCGTCGTCCGTTACGACATATTCATCGTCCTTAGAGAAAAGCGTATAAGCTTTTAAAAGCTGATTGATAGTATGTATTTGATCGCTTCTTTCGGAATAAAGTTTGTAGAGTTCGTCTTTCTTTTTAATTCTATCCTCGGTCGAAAGCGATTCGTCTTTTTCAATATTACTGATTTCCTCTCCCAAATCCGGAAGCACAAAAAATTCTTTTCCTTCGGCCGAACCGGCGGCAAGTTCTTCTCTTCCTTTTTCGGTAAGGTCTATTGAGTTTTGTTTTTCTTCGATGGCGTAATAAAGTTCCTCGTCAATTTCCGGCATCCGTTTTGCGTTATCGCGGAGAAACTCAAGCTCCGTCTGGTTCAGAAGTTTTTTATATTCCGGTTCGCCGAGAAGTTTGACTAATTTTTTATTCTTCGGGAACCCGCGCGAAGCTCTCAGCAAGAATACTCCCGCCTGCGCCCAATCGTCCTTAGCGCCGGTTTGAAGCAGTTTTTCCGCTTCCTGCACCAAAGACGCCACTAACGCAGCCTGCTTTTTGAACAGACGCTCAACCTTTGGTTTCATGTCGTAAAATTTATGATCGGCAGCTTCAACCGGGCCTGAAATGATAAGCGGCGTTCTCGCTTCGTCAATTAAAACCGAGTCAACCTCGTCCACAATAGCATAGTTATGAACCCGCTGAACGCAATTTTCTTTACTGATTGCCATGTTATCGCGAAGATAATCGAAACCGAATTCGTTGTTCGTTCCGTATGTGATATCATTCCCGTAAATTTCTTTCCGCTGGTCGGGCGGCATTGTATTAATGATACAGCCGACGGTAAGCCCGTGAAATTTGAATATTTCTCCCATCCATTCGCTGTCGCGTTTTGCCAGATAGTCGTTGACCGTAACAAGATGCACGCCGCGCCCCGTAAGCGCGTTGAGATACATAGGAAGCGTAGCCACGAGCGTTTTTCCCTCGCCGGTAGCCATCTCCGCAATTTTACCTTGATGAAGCACAACCCCGCCGATAAGCTGAACGTCGTATGGAATCATGTTCCAAGTGATTTTATTTCCCGCCGCCGTCCATGTTTTACCAATGAGTCTTCGGCAAGTGTCTTTCACAACGGCAAACGCTTCCGGCAAAAGTTCGTCCAAAACATCTTCATATTGCGCGTCGAGTTGTTCGTTTAAGTCTTCCAATTGATCATAAATCTTTTGTCTGTCGCCGGTGAAGGAGTCGTCGGTCAGCTTATCATTTAATTCTTCAATCTGTTCGCGGAGTTCGCTGGTTTCGTTTTGAAGTTTCTCTTTAAATTCAACTGTTTTTGCTTTTAGTTCGTCGTCGGTTAAATCTTTAAGTTTTTCGTATTCCGCATTAATCAGATCTACCATCGGCCATAGATCTTTCATCGCCTTTTCATTCTTATCGCCGAAAATCTTTTTTATAAAATTATTGAGCATTCGTTTCTCCGAATAAATTCAAAAGTGCAAATTAATTATAGGTTGTCTGAAAAGCAATTTGACTATATATAATAATAATTAAATTATTTTTAACAAACGAAATTTATAACCGAGAAAATGAAGAAAAGTTTCAAAAATAAAAAGTTCAAAAACAAATGACTCTATCAATTGGTCATTGGGAAATTGTCATTAGTCATTGGGAATTGGTCATTAGTCATTGGGGACTTTTGGGCAAGCATAAAAACGGTTAGAATTTTAATTATTTTTCAACCTCAACCTTAACCTCAAACTCAACCTCAAACTTAGCCTTAGCCCAAATCTTCCCCGTTAACAGATTCATCAACGCTTTTCAAATATCTTTTTTTCGTTTCCTCGTCAAGCATACTGCCGGAAAAGGAATTTTTCACAAGCGCGATTATGTCGCCCTCGGTCAAGTTAAGCGCTTCAGCCGTTTGAATATAATTATCATTTACGTAGCCGCCGAAATACGCGGGATCGTCCGAGTTAACGGTTGCAAGCAATCCGTAATCGAGCATTTTTTTTAGAGGATGATCTTTAAGATCATGAACAACTTTTAATTTGAGATTAGAAAGAGGACAAACGGTTAACGCAATTTTGTCTTTCGCAATTCGTTCGATTAATTTTTCATCGTCCAGCAAACGGTTTCCGTGATCGATACGATCGATTTTCAAAATCCCCAGCGCTTCCCAAACGTATTCGGCGGGACCTTCTTCGCCCGCGTGAGCGGTAACAAAAAGCCCGTCCATTTTGGCGCGTTGGAAAACTCGCGCAAATTTTGACGGCGGATTTCCGACTTCGGATGAATCGAGCCCTACCGCGTCAATTTTATCTTTGTGACGGAAGTAATTTTCATAAGTTTCAAACGCGGCTTCTTCGCTGAGATGACGGAGAAAACTCATTATTAATTTCGACGTCATTCCAAATTCTTTCTCGGCGTCTTTTAACGCGTTATGAATTCCATTAATTGCAACGTCGAACGGAATACCGCGGTCCGTGTGCGTTTGCGGATCGAACATAATTTCCGCGTGAACAACCTTATCCGCATGAGCTTTTTCCAAATAAGCCCAAGTTAAATCGTAGAAGTCTTCCTCTTTCCGTAAAACATTTGCGCCCGCGTAGTAAATATCAAGAAAATCCTGCAAGTTGCCAAAATCATAAGCTTTACGAAGTTCTTCGACAGATTGATATTTTAGGGGAAGTTTATTTCTTTCGGCAATCATGAACATTAGTTCCGGTTCAAACGTCCCTTCAATATGAAGATGCAATTCCGCTTTAGGCAATTCGTTGATAAGTTGTTTTACGTTCGCGCTCATTCTTATTCCCAATTATTCAAAAATGTGATTGCAAATGTAAGAAAAAACAGAATGTTTTTAGTATAAAATTTTTTCAAAATAAATCTATGGGATTAATTTTTAAAAATTCTTCCCATGCTATTCCGTCTCGTCCGACATTCAATATCTTTTTCGGGTGGAACTGAGAATTAAAGGCGGCAAGCCCTTTTACATTTTTTCCTTTTCCGCTTTTAACCTCAAGCGCAATAATTTGTTCTTTATATTTCAATACGAAATCGACTTCCAAATTAACGTGTCGCCAATAGAACACCTTAATATTTTCTACTTTTGCATGATTAATCAAATGGGCGCCAATCGCAATTTCTACCGCTCTTCCCCATTTTTCCGGTTTACTCTTAACCTCCTTAAAATTTTCTTCCATTAGCGCGCTTGTAAAAGCCGAATTATATGTCTGAAATTTTGGACTTGACGCTTTTTGTCTAAAAGGTTGAATCGAATATTTTTGCAAACCCGTAATTATGCCCGCTTTATCAAGCAAGTTAAGATAGTGCGACAAAGTAACGGTATTGCCGGCGTCTTGAAGCTGTCCTAATATTTTATTGTATGAAATAATCTGTCCCGAATAAAGGCAGCCCAAGTCAAACAATCTTTTAAGTAATGCGGGTTTTTTAACCGAATACAACATTAAAATATCTTTCGCGACCGTAGCTTCAATTAAAGAGTTTCTAATATAATCTTTCCACCTTGCTTCATCTTTTATCAAAGAATACGCGCCCGGGAAACCGCCAAACCAAACAAATTGCTCTTCCGAAATATTGAAAGCTTTGTTTATTTCCGTAAACGACCAGTGCCCCATATTGATAATTTCAAATCGTCCAGCCAAAGATTCCGTCAATCCCTGATAAATCAACAGCGAAGAAGAACCTAAAATAATAACTTTAATATTTGTTTGATTTCTCGTATCGTTGTCCCATTCTTTTTTTACAAATTCGCTCCAAGCGGATATTTTCTGAATTTCGTCTATTATCAAAATCAATTGTTTTGATTTCGAAAGTTTTAATTTAATACGAGCTTCTTCCCATTGTTGAGAAATCCAAAATACGTCTGATTGTTCCGCGGAATCGGCAGAGGCAAAGTGGAATAAATATTTTTCATTTTGCATAAATTGAGTTATCAACGTTGTTTTACCAACTTGCCTCGGTCCCACAATCGCTTGGATAAGTTTACGCTTTTCTCTCAATCTCTTTTTTAATAAATAATATTCTGATTTTATATATTTCATTCGACCGCCAATAGATAATTATATTTTTTATTGAGTAAATTTACTCACTCTACTGAGTAAAATTACTCATTCTACTGAGTAAATTTACTCATTATGTTTTTTTTGCGCAAATATTATTTTTCTCTTTATCGCGGATTGCTTATTTTTCAAATAAAACTTTTTGCAAAGAAAAAAGAAAACATATTTTACAGATTCCTTCGTTGAGTTCATCGTAAAAAGCTCCGGCGGATTTTTATCTTCTTCCGAGTTGGATAAATTGTTTTGCGCCTTTCAAAATGAGGCGGATAAATATAACTTCAACGTTTCCGCGGAGAATAATCTTCGCAGAATTATCGAATCTTCGTTCGACAAAATTACTTTTATTCGCGAAGCGCTTTATTATTCGCATCATGCGGAAATACTTTTTGCGCTCGTTTGCAGCGGTAATTATTTAACCGACGTCGTCGTAAGAAATCCCGAATATCTACATCAGCTTTTCGACGCGCGATACTTAGGCGAAACTATTGAAGAAAAATCGATTCGAAAAGAAATTATTGCGCTTTCTTCAAGATATAAAAAGTTTGAAACCGTCGTAAAAATGCTCAAGCTCTACAAACGACGAATGATTTTGAAAATCGGGTTGAACGATATTTTAGGCAATCATACGCTGGAAGAAACCGTCGCTCAACTCTCCGCGCTTGCAAAGGAAACGCTCTTTTTTCTTTTCCAATTCATTTATGAAAGAACGCTTGAGAAATATCAAATCGAATCAACGACGCATTCTTACGCGCTTGCCTCGCTCGGCAAACTGGGCGGCAACGAATTGAATTACAGTTCCGATGCGGATTTAATTTTATTTTTCGACAAGCAAGGCAAAACGGGAAAAGCAAAAAAAGATTATTTTGAACTCTTGAGCGAAACCGCGCAAAAGTTCATTCAAACCGCTTCGGAACCGACCGGCGAAGGCTACCTTTACAGAATTGATTTCCGTCTGCGACCCGACGGGAAAAACTCTCCTCTTGCTAAAACGCTTGCCGATTATATTTCTTACTATGAAACACGCGCAGAAGAATGGGAAAGGCAAGCGCTGATTAAACTTAACTTTCTCGGAGGCAATCAAAAGCTGTTTGATAGATTTAAAAACTTTACAGAGCGCTTTGTTTATCCGCTTTCTCTCAAAACTTCCCCGCAAACGGAAATCAGAAAAATGAAAAGAAACATTGAGAGAAAACTTCTCGGCGAAAGCAACGTAAAACTTTTTTCGGGCGGAATAAGAGACGTCGAATTTTCCGTTCAAGCTCTACAGCTTTTAAACGGAGGGAAAATTCCAAATCTCCGCTCAGGCAATACGCTTTACGCAATTAAAGCTCTGAACGCCGTTAATTTATTGAGCGACAAAGAAGCAAACGTTTTTATTAACGCTTACAAATTTTTCCGAAAAATTGAACATTACAGACAACTTTTAAACGACACGCAAACGCACGATTTACCGGAAGACCGCGAACAATTGAAAAGTCTTTCAATTTATTTGGGATTTAACGACGTCGATAAATTTCTCTCCGCTCTTTCCGAACATAGAAAAAACGTCCGCGCAATATTTGAATCGATTGTCGGCGAGGAAATTACAAAGGAAGAAAACCAATTCGACAAAATTAATTTTGCGGACAAACCGAAAGCGAAAAAGAATCTCGCTTTTCTCCGCGGAGGAATTGATTTATCGGGCGTAAAAAAATTTGACGGCAGAACGTCGCAAAAATTTGAAAAAATCGAACCGTATCTAATTGAGTTTTTGCTTGAAGTCCGCTCCCCCGATCCCGCGCTGGATAATTTAACGAAAGTAATCGCAGCTTCCCCGAAAGCCGAGTTTTGGTTTAGCGAATTTGCAAACAAAGATTTTTTCAAGAAAATATTAACGCTTTTTTGCATTTCGCAAAAAGTTGTCGAAACGCTGCTAGCCGCGCCGCAATTGGGCGAAACGCTGATCACGCGCAGAGCTTTTATTACCGACCTTGAAAAAGAATTCAAATTTTTAAGTTCGATAGAATTACGGTTTATTCTTTCCGTGCAATTTTCGTTGAAACTGATAAATCATTCGCAATTGTCGCTGACACTTTCCAAATTTATTGATTATAAGATTCAAGCATTATCTGAAAATCTTTCCGGCGATTATTTCATTGCCGCTATGGGAAGTTACGGCGCGCGCGAAATGGGACTTGAATCCGACGTGGATTTGATTTTTGCGGTCGATGAAATTTCGAATGAAGAAAAAACTCAGAAAGAATTTCAAATTCTTTTAGACAAATTGAAAACGGAACTCTTTCCTTTTGAGATTGACTGCCGTCTTCGCCCCGAAGGAAACCGTTCGCCTCTTGCCGTTGAAGTAAAACGATACGAGGAGTATTTTGCCGGTCGCGCGCGGATTTGGGAATTTCAATCCTTCTTAAAATTCCGCTTTGTATGCGGAAACGAACGGCTGTTCAAGAGAACCCGCAATTCTTTTTTCAGCGAGCTAACAAAATTGAATGCAGCCGATGCAAAAAAAGAAGCGCTTGCAATGAGGAAAAAACTTATCGCTCAAACCGCGTTCGGCGCGCCCGCGTTCAACGTTAAAAAATCTTCGGGAGCGGCGCTCGACATAGAATTCATCGTCTTCTTTGCCGTTTTACAATTAGGAAAGAAAGCGGTTGAATTGAACAAGCAAGGAACAACAGAGAAAATCAGTCTTTTATTTGAAGCGGATGTTTTTGATAAGCAAACTTCCGAAACGCTTTCCGAATGTTTTTCTTTCTTCAAAACAATAGAATTCGCAGTGCAAAATCTTTTCTCGCTGCGAACGCCAACTCTTCCGAACGATATTGTTAAACTCTCCGAATTAGCCGAACATTTTGATTTTGAATCAACGTCGGATTTTAAAAACACAGTAAGCAAAAATGCTCTCGCAGTTAAAAAAATCTTCGAGACTTTTACGTAATTACCAAAAAGAAAATTTGCGAGAAGAGGAATATCATTAAAACCGCAAATAATTTTTGTTTCATAACTCCTCCGGTATTTTCGATAATTATTAAAACAATATATTTATAAAATAAAAAAAAACGCGCACAATAGAGGGAATTCAGCAATTAATTTTAGTATGACACAATAGATTCCTTCTCCCGACAAATTAAGATCTGAATGACCGGACGTTTTCCGTTTTTTCGTCTTTCCCTTAAAACCGGAAAGATCATATTAAACGTTTGAAATGAAAATCTTTTTCCCAAAAACTACTTTAAAATTCAACAATTCTTCCGATAATAAAACGCCGATTCAGTAAAACAATTTGAGAGGAAAATATGTCGTCCGTATCAGAGACCGAAAAGAAAAGAAAAGAACTGGAAGAAGCTTTTGCAGCTTGCCATCTGAAAATTGAGGAATTCCTTAAATCGCTTAAACAATATAGCTCGGAAGAAGTGCTTAACGGCTCGATTGAAAACGCTCAAAAAATATTGAACGAAATTTTGCCGATTGAAAACGAATCGAAAAAATTAATGGACTCCGAGAACAAATTTATTCAAATGATTTCAAATTTCAAGTTTAACTCGGCTGTCGGCGAAGATTCAAAAACCGGGATGAAAGATGAAATAAGCTTTACGGGCGATTCAAAAAACGGACTGGATAAATCGGCGCCGGCTCGCAAAAATTACAGGATGCAGATTCTTAAAGCCTTGATATACTTGGGCGGCAGCGCGCGGGTTGACGAAGTTCTCGGCTTTATTGAGCGCGATATGAAAGGCAAGTTTTCTTCCGACGATTTAAAACCTTTTAACGACGACGAAACAGTTTGGCAACATTCGGTTAAGAAAGAAAGAGAAGATATGCTGAAGGAAGGGCTTCTCAGCGCGGAATCGTCAAACGGAACATGGGAAATTGTTCAAAAAGGAATCGATTTTCTTTCGAAGCACGGGAAATAAAAAAACGACCGTTTAGATGCTAATAGATAAAATGTTTAATCGTTTCCCCTTTTCTGTCAATATTCGTCAACGACTCAATACCGATTTCCAAATGCATGTCTGAAAACTTCTTTGTTACATGTCTATCGGATTCTTCCGTTTTTATTCCTTCGGGAATCATCGGCAAGTCCGAAACCAGAAGAAGCGCGCCGCGCGCAATTTCGTTCGCGTAGCCGGTAATGAAAATCGTGGCGGTTTCCATGTCAATTCCTATAGCGCGCACTTTACGCAGATATTTTTTGAAATCTTCGTCCCATTCCCAAACGCGGCGGTTGGTTGTGTAAACAACGCCGGTTCTGTATTCCGGGACGCGCTCCAATATTTTTTCCGACACATATTTATGCAGCTTAAAAGAAGGAAGCGCGGGAACTTCGGGCAGCGCGTAATCGTTGCTCGTTCCTTCGCCGCGTATCGCCGCTATGGGAAGAATGAAATGACCGATCTCGGTCGTTTTTTTCAAACCGCCGCATTTGCCGAGGAAAAGCACGGCTCTCGGTTTACGCGCAACAAGCAAATCCATTATCGTTGCGGCGCTCGCCGAACCGATTCCGAAATTAATTATCGAAAGTCCGTTTGAGTTTGTGGCGACCTGCATCGGTTTATTTTCGCCGTTTACGTTGCAATTGAATTTTTCCGCAAACGTGTCAACATAATTTTTAAAATTCGTTAGAAGAATGTAATCTCCGAAATTATCCATATCGGTGCCCGTATAACGCGGAAGCCAATTTTTCGCAATCTCTAATTTTGTCTTCATAATTATTATCCGTATTTATTTCTTTTTTTTGAAATCCAAGTTAATATTTTTTTCTTTTAAGATTTTATCGGTTTTAAGAGCGGCAAGACTGAAAAGATATCCTATTAACGCGCCTATTGCCGCGCCGCCTACAATATCCGCCGGATAATGAACGCCGACATAGGGACGCGAAAAAGCCACTAAAGAGGCGACGATAATCAGCGTAACCTTGAGCTTTGGAAAAAGCCGCGCGAAAAAAACCGCTATCGCAAAATTATTAACCGCGTGCGACGACGGAAACGAATAGGAACCGGAGCAATAAGATAAAAGATTCACGTCCGGCAGCGCGTTGCAAGGTCTGATTCTTTGAAAAATATTTTTTAGGAACGAACTGCTGAACTGATCTGAAAACGCGATTACCAATATTGCCGTAAACGCCGCTATCTTTCCTATTCTTCCTCCTTTAAATATTGCAATGAACCAAAGGATTATATAAGCGATATACCAATGTTTAACGTCCGTAATAAAAGGGAAAAATTTGTCGAACGCGGGATTTGACAAAGAATGGTTGATAAAATAGAACAACTTCAGGTCAATTGAGTATAAAAAATCTATCATATATTTTTATTTTTTTTACCGTATATTTTGTTTGTTAAGTTAAAAATATTTTCAAAAATTACTTTAATATTTAAATTTTATTTCGATAATAATTTATTAAAAATGCAGATAAAATTTTAGGAAAAAGTAAAGCGCGTAAAAATTCAAATTGTCAGACGAAAAAGAAATATTATCCGGCGCCGATTACGCTTCTCCCGAAAGCGATAAATATCTTTCTAGTTTTATAATTCTTCCGCTTCGCATGACGTCGATTCTCAGCGCTATCGCGGGCGTTTTGGCGTTGCTTTTCGTAGTCCGCAGCCTATCGTTGGAAATTTACATCGGGAGTCTCGTAATTACCGTTGTTTCTTTCATCGTTTTGGTTTTTTCGCAAACGGATTTCGGCAAGAGGACGCCCGAGCTGCTTGTTCACGCAATGATTTTTTCCGTCGTAATTTCATCCGGATTTATTGTGTATCGCCTTCCGGCAAATTTTTTCACTTATTCAATAATCGTATCATTTTATCTATTTATGACCGGTTTGGCTATCGGCTGGCATTTTAAAAATCAGATAATTGCAGTTGGATATTTTATTTTGATTTACGCGGCTATTCTTTTTTCGGCTTCCGTTCCATATCGCGGTTTGGATGAAACGCTTGCAATCGTTCTCGTTCTTTCGGTAATGTCAATCTCTGCAAGTTTAGTCCTTTACCAAAACAGAGCCTCCCTTTTGAAAAAACTTTCGCGCAAAACTTCTTCCGAGGAGGACGAACATTTTTTATCAACGCTCGATAATATTATCGAAGGCGTTTTCCGCATCTCGCCAAACGGCGATTTCGAATTTTTAAACGCCTCTTTTGCGGAAATCTTAGGGTATGACGATAAAGTAGAATTGGAAACAAAAAACTTCTTTTCCGATCTCTTTCAAAAAGCGGACGACGGAAAAACATTCAAAGATTTAGCGACTTCAAGCGAGATGCTAAAAAACTATATTGTTCCGATTAAAAAGAAAGACGGCGCGGATATCATAGCAAGGATTAATGTAAAAAGCGAGATGGATCACAAAGGAGACCCATTATCCATCAACGGAACGCTGCAGGATTTCACGCTACAGATGAAGCTCGAAAAACAGCGCAAAGACGAATTGGACGCCCTGAAGAAAGAGAGAAAAAAAGTTAACTACGAAGCGAGCAACGCAATTTATAACAGCCAAGTAAAATCGCGATTCCTTGCAAAGATGAGTCACGAAATAAGAACGCCGATGAATTCCGTGCTCGGATTTCTAACATTAATTGAAAACGGTCTTTTTGAAAGCGAGGAAGAATTACGCGATTTTGCGCACAACGCAAGGGTTTCGGCGGATTCGCTGCTGGATATTTTGAACAACATTCTCGATATTTCCAAAATTGAAGCCGGCAAGATGGAAATTAATGAAGACGAATTCGGCATTCGGGAAGAAGTGGAAAAAGCTCTTTCAATTGTTTCGACAAATGCAAAAGAAAGAGGATTGGAACTTTCTTATTCAATAAAATCCATCGTTCCTTCCAACGTTATCAGCGACGCTACGCGTTACCGCCAAGTCGTAGTTAATCTTTTGGGCAACGCAATAAAATACACTAAAAAGGGATCGGTAAAAATTGAAGTCGATTTAGTCAAAAAAACCAGAGCGACGGCAAAAATCGTTACGCGCGTAATTGATACGGGAATCGGAATTCCCAAAGAAAAAATCGGCGAACTTTTCAAACCCTTCACTCAAATAACGACGGAATCCGAATTGAAAGATAAAGGAACGGGGCTCGGACTTTTGATCTGTAAAGAGTTTGTTAATTTGATGGGCGGCGATATTTCAATCCGAAGCGAATTAGAGAAAGGAACGACCGTAGAATTTACAATTGTCGCCGGTTTGGAAAAGAATTTTCTTGCGACTCCCGACTACAGAAAATTACAAGAAGAAAATCAGAAACCGAAGAGCGGAGAAGATTCGAAGCCCGCGCGGGAAAACGAAACAGAGCCGGATAAAAATCAAATAAAAGAAGAAACAAAAGAAGAAAAGATTGAATCTGAAAAAAGCGCCGAATCCGCTTCGATCAGCGAGAAAAAATATATCGAAACTTCAGGAGAACCCGATAACAATAACGATGAGACCGTAACGCTTGACGTCGATTCGGAAATGGCAGGGACTTTTGAGAAAAAAATTGTCGGGATGAACGGAAAGGAAATCAAACGAAAAAGACTCCTCCTTGTCGAAGACAATCCGATAAGTCAGCGAGTGGAACTGCGTTTGCTGCGCGAAGCCGGTTATTCGGTAGATCCGGTTTCAAACGCGTTCGACGCCATCGAGGCAATCAAATCCAATTCGTTCGATTTAGCGCTGATGGATATTGAGATGCAGGATATGGACGGAATTGAAGCGACAAAGAAAATCAGAGACCTTGATCCGCCCATGAGCAAAATCCCGATTATCGCGGTAACGGCTCATTCCAGCATGAAAGACAGAGAAAAATGCCTCGCCGCCGGAATGAACGATTACATCGCGAAACCGATAAATATTCACTTCATGAAGATGACAATAGACCAATGGCTAAACTCATCCGATTTGTAGCCAAAGGCAAATAAAAAATCCGCTTTGTTTGAAAGAAGATTCCTCGGTTCGATTAAAATTTAAAATCAACCCCGAACTCTATGCCGCCGTAACTCAAAGTTCCGAAAGACAAACGTCCGGATAAAGCAATAGTCGGCGAAATCCAATATCTTGCGCCTCCGTTGATTGCAAACCACATTCCGCCGTACGAATCGTCCGTCCAATAATCATCGTAAGGTCCCGACCAATTTGAAGACCCGATATCAAAAGCAAGAAGCAATCCCGCCCACGGATCGAATTTTTTATTTTTCAATTTGAAATGATAATTTGCCTGCGCGCCGATAACAATATCGGTATAGCTCCAATATCCGTCGCTGTAACTCCAATATCTGAATATTCCTCCCACGCCTATGTTGCCGACCTCTTTCCAAAGTATTCCGTATTCATAATTTGCGCCTAACGATACCGTCGATGCGCCGAAAGCAAATCCTATTGAAGGACCGAGATAATGCTTATTTACTTCAAACTGCGCTTTGGTTTTATTGGGCGTAAGGATTAAAACCGACAATAAAAGCGCAACAATAATAGAAGACTTTTTCATATTCTCTCCGATTTATCTGCCAAAATTTGGTATGCAAAATTAAAAAATAAAAATATTTTTTCAATTGAACGGATGTTTGAAAAGCCTGCGGAACGAACTTGAAATCCGTCCCGCATCCTTCAATTAAAACGAACCATGATCGGAAACGTTTCCTTGTGAATCGTATTCCCACCATTCGCCTCCGGTGGAAGTCCAAGTTATTTTCATAGTTTTAACATATTCTCCGTTGTTGTATTCATACATTTCGAGGCTTCCGGTTTGATCGGCGTTTGCCGTTACAGTGATTTTCATTCCGTTTTCGCCGTAGGTCGTAAATTCTAAGTAGGTAGAACCGTCGGCGTTTTTACTCCACGAAACCGCGAACTCCAAGTCTGTTGAATTATCTTCATAGATGGACATATTCCCGTTTGAGCCGTCGGACGTTTCGGAAGCGTCCATCATCACCCAATCATTATAAACCGTTCCGTCGTTCGCGTCGGTTCCGTTAAGAGTCACTTCCCACG
>JAADIR010000140.1 GCA_013151245.1 Chlorobiota bacterium
TGAGAAAACGGTTTGTTGGCGTATTGATAATTCTTTACGATAGACGCAAAAGGAACGTTCAACTCCGCGGAAGGCGCCGTGTGCTCGCTGACACCGACTTTGCCGGGGAAGCGATAAAAATACTTCGCGAAAAGAAGATTTACGTTCACGCGGTTGAATCCCGAAAAAATTATGTCCGGTTTTTCGTCCCGAAATATTTCTGCCGTTCTTTTAGCGCGAAAATAAAAATTTTTGATTTGCCCGACGCCAGTCGTCATCGGAAAAGGGACATGATAAATCGGAACTACGTCGTATTTTTTTTCCTTCGGAAGATTGTAATGAATAATCATCGGCTCGAATTTTTCCCGGTCTATTTTCGAAAGGATTTCATCGAAAACTTTTTCGACCCCGCCTTCGTCAAATCCGCCGTAAATAAAAGCAATCTTTTTCATTTTTAAAGAATGGAAGTCCTTATTTATTTGACCAAAGTTTTATTATAATTATTCTTTAAAGAATTAAAAGTTATTGATTTCATAAAGGTTAAGCAAATAATTATTTATCCCGTAAAATGAAAAGACTTCCGCATTTTCTCGTCTGCGGCGCAATGAAAGCCGGCTCGACGTCGTTCTTCCACTATTTGAACGAGCATCCGCAGATATACATGTATCCGAAAAAGGAAGTCCATTTTTTTGACCGCGACGAATTTTACGCGAAGGGAATTTCTTTCTATGAAAGGAAATTTATTGGAGCGGAAAAAGATCAAATTCTTGGAGAAGTAACGCCGGGCTATATGTTTCTTCACAAGGTTCCCGAGCGAATAAAAGAAAACCTTCCCGACGCGAAACTTATTTTCATTCTCCGCGATCCGGTTAAGCGCGCGCAGTCGCATTATCTTCACATGATACGGCGCGGATTGGAGACTCTTTCTTTTGAAGACGCGCTTGCGGCGGAAGAAGAAAGAATTTCGAAAGGCGAAAAAGGATATCGCGCGTATTCGTATAAAGAGCGCGGAAAATATATAGACCAAATTGAACGCTTTGACCGTTTGTTTGAACGCCGTCAATTGTTTTTTATTATTTTGGAAGAGTTTCAATCTTCGCCCGATAAAACGTTTCGTTCATTGTTTAATTTTCTGAACGTTGACGACGGCTTTATTCCCCAATCGTTTTACAACCGCCCGAAAAATTTCGCGCGTTTGCCGAAATTCCCCGGTTTTACGCGGGCATTCAAAAACAGTTTTCTGAATAAAATTCCCAATCTTTATAAATTGCACGATAAGTTTCTTTTAAAAGAAGCGGATTTGAAAATCCCGCTCGAAACGGAAACAAAATTGCGAGATTATTTTAGGCCGTATAACGAACGGTTGAGTCGATTTCTCGAACGAAAAAATATTTTATGGGACGAATAATGCCGGGACCAAATCTTTTACTTTGCGGAGCGCAGAAAGCGGGCACAACTTCGATGCATTATTATCTCGACGAACATCCCGATATTTTCGCCGTGCGTGAAAAGGAAATTCATTTTTTCGACAACGACGAGCGTTACGCCAAAGGAATCGAGTGGTATGAATCGCGATTCAAAAATGCGGGGAATCAAAAATACAGACTGGAATCGACCCCGATTTATCTTTACTTACCGAAAGCGGCGGAGCGAATTCACGAACATTATCCCGACGTCAAACTGCTGTTCATGCTGCGCAATCCCGTCAAGCGCGCATGGTCGCATTATTTGATGGAAGTCCGCGCCGGCAGGGAAACGCTTTCATTTTACGACGCTCTCCAAGCCGAAGACAAAAGATTAAAGAACGGAGAATACGAGCGGAAATATTTTTCCTACAAAGACCGCGGACTCTACCTAACGCAAATAAAGCGTTACCTTGCATTATTCCCGCGCGAAAACATTTACATAATGATTTTGGAAGATTTGAAAAAGAATCCCGCAGACGAAATGAAAAAACTTTTCCGCTTTCTCGAAATTGACGATGCGATTGAATTAAAGCGTATTTACAAAAAACCGAAATACGAAGGGACGGTCCCGATAAATCTGAAATTCAACTACGCTTTCAAAAATTCTCCGATCGGGAAAGTTACTTTTTTCAGAAAAGCGTTCAACAGACTTTTCACAAAACGAAGCGGAATTGAGATACCGCCGGAAGCGGAAAAATTTCTTTCCGATTTTTTTGCCGAACCGAACAAAGAACTTTCCGAATTCTTAAATTTGCAATATGCTTTGTGGCAAAAAACAGAATGACGAAAAAAAAGAAAAATATAATTTTCATCTTTTCCCTTCCGCGCTCCGGCTCGACTATGCTGCAGAAGGCGTTGGCTTCGCACAGTAAAATTTCCACCTTCGCCGAACCGTGGCTTTTGCTGCCGTTGCTTTCGCTCGACGAAGCCGTGTCGGGGAAATATTTCAATCACGACCGGGCAGGCGAAGCGGTTAAAGATCTGATAAATAATTTGCCGAAAGGAAAATCCGATTATTTTACGGAAGTAAATAAATTTGTCTCGTCCATCTATGAAAAATATTTATCCGAAGATGAAATTTATTTTATCGATAAAACGCCGAATTACTATCATATAATCGACAAAATTGAAGCGGCGTTTCCGGACGCTAAATTTGTTTTTCTGTTCCGCAATCCCTTGTCTATTCTTGCATCCGTTATGAATACATGGTATCGCGGCAAATTTATGACAAGCAAGTTTCTGATCCGCGATCTTTCCGCCGCTCCGGAATTTATCGCCGATAATTACGAACGGATGAAAGAAAAATCGGTTAAAATAGTTTACGACGAGTTTGTAACAAATCCCGAAAAAGAATTAAAAAGAATCTTCGACTATCTCGAACTTGATTTCGAAAAAGAAGTATTGGATAAGTTTCCTTCGCTTGAACTCGGCGGAACTTACAATTGGGAGAAAATCGGTAACGCGGCATATCAAGGCGTCAGTTCAAAACCAAAAGATAAATGGAAAGAAACTTTTACTTCTTCATATAAGAAACGTTTCGCGAAAGAATTTATCGCGCAAACCGACGATTTGTTTTTACAAAATTGCGGAATAAAGAAGAACGAACTGCTGACGGAAATAGAAAAAATAAAAACCGACAGCGTCGGAATCATTGATTTTTTTGATCATAAAATTTCTTACGGCGTTCTGAAAAACATCGACCAGAAGACACGGGATAAATACAAAAAGAAACTTGCGCCGGCGTTGAGAAAACTCGGCTTAAAAAAAACAGCCGATAATTACGACGGTTAATCGCA
>JAADIR010000143.1 GCA_013151245.1 Chlorobiota bacterium
CTGGCAAAAGAAAAAGCTGAAAACGCCGATAAGCTGAAATCGATTTTTTTGGCGCAGATGTCGCACGAAATCCGCACGCCGATAAACGCAATGTTAAGTTTATCGTCTCTGCTGAAAGACGATCTTGAAGACCAGGTTGACGAAGATTTCAGAATAAGTTTCGAATTGATTAATAAAGCCGGAATGAGAATTATTCGTACGGTAGATCTGCTGCTTAATTTGTCGGAAATTCAAGCGGGCACTTATGAAATAATTACGAAAAAATTCGATCTATATGCCGACGTTTTAGGTAAAATAGTTGTCGATTATAAAAAACATGCGGGCGATAAAAATATCTCGTTGCGGGTGGAATTGGAAACGGAAGACGCGGAGATTGTCGCCGATTCATACACGGTTACGCAGATATTTACGCAATTGATGGATAATGCCGTTAAATATACCGCTTCAGGTCAAATAATCGTAAGAATATTCCGGAGCAAAGAAGGAAAATTGGTTGCGGAAATTTCCGATTCGGGAATAGGAATTGCGGAAAAATATTTATCTGAATTGTTCGCTCCTTTTTCGCAGGAAGATTCCGGTTATACGCGAAAATATGAAGGGAACGGAATAGGTTTGGCGCTTGTTAAAAAATATTGCGAATTGAATAACGCAACTATTGAAGTCGAAAGCCAAAAGGGAATCGGTTCGACTTTTAGGGTTGTTTTTTAGTTGTCGCTATAATTTCGCATCTCAGACGTTTTTTGAAAGAGAATGGCTGAATGTATGAATGACTGAATGGTTGGATGAAAAGGCGAGCTTATTTCATATCGGTAGTGTAAAAAGTTTTGTGTAAATGGTAAAAATCTATGAAGCGGAGGGCGGCGTTTTCACTGAATTCTTCTCTCGGAGCCCTGCTCGTAGAGTCTTATGGGCGAACTGCGAAACTTGTAATACTATAAAATATTCTCCCGTTATTTTTAAATCTACAACGTCGCCGCTCAATTGAAAACGCGCGTCTAAAATGTGTTTTTACTTCTGTTAGAGTTAAAAATCTTTTGCTATATTTTAAATCTTATTAAATGACAATTCGAGGAGTAAATGAAAACGTTAACTCAATTATTTTCAATAGCAATTTTAGTTTTATTTTTAACCGATACCGCTTTTCCGCAAAGCGCCGAACTGCCCGAAGGCGTTTCCATATATCAGCTTGATAACGGTATTCAAGTATTGATGATAGAAAAACCGACGCTGCCGATGGTTGGAATAAACACCGTCGTTAAAGTCGGCTCGGCTTACGAAAGTTTTGCCACAAGCGGAATGAGCCACATGCTGGAACATCTTCTTTTTAACGGAACTTCAACGATGACGCAGAAGGAATTGTACGACGCGACCGATAGAATAGGAGGCTATAACAACGCAAACACTTCGGAATATTACACAAACTTTATGATGGTAACCCCCGCCGAAAATATTAAAGAAGGGATGAAAATTCAGGCGGCGATGCTTTTCGATTCGGTTTTACCCGAAGAAAAATTTGAAAAGGAAAAAGGAATAGTTCTCGAAGAAATCGCCAAAACCCTTGCCAATCCTAGCGAGCAAGCGTCGAGGAATACTCTTTCCGTTATATTCAAGGGGCACGCGCTTTCGCTTCCTACGCTCGGAACTTACGAAACAATCAAACACATGAACCGCGACGAAGTTTACGACTTTTACAAAAATTATTACGTTCCAAATAATATGATAATCAGCGTTATCGGCAATTTCAATTCCGCCGAAATGTTGAAGACGCTCGAAGAAATATACGGAAAAGAAAAACCGGGCGACGTAATTTATCCGCAAAACGGAACGCTTGCCGCCGGTTTCGAGCCGTTGCCGGAAAATCATATCGAGGGAAAAATATTCCATCGTTTTTATTCCGGCAAATCGTTGCGGGCTGACGTTCTTTTCCCTATTCCGCCGAGCAAAAGAAGCGAACTCTTTGATTTAATCGTTAAAAATCTCGACGATAAATCGGACGAGTTCAAGAAAAAATTGAACGATAAATTCGACGGCGCGATTGAAGATATTTCGTTCGGGTCAAGCCGATATCCCGCCGCGGCTTATCTTCAAGCTACTCTTACTTTTGCAAACGACGACGCCGCAGGAAACGCGATCGCCGAATTTATCGCTATGATGAAAAAAACAAAACCGGAAATCACAAAAGAGGAAGCCGAAACCGAAGCCGTAAAAGCCAGAACAAGGTTCTTGAAGAACACTGAAAAACCGCACATGTTCGGAATTTTCAACGCCGATCTTCTTGCCGAAGAGGGGATTGAAGCGATATTGGATTCGTACAGCGGCGAAGGATACTTAAAAGCTTTCAGGGAATCTAAGAATTGCGGATTCGGAAGCAGGCGTCCGGTTGTAATAATTCAACATCCCGAATCGGAGGCGTCGGCAAAAGAGAACTCCGATTCTTTAACGCCGGTTCTTTTTGATAACGGGGAAAACGGCGCCGTCGTTATTGCTAAGGAAAATCCCGGAAGCGACCTTTTGGCTATTCACTATCTTCTGAAATACAAATCGGCTTACGAATCGGAATTTGGGAAAGACGCCGCGCTTATTCTTCATAGCGCGTTCGGCGACAGAATGAAATCGGATAAAGTAGCTAAAAAAAGCATGAAGTTCGGTTTTACGTTTACGGTGAAAGATAATCCTTGGATCCCTATGGATAACATCTATCTCAGTCCCGCTTTCGGTTATATTCGGGCGGAAGGTTTGGGCGACGACATTGAAGGCGCGATTAAATTTTTAAACGAGCAAATGCTTGACTTCAAACCCACAAAAGAAGAATTTGAAAAAGCCCTTGGAGAAGTTAACCATGGCGGTATGATGGGGCGTCACGGAAACGCGGCGAAGAAAAAGTACGTATCGGTTCGCGATTCTCTGCTCTACGAAAAACCCGAGTTCGGCAAACCGGAAAAAGAAATCACGTACGAAAATCTTCTGAAGTTTGCGAAAATTTATTTTACTCCGTCAAATATAATTGTTTCCGTCGTCTCAAAAGAAAAGCCGGAAATAATCAATTCATACTTTGCCGATTTTTCAAAAGTAAAACCTGCGGGCGCAATGACGGGAAAAGGATATTACAAAAAATTCAGAACAATATCTTCTTCCACAAAAGTTGAAATCGACGGCGGAGGAGAGCAGGCGTATCTTTATTACGGATTCCAGAAAAATATTTCGCCCGAAGAAAAAGCGGCGTTGAAAGCGTTGTCGCTCTTGCTTTCCGATAAAATTGTTTTCGACGTCCGCGAAAAGCAGGGAATGGCTTACCGGATGAGCGCGGGAATTGAAACGATTGACGACAAAGCGATGTTTTATATTGACATGGGAACGCGTCCGGAAAACGTCGGTAAACTCGTGCCGCAGTTTGAAGGTTTTTTCAATTCCGATTTTGCGAATGAAATTACCGAAGACGAGCTGAAACGGGCAATCAATATGTATTTGGGAAGAATGATGTTCAGAAGACTTTCGAGCGTAAACCAAGCGTATTATCTCGGTCATTCGTATTATTTTCACGGCGATATTAATTACGACGGAAAGTTTTTGGAAGACCTGAAAAACGTTTCCGTTGACGCGGTAAAAGCGACGGCGGGAAAATATCTTCATCCCGAAAATGAAGTTTACGTAATTGTAAAATGACGGTTTTTCGGAAAGAATAAATGAGCGGCGAAAAAAATAATTCGCAAATAATTATTTATCAAACTGAAAGCGGCGAAACTAAAATTGACGTCCGCTTTCAGAACGAAACGGTTTGGCTTACGCAAAAAATGATGGCGGAGCTTTTTCAGACGACGTCTCAAAATATAACTCTTCATTTGAAAAATATTTATGAAGAAAAAGAGCTGGAAGAAAAAGCAACTTGTAAGGATTTCTTACAAGTTCAAACCGAAGGAACCCGTAACGTAAAACGGAAACAAAAATTCTACAATCTCGACGCAATTATTTCGGTCGGTTACAGAATAAAATCACATGTTGCCACAAAATTCAGACAGTGGGCGACGCAGCGTATCAGAGAATATATTGTAAAGGGTTTTGTTCTCGACGACGAACGGTTAAAGAATCCGGATTTGCCTTTTGATTATTTCGAAGAATTGCTTAGGCGAATTCAGGAAATTCGGACTTCTGAAAAACGGTTTTATCGTAAGATAACCGATATCTACGCTACGAGCGTTGATTACGATCCGACTATGGAAATAAGCGTAAACTTTTTTAAAACGGTTCAAAACAAATTGCATTGGGCGGTAACGGGGAAAACCGCCGCGGAAATAATAAACGAAAGAGCGGACGGCGCAAAGCCTAATATGGGTTTAACAAATTGGCGCGGCGATAAAATAAAAAAAGCCGACGTCGGCATTGCTAAAAACTATCTTAACGAAAAGGAATTAAGAGCGTTAAATAATCTTGTCGAGCAATATCTGATTTTCGCCGAAGGGCAAGCGATGCGTAGAACTCCAATGTATATGAAAGATTGGATTAAGAAATTGGATGGTTTTTTAACGCTAAATGATAGAGATATCTTAAACGACGCGGGAAAGATTTCACATGAACTTGCAAAGCAAAACGCCGAGTTGGAATTCGAAAAATTTAAGGAAATTGAGCGTGAAAAGTTAAGTCAATCCGAAATTTATTTTGATGAAGCGCTTAGAAAAATTCCGAATAAGAAAAATAAAACTAAGGAAGAATAAAATGTCAAGAAGAATATTTCTCTTTCTCTTTATAGCGTCAAATTTGCTAATTGCGCAAACGACTAAAATTCATCACAATTTAAAAGTGAAAATCAATCCGGCGGCTTCCGAAATATACGTCGATGATGAAATCACGATTGCAAAAGAAATTGCCGAAAAGGGTTTTGAGTTCTTGCTCAATAAGGATTTATCGGCGGAATCGAAAACGGAAGGAATAACGCTCAAATCTCCAAAACGCTTTTACAGCGCGTCCGATTTAGGTATGGACAGAGAAACCGACGAGCCGACCGAAGGATTGCTGTTGAGAAAATATATCGTTTCGCCTCAAGAAAATCTTGACGGCGATTTAACGTTTTCGGTCGTTTATAAAGGCAAAATAAAATCGGAAATAAAGCAGAATAAAGAAAATTATCAGCGCGGTTTCAGCGAATCGCCGGGGATTATAGACGAGATAGGAATTTATCTCGCCGGTTCTACGTACTGGATTCCGACGTTCGGCGAAGAGCTCGTTTCTTTTAAGCTAACGTCGGAATTACCCGAAGGTTGGAAAACCGTTTCGCAGGGAAAAAGAATAAGCGAGGAAATTTCAAACGGAAAACGCGTTGACGTTTGGGATTCTCCAACGCCGCAGGAAGAAATATTTTTAATCGGCGCAAAGTTTAACGAATATCACGGAAACGCCGGCTCGGTTGATATCTACGCGTTTCTGCGAACGCCGGACGAAGCGCTCGCGAATAAATATATAGACGTTACCGCTCAATATATGGAAATGTATCGGCAGTTAATCGGACCGTTTCCTTACACAAAATTCGCGCTTGTGGAAAACTTTTGGGAAACCGGATACGGAATGCCTTCATTCACGCTTCTCGGCGAAAAGATAATCCGCTTTCCGTTCATTCTTCATTCCTCCTATCCGCACGAGCTTCTCCATAATTGGTGGGGAAATTCCGTTTACGTAGATTTCAGTAAAGGCAACTGGTGCGAGGGAATTACCGCTTATATGGCGGATCATCTGATAAAAGAACAGCGCGGTCGGGGGGAAGAATACAGACGTTCGACGATGCAGAAGTTTACAGATTTTGTCAACGAGAAAAACGATTTCCCTCTAAGTAAATTCTTATCGCGCCGCGACGGACCGAGCGAAGCTATCGGCTACGGGAAAACATTGATGATGTTTCACATGCTGCGCAGAATGGTAGGCGACGAAAATTTTATCAAGTCGTTTCAAGTATTTTACAGAAACAACAAATTCAAAAAAGCGTCGTTCGACGATATCCGCGCTGCTTTTGAAGAGACGACCGGTAAAGATTTGAACCTCTTTTTTCATCAATGGGTTGAAAGGAAAGGCGCGCCGAAACTTGACTTGACAAGCGTTTCGCAAAAAAAGAAAAACGGAAAATTCGTAGTTGAATTCGAACTGAAGCAAACGCAGAAAGAAGATCCGTTTGTTTTGGAAATTCCCGTCGCCTTTGTAACCCAAAACGGAACGAAGACGGAAATTTTCAAGATGTTTGACAGAACGCAAAAGTTTGAAATGAAACTCGACGCGGAAGCCTATAAAATATTGGTAGATCCGCAATACGACGTTTTCCGCAGACTCGACGCAAATGAAATTCCCGTAGCTTTCACAAAAGCCTACGGCGCGGAAAAAACGCTGATGATTCTTCCCGCGCAATCGTCGTCGAACTTTAAACTTTATGAAGATTTTGCGAAACAATGGAGCGACGGAAAAGAAGAAAACTTCGAAATTAAAACCGACGATGAAATAAACTCCCTTCCTTCCGACAGAGCCGTTTGGATTTTCGGATTCGAAAATAAGTATGCTAAAGATTTTAATAAAGGATTGAAATTACGCGGCTCGGAAATTATGAAAGATTCCGTGAAATTTGAAACGGAGACGACTCCGAAGGGAACAAATTCGTTTTTCGCCGCAATAAAGAACGAAGAAAATATTGAACAGCCGGTTTTGTTTTTGGCTATTGGCGACGCCGCGGCGGAAGCCGGACTTTTACGCAAGCTGCCGCATTACGGAAAATACGGCTATCTTGCGTTTGAAGGGACCGAGCCGTCGAACATCGTAAAAGGAATTTGGCAAGTGCAGAATTCCCCGATGATAAAAGTTCTTGATAAACGTCATGAAAACGTTCAGCCGCAACTTGAAAAAAGAGAACCGCTTGCGAAACTCGCTCCGGTTTTTTCGGCGAAAAGAATGCTTGAGACGGTAAAATATTTATCGTCGGACAAACTGAAAGGACGCGGAATAGGAACGCCGGAATTGGACGACGCGGCGCAATTCATAATTGAGAAATTCAAAGAATACGGTTTGCAGCCAGGCGCGGACGACGGAAGTTACGTGCAATCGTTCACGCATAATTTTCCGAAACTCGGAGACGCAACGTTAAAAAATATCATCGGAATTATTCCCGGGACAAATCCGAAATTTGACGGACAAGCGGTTGTGGTTTCGGCGCATTACGATCATCTGGGGCTTGGTTATCCCGACGTTCATAAAGGGGACGAGGGAAAAATTCATCACGGAGCCGACGACAACGCGAGCGGAATTGCCGTGATGCTGGAGCTTGCAAAAACTATGGGGAAATCTTTCAAACCGTCGCGGACGATTATCTTTGTCGCTTTCAGCGGAGAAGAAGAAGGACTTATCGGCTCTAAATATTTCGTGGAAAACTATAAAAAATTTCCCGCCGATAAATTGTTTGCAGATTTGAATATCGACACGGTCGGAAGATTGTTTGGAAACAAACTAATGATTCTCGGCGGCTCAAGCGCGCGCGAATGGCGTTTCATTTTTATGGGAACCGAATACACGACGGGCGTTCCTTCGGTTATGGTTACGCAGGAGTTGGACGCGAGCGACCAAGTCTCTTTTATTCAAAAGGGAATTCCCGGCGTTCAGTTTTTCAGCGGTCCGAACGAAGATTATCATCGCCCTACCGACACTGCGGATAAGATTGATCCGGCGGGAATGGTAAAAACCGCGACCGTAATAAAAGAAACGTTAGGTTACCTTTCCGAAAGGGAAGAGCCGCTTACGTTCACGGGCAAAACCGGCAAGGCGGATAAAGAAATAAAACCGGCAAACGGAAAACCGAAAACCGGAAGACGCGTCTCAACCGGCATTATGCCCGATTTTGCTTATTCCGGCGAAGGCGTGAAAATCGGCGGCGTTTCTTCCGATTCGCCGGCTGCGAAAGCGGGGCTTGTTAAAGGCGACGTTATCAAAAAGTTCGACGGAAAGGAAGTTAAAACTTTGAGGGAATATTCCGATTATTTAAAGAAACATTCTCCGGGAGATATCGTGATTCTTACTGTCGAGAGAAACGGACAAATTATCGAAGCAAGAATTAAGTTGGCGGAAAGATAATTTCTTATTGAATTAATGCTGCGTTAAAGAAGATTAGAACTTCTGCAAAATAAGAGTTCTGTCATTTTTCCCTTTTCGCAGAACGCTCCGCGCGGTCGAAATGACGGATTGGTATCCAGCCGCGGCGTGGCTTTGCTTCCTGCAATGACAAAGTATTATTTTCATGTTTGCCGCATAAATTTGAATATATACTGAAATCAAAGTAGTTTTCGGATTCCGTAGGGTTGTCATTGCGATTCCGACTTTGTCGGAAGAAGTTCCAAAGGAATTCCGCGAACAATCTGTTAATTTTCGCCTCCGTTCACTAACGGGAATCACATTTTGCCAAAGAAATTTTAATTATGTTATGACAAAAAAACGATAGGTTCTTGAGTAAATATTTACATATAATAATCTCTTCCTTATTTATTTTTTTCGCTGTTGCCGACGCAATCGGGCAGCAAAACAAAGTAAGGTTTTATACCGTAAACGACGGACTTTCCCAAAACACCGTTCAAGCCGTGTTTCAGGATTCACAGGGATACCTTTGGATCGGCACGGAAGACGGGCTGAACAGATTCAACGGATATGAATTCAAAAAGTTTTACAACATTCATAACGATTCGAATTCAATTATTTATCCCGACATTACCGACGTCATCGAGCCGTCGTTCGACCGCGACGTTCTATGGATAGGAACGCGGAACGGATTATCGAGATACTTAAAAGGGGAAAGAAAATTTAAGAATAGAAAATTCGATATCTGCGAAAACTCTCAAAGCGGTTTCAATGAAATAAACGCTCTCAGGGAATCGAATTATTTTGAAAAAACCGTGTGGATTTCTACAAAGAACGGACTTATAAAATATTCCGCGAAAAATAATTCTTTCGAACGAATGCTCACGGCGTGCGTCGATTCCTCTTTTTCAAATACCGTGAAAATTCGCGAGGTGGTTGAGCGGAAAAATATTTTATGGGTCGCTTCCTCCGTCGGGCTTATCAAATTCAACTTGAAAGACAAAACTCATGAAGTTTTTAACAAAAGCAATTCAATTCTGAAAGAGGATGGAATTACTTCCCTTTTTATTGACGAAACCAAGCCTGAAGCGCTTTGGATCGGCGGAACTTCAAATAGAATATATCTGCTCGACACAAGAAAGATTAAATTTAAAAAGTATGAATTTAAACCGCATAGCTTCAGCGGATTCAGTTCCGTGGCGTTTATCGACAAGTTTGGTCCTTATATCATAATTGGAACGAACAGTTCCGGCGTTCAATGGTTCGACGCAGAAAAGGAGAAGTTTTCGGATTTTCCTTTTTCGTCGAAAGAATATTTGATTTCTTCATTTACAACGAGCGATCATTTTATCGACAGAAGCGGAATCCTTTGGGTCGGCACAATCAGCGGCTTGGCGAAGATGAATCCGCTCGGCGAAAAGTTTAAAACTATTTCGAAAATACACGCGGGCAATTCGAAGCTGACCGAAAACGACGTTTGGGCGTTCTGTAAGGACAGACGCAGCGAAGATATGATTTGGATTGGGACGGACGACGGAGGAATAGCGCGGTTCAATCATAAAAGAAATGAATTTACAGAACTCGAAGCGGTCTTAAAAAGGATAAATTATAACAAAAACGTTTTTTCGATGATACATGATTCGGAAGGCGTATTATGGTTAGGCACTTTCGACGGATTGTTGAAAGTAGATTTAACCGCGGAAAAATATAAATGGTATGTGAAGGGGAAAGGGGATAAGTTTTTATCCGACGGAAGAATTCTCGCGATAAAAAAATCGGTTTCCGTTCCGAACTTGCTTTTCCTCGGCACGGTTCAAGGTTTCAATATTTTGGATATTCGGAGCGGCGATATAAGAAAGATTTTCGCCGAAGGAGGAAAAGGAAATAAAATAACCGCGAACGTGGTCAACGTTATTTTCGAATCCCCGAATAATCCCGGCAAGGTTTGGATTGGAACCGAAGACGGCTTAAATAAATATTCGATAGAAACGGGAAAAGTTACATGCTATTCGGTTGACGAATCGGAACATAATTTTGCCGGAAAGTTTATCATGGCAATACTTGAGGATCCATCCGATCCTAACTATCTCTGGATTGCTTCCGACAATCTCGGGCTAATAAGATTTAACGCGGTTACGGAAAAAATCGAAAAAATATATGCTATGAAAGACGGCTTGCCGAATAAAACTATTTACGGGATATTGGGACTCAACGGTTTCCTTTGGCTTAGCACGAACAACGGACTTTCGAAGTTCGACGTGAAAAAAGAAAAGTTTGAAAATTTTTCGGTAGCCGACGGTTTGCAAGGGAATGAGTTTAACCTAGGGGCGTATCTCAAATTAAAAGGCGGCAAAATGTTTTTCGGCGGAGTTGAAGGATTCAGTTACTTTCATCCCGAAAGTTTGAAAAACAATCCGGTTGCGCCTAAAGTGGCGATTGAAGAAATAAAGGTATTAAACAAGCCGGTCGATTTTGATTGCCGGAGCTCCGGAGAAAAACGGATTAACCTTTCTTATAAAGATAATTTTATAACTTTTTCTTTTTCCGGTCTTGAATTTACGGCGCCGGAGAAGAACGCTTATCAATACAAGCTTATCGGTTTTCACGACAAGTGGGTAGATAACGGAAATAAAAGATCAGCCACTTTTACGAATTTGGATCCCGGAGAATATCTTTTCAAAATACGCGCAGCCAATAACGACGGGGTTTGGGGAGAAAGCGACGCATTTGCAAGTTTAACTATTGAGCCCGCGTTCTGGATGACTTGGCAGTTCCAAGGATTGATTGGGATAATAATTTTTATCAACATTTTTATGTTCGTTTATTTGCGTTTGCAAAAACCGCTTGAACTTGAAAGACTCCGGATGAAAATAGCCCGCGATCTTCACGACGAAGTCGGTTCTTCGCTTACAAAAATATCAATGAGCGCGGGACTTCTGCGCTTCGATTCCGATAAAACAAGAAGCGCGCAGAGAATTACGGCGTTGGATGAAGAAAGCCGCTCTGTTATTACTACAATGAGCGACGTCATTTGGTCGATTGATTCCAGAAACAATAAAGTCGGAGATTTGTTGGATCGAATGAAAAACCACGCGTTCAAACTTTTTGACGATACGGACGTGGACGTTTCTTTCTTCGACAGCATCTCAAATGAAGAAAAGAAAATTAAAATTGACGTGCGTCAGAATATCTATTTAATTTTTAAAGAAGCGGTAAACAATGCCGCTAAATATTCCCGCTCCGCTAAAATTGAAGTTAAAATGGAGAATAACAAGAAAAACGGCTTTGTTTTGGAAATAACAGATTTTGGAATAGGGCTTCCGTTCGATACTCGTTTTACGGGAAACGGATTATCAAATATGAAATCCAGAGCAAAAAAAATAGATGGTAAAATAGAATTTATTAATAAAAACGGTTTGACAATAAGACTTACGAGAAGTCAGTTATAATTAGTATCTTATAAATAATATTCGTGTAGTATTTGGCAAAAGAATTAAATAGTAAATACAGTTTGGAAAGAATGATTGAACGGCTGTATGTTTGAATGAAAAAAAATCTTTTATATACGCGCAATCATTCATTCAGCCGTTTAGCCGGAGGCTGACAAGTTCGAACACGGCAGCCGCTCGCAAAGTCTGTGATCGGGTGAGAAATCTCAAAACCATAAGAGGTATGAGATTTCTCCGCCTGCAAAAAACGGCGGGTTCGTCAGTATGACGAAGTTTCATTAAGAAATACAGATATAATTTAAGAAAGAATGAATGAGAAACTCTAATCAGTAAAACCGAAACAACAATTGTTATGCCCGGAATCCCAAAATTCAAATTATCCATCCGTCTCCGCTGCGCTTCGCCGAGATAAATTATCAATTTTCCATTGTCCATTGCAGTTTACCGCGATGTATAATCATCCCATACTTATGTTATTTCCCCGATATACAGAAATGCTTATCTTAGCTTATGATATCTGTAGGAATTATAGAAGACAGAATAGAAATTAGAGAAGCGCTTGTCGCTTATCTAAAATCTATGGATACAATCTACTGCAACATTGCGGAAGAATCCGTTGAAGATTTTCTTTCGAATTTATCTTCGGAGGCTGCTATTGACGTCCTGCTGCTTGACATCGAACTGCCGGGCATTTCCGGTATCAGCGGAATCCCTTTGATCAAAGAGAAATTCCCGAACGTCAACATTATCATCATTACGGTTTATGAAGACGAAGACAAAATATTCAACGCTTTAAAAAACGGGGCGTCAGGTTATTTATTAAAAAACACGCCTTTTCCTCAGATAAAAAAAGCGATAATTGACATTCACAACGGCGGCGCGCCGATGACGCCGTTGATTGCCAGAAAAGTCATTCAATTTTTTTCCGGCAATAAAAAACAAACAATCAAAGAATCTCTTACTCCCAAGGAAAAACAAGTTGTTGCGGGACTAATCGACGGTTTAAGCTACAAGAAAATTGCGGAGAGCTTAGGCAACTCGGTTGAAACTATTCGAAGCCATATAAAGAATATATACAGAAAATTGGAAGTTAACTCGCGCGCGGAAATAGTTGCAAGATCTGCAAAAAACGGTTTCCATTTTTAACTAAACCCTTATTTGCTCTGCGTCACATTTTGCCGTTACTCCCATATCTATGGGATTGTTAGGGCGGAAGTATTTTTCAATCTTAATAACAAAAAATTACCGATTTAGCGGTTTCTGAAATTAGAAAATAATAGTTCGAAAAAACGGAGTTCAAATGAAAAACGGCAACAATAATAATTCAATATTTGCGAAGACAAAATTACGTTTTCTATCCTTTTTTATTGCAATATTTTTCTCTTTAAATTTCGGAGGCTTTTCCGCTTTGGCGCAAAGTCCCGATTGGAATTCATTTCTTACTATATCTACTTTCCCCAGCCCGTATTTCAGTCAATGGGAAAGAGATCCTTCTATTGGAAATTTAACGCTAAACTATAGCGGAACTCCGGCGGCGGAATTCTATTTTTCCGTGGAAATCACGAATCCCAATTACGGAACGGTGGTTTCAGGGACGACTGATAGTTTCAATTTCGAGTTCGGACCTACGATGCGCGTTTTTACTTTCCAGGACGTCGTTGATTGGGGGAGCGTTTCGGTCAATAGCCAAGTTGACCGGCTTATCAAACAAACGGGAATGTTTCCAGAAGGAGAATACGAAGTATGTATTCAAACTCTCGCCCCGAGCGGAAACATGCTGACCGAAAGCTGCGCTAGCTTTGAAATCATTCAACCCGATCCGCCGCAATTAATTTCTCCGGCGGACGAAGAAGTTTTATCTACGGTGCAGCCGACCTTTTTATGGAATCAAGTAATCGTTCCGCCGGTAATAACCGACATTTATTTGCTTACGATTGTCGAAGTTCTCGACGGACAGACAAAATTTCGGGCTATGCAGAGCAACATTCCGGTTCTCGAAGAGAAGCTGACAAGAATTAACACATACACTTATTCGCTTAACGCGTATCCTTTGGAAATGAACAAAACATACGCATGGCGGGTTACGGCAATTGATGAAGAAGGAACGCCGATTGCAAAGAATGCAGGCAAATCCGATATCTGGCAGTTTTCACTCGGAAGCGGAAGCGGCGAATTGAATTTTGACAAACTAACCTTAATAAAGGATACCGCTTATTTAATTGATTTGGAAAATTTAAACGTTACGGACGACGGTTCGTCAATTATACTCGACGGGCAAGCGACAATCGAGTTGGTATTTGGGGACGGTTCGGTTTCCGCTGCGCCGATAAACGTTAACTCTCTTAAATTGCAGAAAGATACTTTTGAATCTCCCGTTTTTCTCGGCGGAAATGTTACCGGAAAAGAATTAAGCGGAAACGTTTTGCCGAAAAAAATAATCGGCGATTATTTTGTTCCAACCGCTCTTGAATTCGATTACACCGGCGTTCTCAAATTTACGGGCGGATTTGTTTATCAAGGAAACTCTCCGATTCCATTTGCCGGCGAATTAACGCTTGACGTTTTCGGTTTGAACGGAGATTTGGAAATATTTTCAACGCCCGGAGAAGCGATATTCAAATTTGGAGACGAAACCGCCGGAGTTGGAATTACCGGAATTACTTTGAATTTCCCTTCAACGGAACTTCGCTTATACGGGAACGCTTTTCTTTTCAATCAATTGTCCGATTGCGAAATAGGCGAAATCATTATCGAAAAAGACGGTGAAATCAATTTTGATTTTGATTGCGATATTTCAACTCAATTTCCGTTGATACCAGGCTCGGATTTATTTACGCTCGGCATTAATTCTATCGGCGGAAAGCTAACGGCAAATCTTTTGTCAGCCGGAAAGGAAACTTACGATATTGACGTTGAAGGAAAAATGACGTTCAATTTCAATCCCGGAAATCTCTTCGGCGCCGACGTCGCTTTCAACGTTGCGCCCGGGAAATTCAATTTAACTAGTTTCAAACCTTTTGGTAATTATGAAACTTCAAATATAGATTTGGGTTGGGTAAATTTCTTAATTGAAGATTTACAATTGAAAAATTTGAGTTACGCAAACGGCGCATGGGATTATGAAATGACGATGGGCGCGAATTTCTTCTTCCCCGATTTTTTTGAAACGCCGCTTCCGCGTGTGAAAGGGGTTTCGTTCACTCCGCAAGGATTTTCATTCCCTTCATTTGATCTTTCAGGGAAAGGAATTCCAACGGTTGATTTTGAAGGATTCGGACTAACGATAGATAAAGTAACATCAAAACCGTTCGATTTTAATTTGGCTTCATGGACTCCAGGTTCAATAGCTGATATGAATTTTGAATTCGACGTTTTATTTAATATGCCCAATTTTCCTGCGGGCAGCGACAATAGATTTTCTAATTTGGATTTAAATTTATCCGCGCAATTTGATTCGGGAAATTTTTCGCTTACAATTCCCGAGTTTACGTTCGATAGCCCTGGCGCTTCGTTTCCGCTCGGCGGAGGAATTGATTTTCACGTTCTGAATTTATCCGGCAAATTAAATACCGAATACGACGGTTCGGTTATGAATTTTTTGCCTGATATCAATTTGAAAGGAAAGATTGACATGCCCGAAGCCTTTGCATGCGAAGGGAACGCAACCGCAGATATCACGACGTCAATGAAGGTAGCCGGAAACGGAATGATAACCGGAACCGCGTATAATATAATTCCTTCGTGCCCGCTTGATTTAGGATTTGTTAAGCTTACCGTGAAGGAATCGGTATTGGAATTTAAAAATGAAAACGGACAGAAAGTTTATCTTGACGGAACAGGCTTATTGAGCTTTACCTCTCCGGACGGAAATCCGATTAATGCAAAACTACGCGTCCGTTATGAAATTATTGAAGGTAAATTAATCTTTCTTGAAGGCGTTATTGACGAACCGTTTATTCTTACTCTTCTTCCCGATTATCCGGCGTTAAGATTTGAAATAAACGGCGCTGAAATTAAAAATAATTTGTTAACGATTGACGGACGCCATAAAATCCTTTTTGACGACGGCGCATTTCTCGGCGCTACTTTCGATAAGTTCGCTTTGTCGCTCGAAGATTTATCAATAAAGACCGGAGGCGTGATTTTCGATTCTCCGTTTGCCTTTATGATAACCGGAATAGAAGATTTTGATCTTACGTATAAAGCCGTTCCGATTGGAACGCCGATTAAAAAAGACGTTTCCGCGATATATCTGGAATTGCCGGATGAATTTGGAATAGACGGACGCGGACTTTTTGCCAAAGGCGACGCAAAAGCAAAAATGGCTTATCAAGGGCAAGAATTTGAAGACCTCGATCTTAAATTTATTGACAACTTTGCGATGTATTTTTCTTCTCCTTTACGCGTGGTGCAAGGACAGTGCGACATTTATTACGATAAAACAAAGATAGCTTATATCAACCGCGACGGATTTTTCCCCGATCCGAGCTATTTCATAAACGAAGCGATTCCCGCAAGATTGCCTCTGCCAACAGAGGATATTGCTTATCTGCAAATCAAAGACGAAGCGACGAATGATTTTATAATTAACATTCAAGAAAGCGGAACGACGCTTGTATATTCAACATTCGACGGACAACCGGTTCCGTTGGTTTTACCTTCGCTGCAGCAAGGCAAACCGGCTCCGCCGCAATTGCCTACGGAGTTTAATCTTACCGTTAGCAAAACAACCGGTTTAATAAAAGACGGTTATGTTAGCGTTACCGTGCCGGAAGCTTTGCAATCCGATTTTGATTTGTCCGACCGCGGAATTCCATTTGAAATCCATTCTATTTATTACGGAAAAATTGGCGGCGTTTACGCATTTAGATTTACCGGCGTTCCCAAATTATTCGGCGAAGACGCGGTATGTTCGGACTCAACCGTTCTTACGCTTTATAGCGACGGAAGATTGGAAGGAAATCTTAATTGCGATTTGAATATGGAATTCCCTCTTGTTGAAGGAAGCGACAAACTTACGTTATTTGTCAATAACTTTAACGGCGAATTTTTAACTAATCTGCTTACGCCGAAAATTGATTTTGATTTTGAAATAGACGCTAACTTAAAACTTAAATTATCCGAAGGACATGATTACAATCCTTGGATATTGCTCGGCTTTACGCCCGACGGCGTTGAAATTAGAGATTACGATTTGGACACTTTAGGCGTTGGAATTATTCCTATTTCTCCGTCGCTCGAAATAGGAATATCAAATCTTTCCGTTCCCACGCTTGATTGGGATTCAACTCCCGGAAGCGGTTGGAATTTTGAACTCGGAATGGACGTGTTGGTAAGATTTCCGGAGTTTGATAATCTGACAATTCCGAACTTGAACGGAATCACTTTGGATAACGACGGATTTCATTTCCCGAATATTTCCTTGCCCGATTTGTCCGGTTTTGGCGGAGGAAGCGGCGGCGCTGACGACGGCGACGGTTTGAGATTTGAATTCGGGGGCTTAGGCTTGAAACCGCTCGCTTTCAGAATGCCCGCTTTCGATATGGATTGGTTCAGCCCCGACGGAGGTAACGGCGATTGGGATTTCGGATTTGATTTTGAAATCGATTTCCCGAACCTTGAAGGAGACGCTTCGGACGGAATGCGCTTTCCCGAAATTACGATGCTCGACG
>JAADIR010000160.1 GCA_013151245.1 Chlorobiota bacterium
CAAATTAACCGAAATTATTTTACACTCCGATATTGAAAACATCGGAAGGGAGTGAGATGAAAGAAGGACTTGTTTATAAAAAAGAGAAACTCGCCGGCAAAATTTGGGAAGATGAAAGCGGTTATTATTTTCAATATGACGAATCGTATTTGACTAATCCGGTTTACGGAGCGGCAAGTAAAACATTGCCTTTGCGGAAGGAAGCGTTCGTCGGAGAAAATATGTTCCCTTTTTTTGACGGACTCATTCCCGAAGGTTGGCTTCTTGACATAGCCGTTGAAAATTGGAAATTAAATCCGCGCGACAGAATGGAACTGCTTTTAACCCTTTGCCGAGACAACATAGGGGACGTAAGCGTTGTGAGAGCAACAAAATGAGATGCTTAATATGCTACAAACCGCTTGAAGATTCAGCCGAAAACTATCACGCGGAATGCTTAAAAAAAGAATTCGACATAAATGAAATGCCGGCGATTGATATTGACGACGCCAAACTGAAATCTTACGCAATTAATTTAATTGAAGCCAACGTCGCCGTTACGGGCGTTCAGCCTAAATTAAGCTTATGGCTGGAAAAGAGTAAAAAAAACATACGCTTCACCATTGTTGACAGAAAAAGTAATTTCATAATAAAACCGCAAAGCGAAGCGTATGAATCTTTACCTGAAAACGAAGATTTGTGTATGCGCTTGGCTTCGGCGTTCGGACTCCAAACGGCAAAGCACAGTTTGGTAAAACTACCGTCGGGAAATTTGGCTTACATAACGCAAAGGTTCGACAGATTTGAAGAAGAAAAATTAGCTTGCGAAGATTTATGCCAGCTCTCCGAAACGCTTACCGAGCATAAATATCGCGGCAGCTACGAAAAAGCGGGAAAAACAATCCGTAAATTTTCCGCGCAGCCCGGATTGGACGCGTTGAGTTTTTTCGAAGCGATTCTTTTTAATTTTATAATCGGCAACGCGGATATGCATTTGAAAAATTTTTCAATGATAGAAAACAAATCCGGCAGTTTCGTTTTAAGTCCTTATTATGATTTATTGAGCGTTTTTTTAGCGATCGAAAACGAAACGGAACAAACGGCTTTAACCGTTAACGGTAAAAAGAATAAATTAACCGGAAATGATTTTGACGCGTTGGCGGAAAATTTATCGCTTAATAAAAAGCAAACGGAAAACGTTTATGAAAAATTTCTCGCTAAAAATGAAAACGCGGAACGTTTAATTGAGAATAGTTTTTTACCGGAAACGCAAAAAGAGAAATTGTTTGAACTTATGAAAGTCAGAATTGAAACATTAAAAAATTAAAAGTAATTTTTGAACTAAAATTAGGGGCGTAAAATGTCGTCAAAAAAATATATAATCACGGTTGACTTGGGCGGGACGAAAATTTTGTCCGCGCTTTTGAACGAAAAAAACGAAATTGTTCAAAGAGTTAAAACTCCCACAAATTCAAATTACGGCGTAAAAAAAATTATTGAAGATATTGCCGCTTCAATTAACTCGCTGCTTGAAAAAGCGAAACTTAATGAAAAGGAAATTAAAGCGATTTCAATCGGAGTCCCGGGAACGGTAAACCCGCAAACCGGAGTTATTGCCGTTGCGCCGAATTTGGGGATTAAAGATTTTAACATCCGCAAAGCGATAGGAAAAAACTTTTCAGTTCCAGTATTGATTGAAAACGACGTGAATCTCGCAGCGCTCGGAATCAAATATTTTGAACTTAAAGATAAACTGAACAACGCGCTTGTAGTTTTCGTCGGCACGGGAATAGGCGGCGCGTTAGTATTCGACGGAAAACTTTACCGCGGTTCTTCGTTTTACGCCGGGGAAATCGGGCATATGAAAATTGACAAACGCGGAAATATAAGCAAAAACAAAAACCGCTCGTTCGAAGAAACCGCAAGCAGAACTGCGATTGTCCGTAAAATAAACAAAGCGCTCGAAAAGGGAATCAACTCGGAAATACTCAGTTACGTGAAAGAAGGCGGAAAAATCAAAAGTTCCGCGCTAGGCAAGGCGGTTAAACGAGGCGATCCGTTAATTACGGAAGAAGTCGGACGAGCTTCAAAAGTAATCGGAAGAGTTTTGGGAAGCATTACAACTTTATTGAACGTTGATACGATAATTCTCGGCGGCGGCGTAATCGAAGCGATGGGCGATTTTATGCTTCCGATAATAAGTGAATCGTTTTCGGAAGCCGTTTTACCGGAACCGGGGAAAGCCGTGAAAATTGTCGCCACAAAACTCGGAGACGACGCGCCGCTATACGGCGGAATCGCGCTTTTCAATGAGTTCAACTCTTAAAATAAACGTAAAACGATTGTTCGTTTTTAATCATAATTATCATATCGCGGTAAACCGCAATTGATAATTGACAATGGAGAATGGATAATTGGAATTTTGAGCGTAACAATAGTTATTTCAGTTCAACCGATTTAAATTTTTCATTCAGCCCATCATTCATTCATTCTTAAATTAATTTTCAAAATTTCTTTACATAAAAAACAACTTGTCCCGATGTTTTTTATCGGGAATGATTTAACTTGTAATACTATACATGCGCGAAACCGAGCAAAAAAGGCAATGAGACCAACATCAATATCTTTGAATTTTCGAGACGCTATTTCGGATTTTTCAGACGGCGTCTGGTTTTTGAATTGGCAATATAGAATTGTCGCATTTGCTTTAAATTTGGCGCGGAAAAGCTTCGGACAAATTAGTTTATTAACTCACGTTACGCAGTATTTTAATATGTGTCAAAAAAAAATAAAATAATGCGTCATTGCGAGGAGTCCGGCAACCGCCGGGTGAGAAATCTTCTGATTATTACACATAATAAGAGATTTCTCTCTTTGGTCGAAATGACAAATTATCTAAATATCTTATTTTGCAGAAGCTCTATTGTTTGAATCGTTAGCTAAAATTTTTATTTTGCTTCGCTCGAGATGACCGTTCTTTGTCATTTTGACCGAGCAAATGAAATGAGAGTAAAGGCATTTTTCCGTTTCTAAAATAAGCCGTCGCTACAAAGCAAACGTATTTATTCCGAAGACAAAATTATTTCTGCCGAGGTGGTTCAGTTTCCACGTGAATTCAAACGTCATTGGGAAAAGCGCCTGCCCTATTCCGAATCCGAGTTCGAAGAAAGGCTTTTTGAACAGAACCGGCTCGCGCGGTAGAATCGCAAGACTTTTATCGGAGATATCAAGCCAAGCTACGTTGAAATGAACGTTAAACCGAAGCCGCCAATCTTTTACGTAAGGAATTTTCAGCGCTCTGAAAAGTTCGTCGTTGAAATGGTGTTCGATATTAACCGCGGCTACTCTATCGCCGAAAGTTTCGCCGAAACGAATTGTTCTGAAAGAATTGGTTTTTCCGCCCCATTCAATATTTCCCGGCAACGCGTACATCATTTGATAGGGAACGGGACCGTCGGAATAAAATCCTTTAACTTTAACCGAAAGAGACGCGGACTTAAAAGTGGAAACGCTCCAGCGAAGGCTTGCTTGATAAGTTGTAAAATCGTAATTACTTCCCAACAGCGCGTCGCTGCTGCGCGTAACTTCTCCCGTAATAATCGGATAAGCGCCGCCGCGTCCGGTTCTTCTGCGGAAATAACCGTCTTCAATAAACTTTCTGAAATCCAATTTAAAGTTTGCGGAAACCGACGCGATCTTCGTTTCGAATATTTCGGGGTTTTCCCGATAAACTTTACTTCGGTTGAAAATTGAAAAATCGGTCGTAACGAAAGCGCTATTGTCCGTTCTGTTTTCGTAAGTTAAGCCGAGGTTAAGTATTGGGAAAACTTCGCCTTTAATTCCGAGCCGGAAACCTTTTGAGTAGTAGTAATCGCGGAAGTCGTATTTATTTACAAGGTTTGTTATCGTTGAAGTAAGAATGTTGTAATTGTCGGATTCTTCGAATAAAACTCGCATAGTGTTGTAAACGTCAATATCCACGCGGGTTGTACGGTATTCGCCCAGGAGCAGATATGATTTCAACTCCCCTTTGAATTTTTTATCGTTGAATCCGTAGCCGAGATGAAGCGTTCCGTAAAGCCTTTTGTTGAATAAATTTCGTCCGTAAACTTTAAAGTCGAACGAATGCCCCGAAACTCGGTTGAAATAATAAATCCACAACGGACCGCTAACGGAGAAATTTTCGTTAAGTCTTATGCTCATTGCAAGCGGAGAAAAATCGTCCCAAAAAGATTTCGGAACGGCTTCCAAACTGTCTATCCGCTTATACGCTTCAATTTCAGCAAGTGTATTCGGAATTGTGAGAACAGACTTCCAATAAAGAGAATCCTTTTCGCCCGCGTCCGGAAGAACTTTAATAATCACCTCGTCGAAAAAATCGTCGGGTATTTTGGGGTTGATCTGATAATCGTACATTATCGAATTCAGCTCGAAGCCGAATTTCGCGAGTCCCATAAAATTTCCTTCGGCGAAGATGCGGAAATCGATCGGCATGTTTATTCCGTCGAACGGAGAATATTGCTGAAATATTTTTACCGTGTTGAAAATGCCGCCCGGGTTTGCCGCCGCGTTTATGAAGACTTCCGCTTTCGCCAAATCGAAAGATTTATCGACAATATAAAGATTGCCGTAAAAGCCCGGATCGCTTTCGTCGTCCGGCGCAAAATAGAGTTTGTATATTTTCTTGTCGTCTTGCTTTAAGCTGTCTTCAATATAATAATAGTAATAACTGAGAGCATAGTCGGAGATCGGGGAAGGCAGCGGTTTGTCAAAAAGTCTGACCGATTCCGAATAGAAATTTTGAATTATTCTTCCGCCGGTAACAATATTAATAGTTGAAGGAAAATTGGAGCTTTGTTTCTGCGCAACGATTATATCTTTTTGGTAATCCGGTTTTTTGAAATAGCTAACGCTTTCGTTTTCGAGCAAGCCGGTAATTTTTAATTTCGCAGTGTCTTTCTTCCCGATTGAAATGCCGACGCTGTTGTTCCCCGCCGAAATATCTTTTGTGGTTTTTATGTTTCCTTTCGTGTAAGCTTTAAATATATAAGAGCGCAAAGCCTTATCCCTATTGTGTTTTGCGGCTATCGCTTTCTCGACAATCGCTATCGCGGGGTTTACGTCGGGAGTGATTTTTACTTCGCTCAGTTCGATTGACGTCGGTTTAAGATTAAAGTTTACGAATCTCTCTTTATCGACGGTTATTTCAACGGTATCGCTGATAAACCCAATGAACGACGCGGCTAATTTGTATTTTCCTTTTACAAGATTAAGTCGATAAACGCCCTCGGCGTTGGCGGCTGTTCCAATGTTTGAATTTACAATCCTTAAGTTTGCAAAGCTAAGCCGTTCGCCGGTTTCCGCGTTAGCGACAGAGCCGGTAACGGGAAATTTTTGTCCCCATAACGAAAACGCCAGCAAAAAAAATAATATTGTTAGTTTAATCTTCATTAACAGAAAAATTATCTCCGTGTGAATTGTTAGACGCGCGTTTGAATTTATTGTTTCATTATCTCAAATTTAATTAAGTTTGAAATAATTTATCAAAAAGATACAAAATATTTTATAGTTGGAAATTATTGCCGTGAACAATAAAAATATAACGTCGCTGATTTTAGCCGCGGGGTTTTCTTCGAGAATGGGAAAATTCAAACCGCTGCTTGATTACGAGGGCAAATCGTTTATTCAAAACGTCGCGGAAAAAGTCGCCGCCGTCAGCGACAAAATTATTATCGTTACCGGATTTAATTCCGCCGCAATCGTCGAGCATTTGGAGAATCGCCTCGAAAACAAAGTTCTTCTGAAAATCGATTTTGTTTTTAACGAACGATTTGAATCGGGGATGTTTTCTTCTTTGAAAAAGGGAATTTCAAACGCCGGAAATCCCGATTGGATTCTTTATCATTTTGTCGATCAACCGCTTCTGCATGAAGAATTTTATTTGTCCTTTGTAAAAGAAGTTGAATCCGGTTTCGACCTTATACAACCTACGCATAAAGGGAAAAAAGGTCATCCGATTATTTTAGGGGGGAAAATAATAGAATCAATCAAATCCGCCGACCTTGATAAAACTCTCAAAATTTTGCTCGAAGAAACGGAATTTTCAACAAAAATGTGGGAATGCGCTTTCCCCGAAGTTTTAAAAGACTTTGATTTGCCGGAAGACCTATCAGACGGCGGCATTAAATTGTAGGCGCAAACTTCATGTCTGCGCGACAGATTAAAGGAACAACTTCGCAAACGTAAAGCCTGCGCCCACAATACGGTTTTTTGGTCGTTTCAAAAATCTATTGGTCTTTCTTCATTTTCTTCCGTTCAACTTCCAACTCTTTCTTCAACTGATCCAGCTCGTGAAGTTTTTGATACATCAACTTTTTCTGCGCGTCAAGTTCTTCCAATTTTTTGTCAATCTCTTTGCTGAATTCTGATGAATCCCAATAACCTCGATTTTCAAAATATCCTTTGAAGAGCCAATTGTGTTTAAGCGCTTCCATGTTCTCGGCTAAACGCAAAGCCCCTATTTTAGTGGCTTCCGTCGTTACTATTAAATTATCGATAACTTTCATCGCCGCTTCGTAAGTCGATTTATCGCTGATAAATTTTCCGACAATTCCTTCGCCGTTACGTACGTCTTGAATAACAAGTCGAATATCGGCGACGGCTGTATCGACCTTTGCGGTAATGCTCTTCATACCTATATTCAGCGTGTCTGTAAATTGCCGTATCTGCGTAAACCAATCGTTCAATCCTTTCATGCTTTGAGTCGCCTGTACGGAAAGATCGACCGTTGATTTGTAGAGCGCTTCGTCGTTTATCAACATACCTATCGTTCCTTCGCCGGCATTTATTCTTTCCGACATTTCGGCAAACTCCTTGGAAATCACGCTAAGGTTTTTAATTACGTCTCGAGAATCTTCCAATATTTCGGAAATTTTTAACGGATTTTTTGAAATGATAAATCCGCCGTCTTTAACGATCGGCTGGGAATTTGATCCGGGAGTTATGGCTATAATTTTTTTGCCGACCAACCCGGCGGTTTCTATCGAAGCTTCGCTGTCCATTCTGATGAAGTGATGAAGTTCTTTATCTATTCTCATCACAACTTCCACGCGTCCGGTTGTATCCGAAGCGATAGAAACGCTTTCAACGTTTCCAATATTATACCCGCTAAGCCAAACAGGCGCGCCGTTGCGCAAACCAACGACGTTATTAAAATAAGTTTTTACTCTTACGCTTTGCGTAAAAAGCGAGTTCTGATTTCCGATGAAAAATATTGAAACAACAAGCAGCGCGGTTCCGAGAAAAACAAACAAACCCAAACGCGCTCCTTCAAAATGTTTAAACATCATCAACTCCCAATTTATTCTTTGATGATTTCATTACTAAAAAAATTCTTCAAAAACGGATCGGAAGAGTTTTCCAATTCGCTCAAGACGCCTTGATAAAAGATTTTTCCTTCGCGCAGAAAAATCGCCCTATCGGCAATTATCTGCGCGCAAATCAAATCGTGCGTTACGACGATTGAAGTCATATTAAATTTCATTTGAAGATTCAAAATCAACTCGCTGATCTCTTTAGACGTAATTGGATCGAGACCCGTCGTCGGCTCGTCGTAAAGCATTATTTCCGGATCGGTAATTATCGAACGGGCAAGCCCGATCCGTTTTCGCATTCCGCCGGAAAGTTCGGACGGCATTTTGTCCGCCGCTTCGGTAAGCGAAACATGCTCAAGCGTCCGCATGATCTTTTCGTCCAATTGTTTTTGGGAATATTTGCCGTTCATAATCAATGGGAACTCCAAATTTTCCCTTACGGACATTGAGTCATACAACGCCGCGCCTTGAAAAAGGAAGCCGAGATTTCTTCTGATTTCGTTTAATTCTTTCGGCTTTAATTTCTGAATGTTTTTTCCTTTGACAATTACTTCTCCTTCGTCCGGTTCAAGCAGACCGATAATGCACTTTAACAAAACGCTTTTTCCGGTGCCGCTTCTTCCGAAGACGATAAGGTTTTCCCCTTCGGAAACTTCGAGCGAAATATCTTTCAAAACGACCAAGTCGTCAAAACTTTTGCTCAAGTTCTTTATTTCAACTATCCCAGCGTCGGCCATAACCATAAACTTAATTTTACTAAAATCATATCAAAAATCAATATCAAAAGCGAAGCCATTACAACGGCGGTCGTCGATGCGCGTCCCACTCCTTCGGTTCCGCCTTCCGTGGTAAATCCTTTATAAGCGCCTACAATTCCGACAATATAACCGAAGATAAATGTTTTGGCAATTGAAGGAATAAAATCAGCGAATTTAATCGACATCAAAATTGAGTCCATGTAATAATTAAAATTCATTCCGCTTGTAATTACTACTGAAAGGAACGAGCCTATCAAGGCAATAATATCGACGTAAATCGTCAACAGCGGCAGCACCAACGTTGTGGCAATAACGCGCGTAACCACAAGGTAGCTGAACGGGTTAACCCCCGAAACTTCCATCGCGTCAATTTGTTCGGTAACGCGCATAGAACCAAGCTCGGCGCCGATGCCCGAACTTACGCGCCCGGCAAAAATAAGCGCCGTTATAACCGGACCCAGCTCTCTGACTACCGAAAGCGCGACCGTTGAGGGAAGATAATCGGACGCTCCGAACTTTGCCAGCACCGGTTCGCTCTGCATAGCCAGAACCAGCCCTATAATAAACCCCGTGATCGACACAATAGGAAAAGTTTTAACGCCCAACTCGTCCATGTGTACTTTAATTTGCTTTATTTCATAGGGCGGGATAAAAACTTCTTTGATAAACTGAAGGTTAAAAGCGGTAAGCCCTGTAAGCGTCGCAAAAAAGTTATAAAACTTTTCTGAAAACGAGAGTCTTCTGCTTAATATTAAACGGGGTAATTTCATCTCTTCATAATATTATCTTATTGCAAAGATATGAAATTTAAGATAGTAATTAATAGAATAATTTGGCGTTCAAAAGAGAGCGGATAACAAAAAAAATAAAAACATTTAACAATTTCAATTCGCTAATAAGATGAAAACGCCGGGGAACGCTCCCCGGCGTCTTCGTAATATTTATCAATAATTGGTTTCTTTGATTTCGAAATAAGACTGCGGATGCAGGCATGCGGGACATTTTTGCGGGGCGGAAGTTCCTTCGTGCAGGTATCCGCAGTTTCTGCACTTCCAAATAATTTTTCCGTCGGATACAAATACTTTTCCCGCTTCAAGATTGCCGTATAATTTTGTATATCGTTCTTCGTGCGCTTTCTCAACCTTTGCAATCATTTCAAAAGCGACTGCAATCTCGGTAAATCCTTCTTCCCTAGCAATCTTAGCAAATTCGGGATAAAGCTCCGTCCATTCTTCGTTTTCCCCTTCGGCGGCGGCTTTCAGATTTTCCAAAGTAGTACCGATTATTCCGGCGGGATAAGTAGCTGTAATCTCTACCGGTCCTCCCTCTAAAAATTTAAAGAATCTTTTTGCGTGTTCTTTTTCGTTTAATGCAGTCTCTGCAAAGATTGCGGAGATTTGTTCCAAACCGTCTTTTTTAGCTTGCTTTGCAAAATAGTCATATCTCATTCTTGCTTGAGATTCTCCCGCAAAAGCTTTCAATAAATTTTGCTCGGTCTTTGAGCCTTTTAGCGTTCCCATAATAATCTCCTCTAATTTTGATGTTTGAAAAACCGTTTGTTTTCCGTATCGTAATTTTGCAGACGACTTATGCGTTTTTTCTATTGAGATAAGAAAACAAATCTATCTTTTTATAAAATAAAACTAAACAAAAGTTGCATGTGATTCAAAGAAAACTCTCTATTTCATCGGACAAGCGCAACGGTTAAAGGAAATTATTCGAAATTAAAGCGACGGCATTAAACTATTTTAAAAGCATCATTTTTTTCGATTCAAAATATTTGCCGACTTTAAGCGTGTAAACATAAATGCCGCTTGAAAGTCTGTCGTTTCGTTTGAACTCAACAGTATGTTTTCCCGCCGGCTTGAAACCTTCGGACAAAGTTTCAACGTTGTTTCCCAGCATGTCGTAAACGGTAAGATTCACATCTCCGCCGAAAGGAAGCGTGTAAGATATTTGAGTTGACGGATTGAACGGATTCGGATGATTTTGTTCGAGTTCAAAAGTAAGCGGAGCGTCAAAGTTCACTTCCGCAATTTTACTGTAATCGAAAGAGCCGTCGAAATCCACTTGCTTAAGTCTGTATTTCTGAATTCCGAAAAGCGGCGAGTCGTCGCTAAAAATATATTCGTGCCTTTCCGAAGTGGTTCCGTTTCCATCTACAAAACCGATTTCGGTCCACCCGCTATTTGTCTGAACGAAAGAAGATTTTCGTTCAATAAAAAATCCCTTGTTGTTTGTTTCCGTCGCCGTTTTCCAATTAAGCAAAACCGACTCGTCTTTTTGGTCGGCGGAAAAAGCGGTCAGTTCAACGGGAACGTATTGCGCGTCTTTGAAAATCCAATTGTCGGGATCGAATGTAACGTTGGTAGGCGGATTGTTAACCGTCATTAAAAATAAATTCTGTTCCTGCATGTCGTTAAAAACAGTCGTTCTGTAGCTGTTTCCCTTTGTCGTAGTAATATCAAATTCAATCGGCATTGTAAAAAAAACGGGATTAGAGTTAGTCGCTTGATTAATATAAACCCACACGTCATATTGACCGTTATTTTCAGCGTAGCTCCAATGATAGCTGTAGCTCGGGAAATTCTCGCCGTAAATCCATTCGCTGAAAAAGTATTCCAAATCTTTACCGGAAACTTCTTCTACGACCGCTTGAAAATCTTCAGTTGTCGCGGCGGAATAGGAAAGATCGGGATCGTTTGCGTACGCGTTCATAGCGTCGAAGAAAGCGTCGTCCCCTAAAATACCGCGGAGCATATGAAGAACGACGGCGCCTTTCGCGTAAGATCTTGAGCCGTCGAAAATTTCGTTGACGTCGGAAATATCCTCCACCCAAATTGAACCGTTCGCCCAGCGCGCGGAATTCATTTCGGAAGCTATATCGTTTTGATAAGCCGAAAATCCGTTTTGAGATTCGTCGTAAATCGCTTCCAAATAAGTTGCAAATCCTTCGTTAAGCCAAATGTGATGCCAATCGGCGCAGGTAATTTTATCGCCGAACCATTGGTGCGCCAATTCGTGCGCAATTACTGAAGTTCCGTAATAGCCGAGCGATGTGCACGTCTGGTGTTCCATTCCGCCGCTCCAGCCGAATTCCGCGTGCCCGTATTTTTCATCGACAAAAGGATACATTCCGAATTTATCGGAAAAGACTTGAAGCATTGTCGGAACTTTATCGAGTTGCCCTTCGCGATAAGAGTCGAGATTTTCGGGATAATTGTAATTATCCACGCTCATAAAATTACCGGATGAATATTCCCATGGGACTTGATATAATTCATAATTAGTCATTGCAATTGAAATTAGATATTGCGCGATTGGATGATGATTTTTCCACTTGTAAGTTTTTGTCCCGTCGAGATTTGTTTCAACCGCTTCCAGAGTTCCGTTAGAAACAGAGACAAAAAAATCATCCGCCGTAATCCAAACGTCGGAAGAATCGACTTTATCGCCCGGCGTGTCTTTGCACGGGAACCAATCGCGCGTTCCATAAGGTTCGCTCAAAGACCAAATAACAGGGTCTCCGTTGTGCGAAGAAAATTCAAAACTCCCGAAACCGCCGCCGCTGGGAACTCCTTGATAATAGATTATAACGGAAACCGTTTCGCCCTGTCCGTAAGAATGATCAAGGGTAATATTTATTTTATTGTCGCTATGCGTAAAGACGGCGTTTACGCCTCCTAATTTGACGGAATCTACCGTCATGTTATCGCTTAAATCAAGGAAAGCCTCTGTTAAAGACAAGAGGCCTGAAGGCTGAAAATCTACTCTAACCTTTCCCGTTAAATAGTCAGGCGAAGACGTAATATTTAAATCTAAAAAATAATAAGTAACGTCAATAAATGCGTCTCCGGGATAATACGGAGTTTCGTTTTCAATTAGGCTTTTCTTTCTTTCGATACTTGCCGCAGAACACGGATGTTTTTTTACCTGAGCATAAAATGTTATGACTAACAAAAACAAAATGAATAAAGTAAGAGCTTTTTTCATTGGAATTCCCCCATTAGATAAAATGATTTCGGCAAAATAAAAAAAAATTAACGAAGAACTAAATGTTATTAAAATTAAATATTAATGACGCGAAAAAAATTGTTTAAAACTAACTGCCTTTTTACTGTAATCAAAGTGGTTTTCGGATTCCGTAAACTTGTCATTGCGATTCCGACTTTGTCGGAAGAAGCAATCTGTTAATTTTAGTCTCCGTTCAACAGATTACTTCGTCATAAAAAACATTCCTCGTAATGACGTTGAATTTAGTTCTTCGAAAACAAAATTGTGTTTAGTATACAAATTCACTCGATAGAATTAAGCGCGTTCGTTTTACAATCATGGTAAAATAGGGATAAAGCGCAGCCCCGCTAATAAAAAAAAAGATTGCGCTCTCGCTTAACTCCGAAAAAAAATTATCAATTTTCAATTATCCATTGTCCATTAATTTTATTTTCCTTCCATCGCCTCGCGGTATTTTGTTGTGTTGGCGGTATCGATTCGAATTAAAGTTTCGAATATTGATTTATCAGGATAATCCTTTAGATAGTCAACAATTTCTCCGGCTTTTGCGTTGAAAAAGACTCGCAGCAAAACGCTCCTCGGATTGATTTGTCCCCTTCTTTGATTCAAATCGTTAATCAGTTTGACAATATTAGCCTGCGCGGTTTTTTTATCTTTTGCGTAAAGGTCAAGCCCGTTGAAATGATAGTCGAAATAATCTTCTCTGAACTGCTGGTAATTTGCGTTCATTAAATCGTCAACCAAAGCGCGTTTGTTGTAGGACGAACTTTTGTATTCCCATCCTTGTTTACTTTGGCTGGAAGCTCCGCGCGCCGTCAATTCCAACGCTTTTGAAAACCACGGGTTTCCGCCGAGCGGATCGTATGAATCGGAATCGAAGCCGATAATAAGATAGGCGTAAAAATCGAGGAAACTTAAAAAAGGATCGAAGTCGCTTTGTTTGAAGTACATCGACTGTCCGTCTTCGTAAGTAAAATTCCAGATCGGGTCCATGATATTTAACATCAATGATTTTTTCTGCGAGCCTTCAACGGAACGCTGGCTTGTTATTACAACCTGCGCCGAATAACTTGTTGCGCTGCCGGAAGTAAAGAAAATATTAAAATGGCATGTAATTTTATCCCACTCCCATGTATCCTCGGTAAATTGAGTATTATTCAGATAATCGGAAATCGCGCTCTCAAAATTTCGCACCTGATCTTTTACTTGAGTAGGCAGCTGCTCAAAATTCACCGAGACGGTTGCGTCTAACTCTTGAGCATTGATTAAAAACGGCAGAAACATTAAAAATAAAACAATCTTCCTCATCTTCTATCCCCTAATTCTTTTCAAACATTACAAATTACAAAATTCTATTAAAAACTGCTTTATAAATTTTAAGAACTGATTTTCTTTAAATTATTTAATTACACAGAATTTCCGTCAAATTGTTCCCCTCAGCTACAACGGAATATTCGAATGCTTTTTTTTCGGGTTGACGTCAACCTTTGTTTTCAAAAGCTGAAAGGCGTTCGCCAATTTAATTTTCGTCTCCGAAGGCAAAATTACGTCGTCAACATAACCGCGTTCGGCGGCAATGTATGGATTGGCAAACCGGGTCGTATATTCATCTAATTTCTTCCGCATTTCTTCATCCGGATTTTCAGCGCTTTTTATTTCCTTACTGAAAATTATTTCAACCGCGCCCTTTGGTCCCATCACGGCAATTTCCGCAGTAGGCCACGCAAAATTAAAATCGCCTCTAATGTGTTTGGAATTCATAACGTCGTACGCGCCGCCGTATGCCTTCCGCGTAATTACGGTAACTTTAGGAACGGTCGCTTCGGCAAAGGCAAAAAGGAGTTTAGCGCCGTTCTTAATAATGCCGTTCCATTCCTGCTCCGTTCCTGGTAAGAAGCCGGGAACGTCTTCCAACACAAGCAGCGGAACGTTGAAAGCGTCGCAGAAACGAATGAAGCGCGCGCCCTTTATTGACGCGTTAATATCCAACACTCCCGCAAAAACGTTCGGCTGATTTGCAATAACGCCGACGCTTATTCCGCCGACGCGACCGAAACCGACTATTATATTTTCAGCAAATTCGGACTGTACTTCCAAAAAGTCTCCGTCATCTAAAAGCAGATTGACAATCTCTTTCATGTTGTACGGTTTATTGGGATTTTCGGGAACAATGTCGTCGAGTTCCGGAAGATGTAAATCTTTTTCAAAATCGAATTCTTTTTCCGGCGCTCTATCTTTCCAATTAAGAGGAATAAAATCCACAAGGCGACGGATGTTTTCGAACATTTCCTGTTCGTTGTCGTAAACAAAGTGAGCGACTCCGCTCTTTCTCATGTGCGTATCTGCGCCGCCCAAATCATCAAAGGAAACTTCCTCGTGCGTAACGGTTTTAACAACGTTCGGACCGGTTACAAACATGTGACTTGAATTTCGGACCATCATCACAAAATCGGTGATTGCGGGCGAATAAACGGCTCCGCCGGCGCACGGACCAAGTATTGCGGAGATTTGCGGCACAACGCCGGAAGCCAAAGTATTCCGCAGAAAAATATCCGCGTAACCGCCGAGACTGACTACGCCTTCCTGAATTCGCGCTCCGCCGGAATCGTTCAGTCCGATAATCGGAACGCCTATTTTCAATGCCATATCCATAAGTTTAACAATCTTCTCGGCGTGAGCTTCGGAAAGAGAACCTCCGAAAACCGTAAAGTCCTGACTGAAAAGCGCAATCGGTCTTCCGTTGATTTTTGCAAAACCGGTAACCACGCCGTCGCCCAAAAACTTTTTCTTGTCCATCCCGAAATTTGTTGCGCGGTGTTTTACCAGCATATCCATCTCATCAAACGATCCCGGATCGACCAACAATTCAATTCTTTCTCTGGCGGTTAATTTTCCTTTTGCGTGTTGGGCTTCAATTCTTTTTTCGCCGCCGCCGAGTTTTGCCTCTTCCTTCAGCCGCAATAATTTTTCGAATTTTTCCTTCATAATTTTTTCCGTTGAATAAGAACAGTTTGACTATTTATTTATGAGAGTAACTTTCTTAACGGTTTCGGCAAATTCTTCGGATACAAGCAGAGAGCTGTTTCTCTCCGCGTTAAAAGTAACGCCGACCTTTTCCGAAAGCGCGCCTTTTTCATTCATAGAATAAAATTCATCGGCTACAAAAATAGCCGCAAAAACGTCTCCCGTTGCAATGATAAACGTTTGATTTGTTTCCCGACTAATTTTTCTAAGCAGTTCCAATATTTCATATTTTGTTTTTTTATCCATCTCGTCAAATATGTCGTCAACCGCAATTACTAAGGGTTTGCGGATTAGCGCGCGCCCAAGCCCAATTCTGGCGCGGAATCCGAGACTTTTATTATCGCAATGATGGTCTTCATAACCTTCGAGTCCGACCGCTTCAATTATTTTGGCAATTTCATCTTCGCTTTTTCCTTTCGCGTCAAATAAAATATTTTCTTTAACGGTAAGCCACGGAAACGACGACGCTTTTGCCGGAATATAAATTACTTCTCCTTTTGTTTGAATTGAACCCGAGTCGGGAGAAATTATTCCTGAAATTGTTTTTAGCAGAACCTCCGACGAAAATTTGTTTTCGGAAAAAACCGAAGTAATATGACCGGACGGAAAATCGGCGGTTAAATTTTGGAAACCTTTTTTTACCGCGCCTTCCGGCAAAGTAATTTTTTTTGATAAATCTTTTATTTCCACAGCGGCGTTTTCGTTCATCGGTTATTCCAAAAAATAGTTTTATCAATTAAAGTTTGAAGCAAATAATTCAAAATGAAAATCATAAGAGCGAGAATTATTACAAAAAGAAAAAGCGCCGAATAATCGGAATAAATTGCAATCATCTTAAAAATTGCGCCCAGATTCTCTCCGGCAAAAATTTCATATATCAACAAAAACGCCCACAAAGACAGATGAAGAGAAGTAAGCTTGTCCCGTATAAACGGCAAAAGGGATTTGAAATAAACTTCTTTATAAATTTTATCTTCGCTAATCTTAAGCCCAAGCGCGGCGTCAATATACGCCGAATTAATTCCAGCCGATTTATCGAGCGCCGTAAAAAACATATCCGAAAAGAAAAACAGAAAAACCGCAATCAATTCCGCATACAAAGAATCGCCGAACCACAAAGCGAAAAGAGCGGCGACCGAAACTAAAGTCAAATATCTAATTCCGTTCAGCGCTTTTATTGAAGTTTTATATTTATCAATAATTTGAGCGATATTTTTTGAAAAGAGAAATAATAAAAACGCGGAAAATAAAATAGCCGATAATACCGCTAACAATGAGCTTCCGAAAGCAAAAAGCAGATGATAATCGGCAAACAAAGAAGTCAAAACGTTAGGCAGTTCCGAAGGAACAGGAACTATTTTTATCGGCGGCAAAATGAATTCGAAAAGAACAACATATACAAAAAGCGCCGCTAAGGTTATTTTAGCCGATAAATTATTAGTTCCCATTTATGCCACATTTAGTTGAAAAGATGAATGTTTAAATTTATCTATTGCGGATGTGTAAATCAATATAATATAATTATTATTTGCAATCCGAATAATAGTACAAATTACGCTTTACGCTTCCGCATTTATTCGTATTATTCACACGGATTTTTGTAAGCATCCGCCGATTAGCGAAGATTATAATCCATCCGCCCTCCCGAACCGTTTCCCGCAATCCGCTTTCGACGGACGCAAAGAGAACCGCAGAGTTAGTCTTATATTTCATTATAAACTTTATATGGTTAAAAAAAAGCGCGAACAATTGAAAACCGCCCGCGCCAACAACCTCTAACCTCTTACTTCTTACCTCTTACTTTAAAAGTATCATCTTCTTACTCTCGGTAAAGTTGCCGGATTGAATTCTGTAAATATAAATTCCGCTGGAAAGTCCTCTTGC
>JAADIR010000132.1:0-6346 GCA_013151245.1 Chlorobiota bacterium
CATCGATGAAAAGAATCGTCCGTTTTCCGTATTCAATATTTTGTTTGCCGATTTCTATTATTTGTCGTATATCTTTCACGCCCGAAGCGACTGCGTTTATTTTAAAAAACTCGGCTCCTGTTTGTTCCGAAATGATCTGAGCGATTGTTGTCTTCCCCGTTCCCGGCGGTCCCCACAAAATAAACGATTGAATAGTATCCGATGAAATCATTTGGCTGATCGGTTTTCCCTTCGCGACGAGATGCGATTGTCCTTGGAAATCTTCCAAAGTTTTCGGGCGAATTCTTTCTGCTAACGGTTGCTGCGGTATTTGGTTTCGGGAAATCACGGGAATTATTTTTCCTTTACTTTAATTCCCGTCTCGGAGGGAAAATGCATGTCGTATTTCTCGCGGGCGACTTGCTCAATTTTCACGTCGCTCGTTTTTAAGGAATCGATTTCGGCGCGGAGCGATTTATTTTTTTCGTCCGCTTTTTTCACTTGTTCTTGCAGCGCTGTGTATTCTTTTTTCAAGCTGATATATTTCAACAAACCTCTGTTGTTAAAAACAACGTAAGCCGCCGAAAGAACGAACACTAAAATCATAAGAAGAGCCAAAAGCGCTTTCGAATTCTTTTTGCTATTTTTCTTTTTTTTCGTCATCTCAATGAAAGTTTAACAATCCGGTCGATCAATTCGGCGAAGCTTATTCCTACGGCTTCCGCCATCATCGGAACGAGACTGTGACTTGTCATTCCGGGAAGGTTGTTAACCTCAAGACAGTAATATTCGTTTTCGGGCGAAAGTCGGAAATCCACTCGGCTGTAAACCGAGCAGCCAAGCGCGTTATGAGCCGCCAACGCTTCGGTCTGCATTTTTTTTGCCAACTGTTCGGGAATCTCGGCGGGAACAATGTAGTCGCTCATTCCCTCGCCGTATTTTGCTTCGTAATCGTAAAAACCTTTTTTCGGAACTATTTCAAGAACCGGAAGCGGGTTGTCGTCCAGAATGCCCACCGTCAGCTCGCGTCCGGCTATAAACTTTTCAGCTAATATTTTTTTAGATAATTCGGCGGCTTTTTTCAAAGCTGGCATTACCGCGCTTTCCGATTTGCAGATTGTAAGTCCGATTGTGGAGCCGGAATCGTTCGGTTTAATTACGCACGGATAACCGACGCTGCCGTTTATTCTTTCAACGATATACTCTTCGTCGATTTCCGATTCATCGACGACAAACCATTCGGGCGTTTGAACGGAAACTTGTTCGAATAAAATTTTGGAAAGGTTTTTATCCATCGCAACCGCGCTTGCCCTCACGTTAGAACCGGTATATTTCAATCCTTTTAATTCAAGCAAAGATTGAATAATTCCGTCTTCGCCGTATTTCCCGTGCAATCCGAGAAAGACCAAATCGGCTTTTTCAAATTCTTCTCTTTGAATCGAATCGAGAATATTTCCCTTTTTGATTTCGGCAAAATCATCCGCGGCAAAAAAATCATCGGGCTTATCCGGCTGATTCAAACCGTAACCCGGATCGATAATCTTTACGTCATATCCCAACGCAACGAGAGCGTTGTAAATACTTTTGCCGGATTCTTTAGAAACTTCCCTTTCGGACGAGATTCCTCCGAGAAGTAAAACTATTTTTGTGTTTTGATTACTCATTAAAATTCAAATTCTTATATGCCAATAACAAGGTTATTTTTATTCTTTTGCAGCTCGAATTCCGTTTCATCAAAAAGCGTTTTTTCTTTTGTTGAATCTACAACTATAGGATAATTACTGATGAACAATTCTTTTCCCTTTTGGTTTCCGTTTTCTCCAACGTTCCTCATACCGTAGGTTAAATCCCATTCGTTAACATACGCAAACGAAAACAAATCTTTTATATATTCGTTGTCGTCGTAAGTAATAAGCCAATTGTGTTTTATTTCTTTTAATACGCTTGCAAATCTCTTGTGATCAAATTCTTTATGCAGGTTCCCGTTTTTACCGTATAATGCGGATTTAGTAGCGGAAAAATACGGAGGATCGAGAAAAATAAAAACATTTTCGCCTTCGGCTCTTAGAACGTCTTCATAATCGTAGTTCGTTATTTCAGTTCCTTTTAAAACGGACGAAAGAGCTTTAACCCTATGAATACTGGACTCCGTAAATCTTTTATTAAACGCCGCTTTTGAGAATCCTCCGCTTTCGGACGTGCCGGAAAAAGTTATTCTATTAAAAACAAAAAACGCCGCCGCTTTTTTCAAATCGTCAAACTCATTAATATTTTCAATTAGAAAACGATGGAGTTTTTTCCCTTTTTCTTCGCCGCTATATTCTTCTCGCCATTCTACAATTTGTTTTATTAAATCGTCAACATCGTCGCGCGTTTCTTTCCAAAAAAGATAAAGATTCCGGTAAATATCATTGATCCAAAACTTTTTTTGCGGAAACTTTTGTTTAAAATAAACATATACCGAACCGCCGCCGAGAAAAGGTTCTCTGAACTCGTCAAACGAAGGAACAAGCGGCGCAATAATTTTGACGGCGCGACTTTTCCCTCCCGGATATCTTAACGGACTTTTTATCATTTAATTTGAACGCTCAATTAAAACTAAAAAATTATTTATTCGCGATTCTTCAACAAAATTTTCGATCGTCCTTTTTTGTCTTTTTGAAAAACTATTTAGTTGAAAGAAATCATCTAGTTTTTCTTCATTACTATTTGAAGAAAAAGAACCTGAAATTTTCGGAGAAGTTAATTTAAGAACGGGGACTGATTTCATAGGTTCTCCGTCAACGAGAACATCCTTTAAATTTGAATAAAGAATCATTTTTAACAAACCGTCTTTGATATCTCCAATGCTCGGAAGGAACTCCGCTCTTGAATGTTTTCCTTCAATCAAATATACATTACTATCTTTCAGTTTGATTTCATCCGTCGTAAAATAATACTTCCCGCCAAGATAATTTTCGATTGTTATAGTAGCTTTCGTATCAGTGGACAATGATTCTTTTGTTACTTTTTTCAGCGCCCCAAAATACTGGTCATAGTTTTCAAACAACCCTTTATAATCAAACGGCGCATTATAATAAGGCGGCGAAGTCACAATAAAATGAATACTTTCATCCTCCAATTCGCTCATATTCATAGAGTTTCCAAATATGATTTTATGACGCGTATTCATTTTACTTAATAATCCATCCTAGCCCGCCCGTCAATTCTTATTCCGTAGGTTTTTTCGGCGATGGAATAAAGTTCTTTCAGTTTGAGTAAAGGAATTGTTTTCTCTCTTCCGAAAGTCCGCGCCGCGTAAAGGGTTTTGGCGGAATGTTCGAGAAGCTCCATTCTGTAATATGCGCCTTGAATATCGGCTCCGAAAGTAACCGCGCCGTGATTTTCGAGCAGCATCGCCCAAGAATATTCGATATACGGCTTCATCGATTCGGGCAGTTCCTCGGTTGACGGCGTTGCATATTTGCAGAGCGGTATTTTTCCCAAGCCGAGTACCACTTCGGGGAAAACCGGCGTCGTCATTCCTTCGCCGGACGTCGCTATTCCCGTGGCGTAAACCGGATGGCAATGAATCACCGAATTAACGTCGTCTCGTTTATTGTAAGCCAACAGGTGAATCTTTGCCTCTGTGGAAACCTTTCCTTTTCCTTCTACGAGATTTCCGTAATTGTCAATCACGAGTAAATCGTCTTCCGCAACTTCTCCTTTGCACTTGCCGGAAGGCGTTATTAAAATTCTCTCGGCGTCTATTCTCGCCGAAAGATTTCCCGCGTACGCCGCCACAAAATCTTTTTCGTAAACTTTCCTGCACGCTTCAACAAGTTCAGCTCTTAACGACATTTTTTCTCCAATTCTTCCATCAACTTCATATTTTCAAGTCCGTCTTTCCCGGAGTTTTCAGGCGGAGTGTTTTCGAGATACGATTTCTGCAAATGGCGCAAAGCAAAAAGCAGTTTGTTCGATTTTTTCCTAAACGCAAACTGTTTCTGTCCGTTGATTTTAATTATTAGTTTTCCCGCTTTTTGATGGGAGCCGATTATATTTTCGAGAACGAGCGTTCCTTTATAGCCTAAAATTTCTATTCTATTGAGCGGTTCTTTTACGTTATAAGAAACGTTGAAATATCCGTAGCCGCTTTTTTTGAATTTGACTAGTCCCGATGCAAAATCGTCAACTTCGCTTGTGTAAATCACGTTGTCGATAAATCCGTTGATATCGGTAATCGTTCCGCCGAAGTAACGGAGCATATCGAGCATGTGAGTTCCCAAATCTCGCAAAGCTCCGCCGCCGCTTTTTTCTTTTTGAAATCTGTAATTGTTGCACGGCGCGTAATCTATGTTGAACGACGCATTAATATTAACGATTCTTCCAATCATTCCGTCGATTATAAATTCGCGCGCTTTTGAAACGAGCGGATGAAAACGGTGAGTGTAATTTACGGAAAGAAAAACTTTATTCTTTTCGCAAACTTTAACCATATCTTCGGCTTGTTTGGAATTTAACGCCAGCGGTTTTTCGCAGTGAATATGTTTTCCCGCTTTAGCGGCTTCAATTGTCTGCCAATGATGATCCGCGTTGACGCTTCCGATGTAGAGCGCGTCGAAATCCGATTTCAAAAATTCAGAGAAATCGTCGTACCCTTTTTCCGCTCCGAATTTCCCCGCTAAGTTTTCCGCCCGATTGAGATCATGACTGTAAACGGAAACGAGTCTGCTTCTTTTCAACTGCTGCAGCGTCGGCAAAAAACTGTTCTCGGCAAACCCGCCGCAACCGGCGACTCCCCATCTTATTTTCTTTACGCGCGGCGCGTGTATTTTAAGCTTTCTTTCCATAATTGCTCTTTTTAATAATGTAATTTTTTCATTAACATTTTGATCGGCGTAGAATCCTGCATAATGTAAAAATGGATTGCGGGCACATTTCTGTTCAGCAACCCTTCAACTTGTTTAGCCGCCCAGTTAACGCCGATTTCAAGAACGTGTTCTTCTTTCGCTTCCGAAATTTCTCCCGATAATTCTTCGGGAATATCGATAAAGAAATTTTTGGGAATGTTATTGACGTGCGATTTTCTGGTTAATATTTTTATTCCCGGGATAACCGGCGCTTTTATTCCCGTATCCTCGCAGATTTTCAGATAGTCGAAATATTTTTGATTGTTGAAGAACATCTGCGTTACAATATAATCTGCGCCGGCGTCGATTTTCTGTTTTGTGTATTGCGCCTGCACGTGAAGGTTCGGCGATTCGAAATGTTTCTCCGGATAACCGGCTACTCCGATGCAGAAATCCATTTTCTCCGCGTCCAAAAGAGATTCTTCGAGATAATTTCCTTTGTTGATTTTCGTAATTTGTTTAACGAGATCGAGCGCATAATTGTTTCTTGAGCGTCCGAACTTCATCGGCTTTTTGAAAGTGGTCGTATCGCCGCGAATAGCAAGGACGTTGTCGATTCCCAGATAGTGCAATTCAATTAAAAAATCTTCGGTTTCTTCCTTCGTGAAACCTTCGCAAATTACGTGCGGCACGGCGTCGACGTCGTATTTGTTTTGAATCAGCGCGCAGATTCCGAGCGTTCCCGGACGTTTTCTTTTTACTTTTACCTGAAAGTCGCCGGAAGAAGTTTCTTCGTAAACCACGTCGGCGGCGTGACTTGTAATATCGATAAACGGCGGTTCGAACTTTACTATATCTTCCAAAACGTTCAACAATTGTTTGATGTTGCCGCCCCGTTTCGGCGGAATAATTTCGAAACTGATCAGCGTTCCGGTTCTTTTTTGCAGATGTTCTATTACTTTCATTTTTACCTTTTCAAACGTTAAAAGAATGTTGAATCAGACTAACGATTTCTTTCCATTGAAAGAATGGCTGAATGAATGTATGGTTGAATGAAAAAACTTCATTTTCCGCCGTTTATTCATTAGTCTTTCTTTTTTTCAAATTTATTTTACAATAAGAATTAAATATAACGAATTTCGGTTTAAGTTGGTTTTTGTAGCGACTAATTTACAACCAAATTCAATAGTTAAAACTTTGCGTTTCTTTGCGTATCAAATCTTTGCGCTCTCTGCGAGAAACAATTTCACGCAAAGCCCACAAAGAAGAACCTCAAAGAACGCTAAGAATTATAGTTTTAATTTTTCTACAATACGAACCACTATTTTTATCGTTTTATCTCACCCTCCGTCAGTTGGAATTTAAAATGAAATTTACTTATTCCATGTTTTTAATGTTAATTTATGGAACATTAATCCATAAAATCATAACTATTTATGGATTTTCAAATTTCTAGCGATTATTTTACAGCTAAACTCAGCGCCCAAAACTTTGCGGTTCTTTGCGAAATAAATCTTTGCGCTCTCTGCGAGAAA
>JAADIR010000132.1:6378-23376 GCA_013151245.1 Chlorobiota bacterium
ACGCAAAGTTTTAAGGAGTGAATCGAATTGTTCCGATATTATTTTTTTTGATTTTTTCGAAATCGGTTTCTACCGTAAAATATTTTCCGGTCAGCCAATTTTGAGTCATATTTTTATAGAAAGGATTTAGGAAATGCCCCGATTCTCCGGCGGTAAGCGTAAAATAAATTTTTTCAGGATGCGCGAAATCGTAAATAAATCGCATCGCCGGACCGAGTTTAACTTCGTACGGTTCGGAAAAGGAAAACTCGGTATTGAACAGCGTCGTTCCGTCGCCGCTCATTTTAAATTTCCCAATATCTAAAACATTATCCGCAAATTTATTTTGTCCGTGAAAAATATGTTTGAATGTAAGCGTATGAATCTTTCCCCACTGCCAATCGGCGGGATTTTTTCCGTAGCGGTTTTCAAGTTCTTTTACGGCGTCTTGCAGGCTTTTACGAATTATGAAATCTCTGTCTTCAACAATATCTTCCGTGCGAATATCGTCGAACCAATCGGAGTTATTTTCAAAGAGCATTTTTTCAACTATTCGGTAAGGAACGTTTGCAATGAAAACAAATTCTTTGAAAAGCCGCCCGCCCATTTCGTCCGTGAAAATATTTTCAAGAAGTTTCTGAAAGAAAAAAGAATAAATCGCAGGCGTTTGACTTTCGGCGTTCATCACAAAATCCCAGTTTTCAAAAAGCCGCAATGAAACTTTTATATTCTCGTCTTCGATATTTTCATTTGCAAACGCAGCGAAAATATAAGGGACAATTTGTTTTGCGTAAAGGGATTTAAAATCATTCTGCATCCGCGCAAAATAATCGACCGAAAAAGAATCCTTCGCGTTCAACATTTCCGTAATTCTATCAATCCGCGACGACGGCTCCCAAAAATCCGCGATGTGAAACGGATAATTTTTGAGGACTTGATTATTAGCCGTTGCAATGAAATATTCGGAAGGATTAAAAATTCTCGGAGACTTTTCAAACGGAACGTAACCTTTCCAATCGTTTTCCGAATTCGTCCCGTCGTAAATAAAAGCGACGTTTTTATTTTTCCGCAGCGGAATTTTTCCCGCGCCGAGATAACCGATATTTCCTTCTTTATCGGCGTAAACAAAATTCTGACCCGGAGCCGCGTAATCTTTCAGCGCATCGTTGAACGATTCCCAATCTTGCGCTTTATTCATAAGAAAAAACGATTCGTAACCTTTGTGAAAATCATATAAATTCCAGCGGATTGAAACGGGTTGAAGTCCGGTTTCATCGCCGCCGTTTAAAATATCGTAAGGATGATCTCTGAAGAGAATCGGACCGCGGTGCGTACGGTAAATTTTATAAACGTAATCGGTGGAATCCCGCACTGCAATTGTATCTTTCGTAATTTCAAGCGGCGTCCATTCGCCGTCAAGCAAGTAATGAGTTCGAGACGAATCGAGTTTTTCCAAATAGAAATCCGTATCGTCGAGCATCAAATTAGTCGCCGTCCACGCAATTGATTCATTCTTCCCGATTTCAACTACGGGCAGTCCGGGAATCGTAAAGCCGGCAGCGTTTAGCTCATCGCCCTTGAGCGCCGCAAAAAACCAATGTCCGGGAAGTTGAAACGCAAGATGCGTATCGTTGGCGACGATAGGTTTTCCGCTTGCGGAAAGATTTCCGTTAACCGCCCAATTGTTAGAGCCGATGTGCGTTCCTTCGAAGCCGAAGAATCGACGGAAAGCCAAATCCGTTCTATAAATCGAATCGTCAATATTCATCGCGGTTTCTGCTGTTTCTTTTTCATATCCGGGAAATATTTCCGAAGCTTTTTCAACGCCTATTTTTTGCGCAATATGAATAAACGCAAACTCGCTCCACCAGCCGATATTAAGCTCCCAAGCCATCAATTTGCCGATGGATAAAGAGTGAGCCGGTTTCCATTTTTCCGGCTTGTAATCGAGCAAGTCGAATTCCACCCCCCAATTTCCGCGCGACGTTTCGATAAAATAATTTATTCCGTCAACGTAGGAATCGAGATACGCTTTGCTTTCGGGCGAAAGCGCGGCGTATTCTTTTTCCGCTTCTTTATATAATCCGAGAGTTCGGAACATTTTATCAAAACGAACCGCAAACCCGCCGACTACTTCGCTTAACTTTCCTTCCGCCGCCCTTCTGAAAACGTCCATTTGAAAAAGCCGTTCCTGCGCGTGAACAAATCCAAGCCCAAAGGCGGCGGCGTTATCATTTGAAGCTAAAATATATGGAACGCCCGCGCTGTCGCGATAAACTTCAACTTTGCCGTTTATTTTATTTGTTGAAAAGTTTCCGTCGTAAGCCGGAAGGTTTTCTTTCAGAGAGAAATAAAACGAAAATAAAGCCGCCGCAAAAACGAAAACCGCCGCAAGAATAATTACCGGAACCGAACGCTTGAACTTTTCCATTTCAATTAAATAGCTTCATTTAATTCAGCCAATTTTTTAGCCGGACCTATTACCATAATTTTATCGTTCTGCCGGAAAACCGTGTCGGAACTTGGATTGTAAATCAATTTGCCGTCGTCCCTCGAAACGGCAATAACCATTACGTTGTATTTCTTTTTCAAATCGGCTTCGGAAAGTTTTTTCCCTACAATATAAGAATCCTTTGTAAGCGTAATTTCTTCGAGACTAATTTCGCTTTCTTTTTTACGCACTACAATATCAATGAAGTCGCTTACGCGGGGACGCAATAGGAGCTGCACCATCCGCAAACCGCCGAGTTCATAGGGTTTCACGACTCTGTCCGCGCCGGCTTTCATCAGTTTTTGTTCGGTTCCGTCTTCAACCGCTCTTGCCACCAAATAAATATTGCCGTTTAATTGTTTTGCCGAAAGAGAAGTAAAAACATTTTGCGCGTCGGAATCGAGAACGGTTACCAATCCTTTTGCCCTTTCAATGCCCGCTTTTTGCAGAACGTCGTCGCTCGTAGCGTCGCCCTCCACAAAGAAATAACCTTTTTCTTCCAGATTCAATATTTTCACCGGATTATTTTCAATAATCACAAATTTGGTTTTAGCTTCTTCAAGTCCTTCGCAAATTTGTTTGCCCATTCTCCCGTAACCGCAAACTATATAATGATCGCTTAATCCGTTCATCTTTTTTTCCATTTTTCTTTGTTTAAATCCCTTTTGTTCGATTAGAAATTGAGCCGCTTTTCCGCCGGTATAGGCGACGGTTACTATTCCCGTAATTATTAAAAACACGGTAAACACTTTCCCCGCAGGCGAAAGCGGATGCACTTCCTTAAATCCGGTGGTAGAAATTGTAATAACGGACATATAAAAGCTTTCGAGCAAATCGAAATCTTCTTCAATCAGTTCGTAACCAAACGTTCCGATTAAAATAATTACGAAGAGAAGAATCAGTCCGTACTTAAATTGTTTTAACGCGTCAGATTTCATTTTTCTCACGATGGGACGCCGATTAATTATGATCATTTATGATTTTCGCTGATTGGAAAGCATAAATATCAAAACCGTTCGCGTCGGATTTTTAAATCTTTTTAACCGTCAAATATACAAATTTTATTCGCGCGGAACGACGGCGTTGAAAAGAGCCGAATAATCTTTTTCGCTCAGTTTCATTTCAATCGCTTTTTGAAGAATGGATTCCGCCGCCGAAATAACTTCCGAATTAACCGCTTCTTTTTCAGCCGACTCTTTTATCAACCCGACGTCTTTCAGCAAATGTTTTACCGGAAAATTCGGATTGTCGAAATTTCGTTCGAGCATTCTATTCAACTTCTTATCAAACGTCGGAGCGTAGAGCGCGCTTGCGCGAAGAATTTCCATAAACTTTTCAACGTCCGCGCCGCTTTTAAGAACGAGTCCCAAACTCGTTGAAAACGCCGCGGTCAACGAGGCTATCAATTGGTTTAGCGCGAGTTTAACGGCGGACGCTTTCCCGATTTCTCCGATGTAATGAATTTGATTGCTTACCGGCTCGAAAAGATTTTTATATTTTTCAAAGCGCTCTTTGCTTCCTCCTAAAAGAACAATTAACTCTCCCGCTTTGATTTGCGGAATGCTTCCGAGAACCGGAGCTTCAATAAATTCGCCGCCCGCGTTTTCAATTCTTTCCGAAAGCAAAACGCTCTCGTCGGAAGAAATTGTGCTTACTTGAACGATAATTTTTCCGTTAAAATCTATCGAATCATTTTCGAACAGAGCGGAGCAAACGGCGCAATAGTCGGAAAGAACGACAAAAATCACTTCGCAGTTTTCAATCAACTCCGCCGCGGTAGAAAAAACTTTTGCGCCTTTATTTGCAAGGCGTTCGGCTTTTTCTTTCGTTCTGTTGAATACGCAAACCTTCGCGCCCTTCTCCAAAAACTTTTCCGCAATCGGCGCGCCCATCAATCCGGTTCCGATAATTCCTACTTCCATCCTATTCCTTCGTTTGATTGCAAATAACCGACAATATCGAATTCAAGTTTTTCCGTTGCATAAAACGGTTCGCCGAAGTTTTTGTTTATTCCGTAACCGAAAACCTTTCCTTTCGATTCAAGATATTCAAAAAAATTCTTCGCCGAATTTTCTTTCCGGGCTTCCGGTTTATCAATCTTCGTAAATTTTGAAATATACGCTTTCACCGCGTCCATCTTCAAATCGAAACTCTCGGAAACGTCGATAATAAAGGACGGTTCGCCGTTCGATTCAACAAAAAAATAAAAAAGTTTTTGAACTAAATGAGCGTCCTGCAAGTTATCGTCAACAAACGTCGTAAATTCATCTTCGGCGGCAAGCCTAACCGCCGTTGCAACCGCCCTTCCAAGTTCCGCGGAATCAATGTCAATTTCGCCGGCAAACGGCGCGAAAACAATTTCCGGTTGATTTTCTCTTATTTTAGAAACCAATAACTTTGTCAGTTCCCTGCCTTGATTGATTTCTCTTTCTCTTAATCCGACGTTCTCCCGATTTTTAATTCCCAAAATTTTATTCGCTTCGGAAATCTCAAACTGTTTTTCTTCCACCGTCTTTTTTGAATTCAGTCCGCCGTCGGTTAAATCAATTATCGTTAGCGCGCAATTATTAACCGATAAAAGCTTCGCAATTGTTCCGCCCATCGCAATTTCGGCGTCGCCCGGTTTCGACGCGAAAATTAAAACGTTGTTTTTCATTTCATTCTCAAATAATTTTGCTTTGTTGTTTTAAAATAACTAAAGTTTGCCAATTTTTTGTCGATAATATGAAAGGAATTTTTTACCCTAAAAGGGAAGCGTCTAACAAGGAGGTTATTATGAAAAGGAATTCATTTACTATTTTATTGCTCTCGATATTTCTACTGGTTTTTAATTCAATTCAAGGACAAGACAAAGACAGCAAAAGCGTAGCTCAAATTACGGGACTTGCGCACGGAACATACAATTTCGGATGTCCGCCGCAGGAACCAAGCATTTATTACGCCGGAACTTTTAAAGGAACCGTTGACGGCGGAAACGCAAATTTTTACTGCATCGATCTAAATCACTATCTCGAATTTAACGCAGACTATATCGACGCTCAACCTACAAGTTCAAAAATTACTCACATATTAAACAATTATTATCCTTATAAAGAATTGCCGTACGACGGCGCGTTGGATGAAAACAAAGAAGCCGCCGCGGTGCAGCTTGCAATTTGGCATTTTTCCGACGGCTTGATTGCGGAAAACTGCGACAACGAAGAATTGCGCGACCGCGCGCTTGAAATAATCGCCGACGCCGACGCAAACGCCGGAGACGTTCAGCCGATTGAAACGCTCGTTATTAATATACCCGAAGACCAAGATTTTGTTACCGGACAACCGATAGAATTTTACGTTGAAACTTACAACGAAGTCGATTCGCCCGTTGAAGGCGCGGAAATCACTCTTTCGGTTTCCGACGGAACGCTTTCCGAAACGACCGTCGTTACCAACGCAACCGGCGTTGCGGGACCGATTACTTTAACGCCCAACTCGCAAAACTGCACAATTACGGCGCACGGCGTTATTACAATTCCGCACGGAACGGAATATCATCACGCCGCAAACCCGGACGGCAAACAGAAACTCGTAATTGCCAAACCGGTTATCGCCGAAAAAGAAGTAAGCGCCGACGTTGAATGGTTCGACGATATCGATCTCGCAATTGAAAAAACTTGTTCTACAATTACGGTCAAAGACGGCGATCACGTTACTTATCAGATCACCGTTTCCAACAGCGGACAAACTACCGCAACCGGCGTTCAAGCGCTCGATTTGCTGCCCGACATTTTAACTTTTGTTTCAGCCGACGGCGATTACGACCCCGACACGGGAGTTTGGAATGTCGGCGACGTTTACGGAAACGGCGAAGCTACGCTCGAAATAATTGCCGCCGTAAACTATTCAAACGACGGAGCGATGACTTACAGCTTTGGACCGGCGGAAGATTATAATCTGTTTGTTTTAAAAGATTTAAATCAACCCTCGGCAGATACGGAAGGAAAAGTCGCCGTAGGGAAAAACGCCGTTCTTTCCAATTACAGCGTGGGCGATAAACTTCCCGAAAATTCGGGAGACGTTCTGATTGTAGGAAGAAAGCTGACCTTTTACAGCGGACGCGTTTACAACGGCAACGTCGTATTCGGAAGTTTTATTGACACGACGCATTGGAATTTAGCCGACGGAACTATCCGCAAAGACAACGTAATCGATTTTGACGCGGCTAAAAATTATCTCAAAGATCTTTCAAATCAAATAAGCGTTTTAGAGGAAACGGGAACCGACACGCTCGAATGGTCGCATCTCAAACTCGTTGGCACGGAACCCGAATTGAATGTTTTTTACGTTGACGGAGACGAAGTTTCCGGCGCAACTGAATTTACGGTGGATATTCCCGAAGGTTCGGTGGGATTGATTAACGTTGAAGGCGACAACATCGATTGGAGCGGCGATTTCCAAGTAACCGGAGCGAGCAATGAAAATCTGATTCTCAATTTCCACAAAACAAAACACATCAAAATTTCCAACATTGATATCCGAGCGTCGATTCTCGCGCCGTGGGCTTCGCTCGATTTTCCGTCGGGAATTGTAAGCGGTCAAGTAATTTGCAAAAACATGACCGGCTCGGGACAATTCAACTACGTGAAATTTACCGGAACTCTTTCGCGCGATATTACGATTACAAATTACGCGTCAATCATCGAAGTTAATCAACCCGATTACAACGATTTAAATAACAACTCGATGAACCAAGTAACCGCCGACGGAATTACCGGAATAGGCTACGGCGGAGAGGAAAACGGTTTGCCGACCGAATACAAACTTTATCAAAACTATCCGAATCCGTTCAACCCGAGCGCGACAATCGCTTACGATTTACCAAAAGACGGTTTCGTCGAACTAAAGGTTTACAACATTCTCGGCAACGAAGTGGCTACGCTCGTTAACGAAAACAAATCTGCCGGAAGCTACAAAATCAATTTCAACGCGTCTGAACTCGCGTCGGGAATTTACATCTACAATATTCGCGCTAACGGATTTGTAGCGAGCAAAAAAATGATTCTCCTTAAATAAAATAAAAGCGTAAAGCGATTAGCGATTAATGAGGCGGAGCTGATTTTAAGTCGGCTGCGCCTTTTTTTAATGGAGAATGGACAATGGAAAATGGAGAATTATTTGAATAAATCTTATCGATTAATATTGGTTCTGCGCTTTAGCGCAGAGGGACTAAAACGTTAAACGTCACTAAAAACAACAGCTTCAGCGGTTTTATGCATTCAACTTAAAGTTAAAATATGTTTTTTTGATTTAACAACTATTTTGAAAGTTGTATCATAATCCCGAAAATTTTTCATCCGTCTCCGCTGCGCTACGCCGAGATAAATCCGTCTCGCTGCGCTGCGCCGAGATAAATTCTCCATTCTCCATTTTCAATTTTCAATTTTATTATCTTTGCCTTTAATTATTTGACGGATTAATTGATGAGCGATAAATACGAAGCGGTTATCGGGCTTGAAGTCCACGCGCAGTTAAAAACCGAAACGAAAATATTCTGCGGCTGTTCCGCCGAATTCGGAAACGAACCGAACTCAAACGTTTGTCCCGTTTGTCTCGGACATCCCGGAGTTTTGCCGGTATTGAACAAGAAAGTAGTCGATTTCTCAATATTGATGGGACTTGCGACGCAATCGACAATAAACCAAAAATCAATCTTCGCGCGGAAGAATTATTTTTATCCCGACTTGCCGAAAGGATATCAAATCTCTCAATTTGAATTGCCGATTTGCGAATTCGGAAAAATTGAAATTGAAAAATCGAACGGAGAAAAAAAGGAAATTACGATCAAGCGAATTCACATGGAAGAAGACGCGGGGAAATCGATTCACGATCAAGGCGACGAAACGCTTGTGGACGTTAACCGGTGCGGCGTTCCGCTAATCGAAATTGTAAGCGAGCCGGACATGCGAACGCCCGAAGAAGCGTATCTTTATCTTTCTAAATTAAAACGGATTTTAACTTATCTCGATATCTGCGACGGAAACATGGAAGAAGGTTCGCTCCGGTGCGACGCGAATATTTCAATCAGAAAAAAAGGCGCGACCGAATTGGGAACGCGCACCGAAGTAAAAAACATGAACTCGTTCAGAAACGTGGAGCGCGCGCTGCAATACGAAATTGAAAGACAAATTGAAGCGCTTGAAAACGGCGAAGGAATCGTTCAACAGACTCTGTTGTGGAACGCCGATAAAAACGAAGCCGTTCCGATGCGCGGAAAGGAAGAAGCGCACGATTACCGTTATTTCCCCGAACCGGATTTAATGCCGGTTGAAATTTCCAACGATTGGATTGAAGAAATCCAAAGCGCTTTGCCCGAATTGCCCAATGAAAAGTTAAACAGATTTATGACGCAGTTTAATCTTTCCCAATACGACGCGGAGTTTCTCACAGCGTCGCGCGGCGTCGCCGATTATTATGAAAATATTGTTGAGAATACTTCCGATTACAAATCGGCAAGCAATTGGATGATGGGCGAAATTGCGTTTACGCTAAAAGAAAACAAAATAGAGATTGAGAAATTATCCATCCCGCCTGAAAACATCGGCAAATTGATTGAATTGATTAACGGCAAAACAATCAGCGGCAAAATCGCAAAAGAAGTTTTCGCGAAAATGCTTGAAAGCCGAAAGCCGCCGGAAAAGATTGTCGAAGAAGAAAACCTCGCGCAAATTACCGATTCATCCGCGATTGAAAATGTTGTAGAACAAGTTCTAAACGACAACCCGAAACAAGTTGAACAATACAAATCGGGTAAAGAAAGCGTTATCGGTTTTTTCGTCGGACAAGTAATGCGCGCCACGCAAGGGAAAGCAAATCCGCAGTTGGTAAATCAACTCTTGCGGGAAAAACTTCAATCGTAATATAATTTTCCCATTTGTAACACAGATTGATAGTCCCGATTTATCGGGACGGTCAATCTGTGGATTTAGAAAAAGCAGAGAATTTGTTAAAGCGGTTTACACATCATTTACTTACGCAGATTGCCCGCTTCGCTAAGCAATCTACGCTACGGTGTTATAACGCAGATTTATTAGTGAGGAGTTTTGTCCCGAACGGTCAATCTGTGAGTCGGGAAAAAGCAGATAATTTATTAACACAATTTACACATCATTCGCACGCGCAGATTGCCCGTCCCGACGAGTCGGGACTAAGCAATCTACGTTACGTTTTACTTCACCGTTTTTGTTCTTTCAACAAATTTGATTCCGTTCTTTTTCAATTCTTTAAGAACCGGTTTGTAAATGTCGGGGTGAGTCGGAATTCGGCAGCCGCGTATTTTCAACTTTCCGGTTAGAACAAGTTCCGCCGCAATAGCCGCGGGCATTCCGACCGTTTTAGCAATTGCCGTCATTCCATTTGGTTCGCCGTATTCAACCAAACGGCTAATGATTTTTTTCTTCTTTTTCTGTTCGGGGAATTCAGCTTCGATTTGATGCTGAAGAATTACCATATCTCTCTGCCCTTCGGGCAGCGGCATTTTTTCGCGAAGAATTTTTTCTAAAACTTTTGCCGGGGTTTCCAAATTTTCGCCGATTTTTTTATCGCTGAAAAGCCCGAGCCATTCAAAATTTTGAATAATCTTTCCCGTGGGACTTATGTTCAAATAATTTGCAACGCGGGATTTTATGTTGCTTCCCGAACCTTGAAGCGGAATAAACATACGCGTAAACTCTTCGTAAGTAGTGTTTTTCAAATTGGGAATTCTCATGTGCTCGTTCGGAATTCCGAGACGAATTATCTGATGCCAAGTTTCGCTCCAGCCGTGATAGCGCAGAGTTCCTCGTATCATCGTATGAACTTTATGCAATTTAAAAATATCTTGATAGATCAATGAATTTCTGTTCGGATAGGCTTCGAGTTTTCCAACGCCTTCAACTTCGACGTCCCAAGTCCTCCTGAAAACATGGTTGTGCGAAAGGACTTTGATCTTTTTATTTTCCATATAAAGCGCTCCCGTTTCGCCGGCCATTATAACATTTCTCGGGTTCCATGTGATGCAGTAATTCATCGGATTTGACTGCACTTCCGGAGCGGGAATTCCCGAACCGTAAGAAATAAAACAACTGATAACTCCTCCTTTTTCTCGAATCGAATTGATGATATGCATTGCCGACATGTGATCGATTCCCGGATCAAGTCCCATTTCATTTAATATCAAGATATCTTCCATTAGCGCGTCTTTATGAAGCGAAGGAATTTGATTGTTTTCGTAAGACGCCGAAATCATGTGCGTTTTATGTTCCAGACAGTCGAGCGCAACCATATATTGAAACGTAGGCGAAAGCATATTAATTACGATATCCGATTTTTCAATTAACTTGTTCCGCAAATAAGTATCGTTAATATCAAAGTCAATCGCTTCGCCGCGCGGATTTCCGTTCACTCTTTCTTTTGCCAATTCATAATTTTTATCGGCTACCGTAACCCGCCAATCGTTCTTTTCCGATCTGTCCAATAAATATCTGATGAGATAAGGAGCGCTCTGCCCGGCTCCAAGAATAAGAATGTTCTTCATGATAGTCCTATAATTTAGATTAAAGTATTTTCAATAAAACAAAGATGAAACTTATTACTCTTAATAAAAAAAGAAAAGAAATAAATTCGCAAGGCAAGGAAAAACCCGATAATAATATCGGGGAAAAAGTTAATCGGCAAAAATTTTTCACTGAAGTTTAATTGTGAAAGTAGTTCCTTTTCCTTTTTCGCTAACGACTTTTATTTTACAGTTAAGATCGTCGCAAATAAATTTAACCAAAGTAAGTCCCAATCCGTTTCCCTCAAAACTTCTTGTTAACCCTTGGTCTTCCTGATAAAACGCATCAAAAATTTTCTCGATATTTTCCATTTCAATCCCAACTCCGGTATCCGAAACCGAGATCGAAATTTTATCGTTTTCATCGCGGAAGAGACGAATAGTTACTCCTCCTTCTTTTGTAAAACCGATAGCGTTGCGTAAAAGTTCATTTATGATTTTTGCGGCGGCTTCAACGTCAAAATAATCTATCGCCGAATCGGTTTCGTTTTCGAACGTTAAATATAAATTTTTCTCCTCCGCGTCTTCTTTGAATTTTTCAACCGCGGGGATTACTATTTCGCTCAGAAAATCTATCTTCTCTTTTTGAAAATTACAATTTCCCGATTGAAATTTTGAAACGTCAACAATTAAATCGACCGTTCTTATCAGTCTTTCGGCGCCTCTTCTTATTGCGCTGAAGTCCTCTTTTATAGAATCGTTCATTGCGCCGCATTCTTCCTCAATAAAATAAAGGGGTCCGAGGATTCCATTAATCGGAGTTCTGATCTCGTGAGAAATCGTTGCTAGGAACTCGCCTTTTAATCTGTCCGCCGCTTCCGCTTTTTCTTTAGCTTTTTCCAGCTCGGCGGTTCGTTCTTTTACTTTTTCTTCGAGACGTTCATTGGCTTCTTTTAATTCTTCGCGCAAACGATTAAGGGTAATGTGCGTATTTACGCGGGCAAGAACTTCGTCGGTTTGATACGGTTTTGTAACGTAATCGATTGCGCCGACCTTAAAACCTTTAATTTTTTGTTCCGTGTCCGCAAGCGCGGTCATAAAGATGACGGGAATACTTTTAGTTTGCGGGTTCTCTTTCAATTTTTCGCAAGTTTCGTAACCGTCCATTCCGTCCATCATAATATCAAGCAGAATTAAATCCGGTTTTCCCATTTGCGCCCGCTCAATTGCCGTCTTGCCGTTAAGCGCAACCAAAACTTTATACCCCGCCCGCTCTAACGTCGGCGTTATAACGCCGATATTTTCGGGAGTGTCGTCAACGACTAAAACCGTAGCGTTCATATTAAACCAAAAGTTTTATTTTTATAAATTATAATCGAAAATGTAGTGAAAATCTTAATACTTCCCCGATTAATATATAGAGCCGCCGGCAAAGTTTTTATTTTATTTTCAAATGGAGATTTAGGGAAAATTGCATTACAAAATTTTTTTATTATTTTTAAATAAAGCTCCGTTATTTGTTATGGGGGAGACATTCCTTAACGGAATGAAAAACGGCAGCCGGTTAATTTTTTAATTGACCGGCTGTTTTTTTTATACGATAATTTCTTTAATTATCTTCCGTCTGTTTTATTAATAGCTCAATTGTTTCTGCATTCCTTCTTCCCGATTATGCAAGTATTGATTATTATTATTCTCTTCAACTTTAAATTGTTCAATCAGCTGCTGAAGGTTTTCAGTTAGCCTATTCAGGTCTTCCGATGCTTTTGCAATTTGTTCCACTCCCGAAGCCGATTCCTGAGCCACCATATTTATTCCTTCAATATTTTTCGACACTTGCTCGGCTGTGGCAGACTGTTCTTCGCTAGCCGTAGCCACTTGCGAAACGACGTCCATCGCCAAATTGGATGATTCTTCAATTTTCAGCATTGTATCTCCCGCTTTCTGCGCAAGTTCTTTGCCGATTTCAACTTCTTCGACGCCCTTTTCAATTGAAACGACCGTTTCGGTAGTGCCGCTTTGCAGCGTGTTTATCATTCCGGCAATTTCCTTTGTCGCCTTTGTGGTTCTTTCGGCAAGCTTTCTAACTTCGTCTGCAACGACGGCAAACCCGCGTCCTTGTTCGCCGGCGCGCGCGGCTTCAATTGCGGCGTTCAGAGCGAGCAGATTTGTCTGATCGGCGATATCATTTATCACGCTGATAATTTCACCGATTTTTTCGCTTTCGGATCCGAGTTTCTTCACTGTGCTCGCCGCCGTTAATACCACAGCGGCTATACTTTCCATCTCTTGAATCGTTTCTTTAACGGCTTCTCCGCCTTCTTGAGCGAGCGTCATAGAATTCCCTACCGCTTCGGCTGCGGAGTTGGTGTTTTTATTTGTTTCCACTATTGTGGAGGTCATTTCTTCCATTGCCGCCGCTACTTCCGCAGTTTGAGAACTTTGCTCTTGCGCTCCCGCCGCCATCTCTTCGGCGCTCGAGGATATTTGCGCGCTTGCGCTTGCGGTAGCCGCCACCGCGTCTTTAATACGGTTTGTCATTTCTTTTAAATTCCGCACAGTGTGATTAAAGGCTTCAAAAAGTTTTGCGATATTATCTCCTTCTTTTTCCGCCGTAACGCTAACGGTTAAATCGCCGTCGGCGACGGATTGCATCGCTTTAAGAATAACTCCGGTGCTTTTGGCAAGATATTTTTCGGCGTCCTTTATATCCGTTATATCGGCTACAAACTCAACCGCGCCGAGCAATTCGCCCGAATTATCGATTACCGGCGAGCCTGTGTACATAATATCCATTTTATGTCCGTTCGGGCGCGCTATTTGTTCCGATCCGTGAGTTTGTCTGTCTTGCATTGCCATGTGCAAACGGCAATCTTCCGTTTTGCAGTGGTCGGCGTTCATAAGATCGTAACATTTATATTTTTGACATTCTTTTAAATTTTTATCGACTAATTCCTGCCCCACTTTATTTATATACAAAAGATTAAATTCTTTATCTATCACTAATACAGGCGTAGGAAGATATTCCAAATAAGATATTTGCAGTTTTATTTGTTCAATCATTTGGTTGAATATTCTTGCCAGCACGCCTATTTCATCGTTCGAATCATTTTTTATTTCTACGTTAACGTCGCCGTTTGTATAAGCTTCCGCCGAATTTGTAAGCTCAAAGAGCGGCTCGGTAAGTATTTTAGTAATTAAATAAGAAAGAAGAAGCCCCAAAATTAAGGTTAAAACGGCTATCAATAAACTAATATTCTGTAAAGACGAGGAATAGTTTTCGTTTGACGCCACCAACCCCGCAATCAAAGGTTCAATTTTATGAACGGCTTTTCTAAGCTCTTCAACAGCCGTTTTTCTCTCCTTAATTTTTTCGACGTACTTATCAAAATCGGATTTGTAATTTTTAATCAGAGTTGTAATTTGTTCCTTTGTTGGGCGCGGAAGATTTGAAGCGTTGGTATGATTTATTAAATTTTGAACCGATGCGTCAACTTTACGAACATATTTTTCTCCGCCTCTCAGCATAAAATCTTTTTCGCTCCGGCGCGCCATAAGCATATCGACAAGAAGAAAGTTGTTGTTAGCTTTTTTCACAATATTCTCAACTTCATGTACGCTTTTGCGCAGCTTTCCCTGCGCTCCTTCTTCTTCGGTTAAACCGAGTTCTTTTTCCAAATCAACCGCATGTTCAAAGTGTTTTTCATAATTATCGGCTGCAAGCGCAATCGCTTGCATTTTAGAATTATTTGAATATTCCGCCGCGATATTCTTAATTTTTTCATGCGCTTTTTTTACCTTATCAACATACTCCAAATCTTTCCGCGCAAAGAAATCTTTTTCACTGCGTCTCGCATCCAGCATATTGTAACCAATGTTCTTTGCGGAAATTACGTCCCGCTTCGCGCTGTCGTCTAAGTACGATAAAAACATAATAACAAGTAGCATGAAAAAGAACGATCCCGCAAGTAAATATATTTTACTCTTAATTTTTAGATTTTTAAGCCAGTTCATATTAACTCCTTTTATCAATTTTTTAGAATTTACGCTATATATATTTCAACACAATTTTCGAAATCAGCGTTATGTATATTAGTCGTCCAATTATTAACCAAACAGAAATCTATATCAGCAACGCTGTAAATATATTCAATCTGCTTTGGCATTGAATGGATTTGACAAGGACTTTATATGAAACAAGCGCTAGAAGCGAATCGAGCAAAGCCGACTTCCTTTTTGCGGATTTAACGGCGGGGGGATATTTACTTATTTTGTTCTCTTTCAACATTGGAGTAATTAAACGGTATCTCTTTTTTTTAATTCTACATTATAATCGAATAAAAACTCAAAAACTTAAGTTGAATTAAAATTCAATCCAGATAACGTTAAAATTCCGTTTGATTACTTTGGCGCGATTCGTACGTCTATATTTTTCGAACAAATACCGTGCGCCGATGCGGAAATAAAGTTCAAATTTAAGATAGGATTTATCGAGCGCGGATTAATGATGAAACGTTTATGATTGTATTAAACAAACGCTTATCCGGTATGCTTGAAGCCGGAATCCTTTACGGCGTCTTGGATCCCCGCTAAAAACATGCGGGAATGACAAGTAAAATCGGAATATAAACGGAAGAAAAACCGCGCCTCATATTTTTAACTATACAAATCTTCGGTTTACTTCTTCCATAATTTTTTTTGCGGCTTCGGGAATTTTTGTGCCCGGTCCAAAAACAGCAAAAGCTCCGCGTTGAAAAAGATAATCGTAATCCTGCGCCGGAATAACGCCGCCTACAATAACTATAATGTCGTCGCGCTTCAATTTCTTCAGTTCCTCGACGAGTTTAGGCAAAAGCGTTTTATGCCCCGCGGCAAGCGAACTCATCCCGATAATATGAACGTCGTTTTCCACGGCTTGTTTTGCGGTTTCTTCCGGCGTTTGAAAAAGGGGACCAACGTCAACGTCGAAGCCCAAATCGGCGTACGCGGTGGCGACCACTTTGGCGCCGCGGTCGTGTCCGTCCTGCCCCATTTTTGCAATCAAAATCCTCGGACGTCGTCCTTCCTTTTCTGCGAATTCGTCGGTCATTTTTCTTACTTCTTCAAAAACCGGATCGTTGTTTCTGTTATATTCGCCGCCGTAAATTCCCGATATGGTTCTGTTCACCGCTTTAAATCTCCCGCTTACTTTTTCAATTGCGTCGGAAATTTCGCCGAGCGTCGCTCTTGCCCGCGCCGCGTTTACCGCTAATTCGAGAAGATTCCCTTCGCCGGTTTCCGCGCATTTCGTAATTGAGGACAACGCCGCTTCCACTTTTGCGCCGTCCCGCGTTTGCTTGATTTCATTCAATCTTTTAATCTGACTTTCGCGAACCGCCGAGTTATCGACTTCAAGAATCTCAAGCGGTTCTTCCTTTTCGGGGCGATACTTATTAACGCCGACGATTATTTCTTCGCCGCTGTCTATGCGCGCTTGTTTCCGCGCGGCGGATTCTTCTATTCGCATCTTCGGAATTCCCGCTTCAATTGCCTTCGTCATTCCGCCGTAGGATTCGATTTCTCGAAGATGTTCCCATGATCTTTTCAACAAAGCGTCAGTCAGACTTTCAACATAATAAGAACCTCCCCAAGGGTCAATAACCTTCGTTATAAAAGTTTCATCTTGAAGATAGAGTTGCGTGTTGCGCGCGATGCGAGCCGAAAAATCCGTTGGCAAAGCGATTGCCTCGTCGAGCGAGTTTGTGTGCAGCGATTGAGTATGCCCCATAGCAGCCGCCATTGCTTCGACGCATGTTCTGACGACGTTATTAAACGGATCCTGCTCCGTCAAGCTCCAGCCGGAAGTCTGCGAATGCGTTCGCAGCGACATTGATTTTGGATTTTTCGGATTGAATTGTTTTATCAACTTCGCCCAAAGCATACGCGCGGCGCGCATCTTGGCAATTTCCATAAAGATGTTCATTCCCTGCGCCCAGAAAAAAGAGAGACGCGGCGCGAAGTCGTCTATTGCCAAACC
>JAADIR010000061.1 GCA_013151245.1 Chlorobiota bacterium
TCCCGATTTATCCCGATGCTTTTTGTCGGGGTGTTTTTCCGAAAGCGGAATGTTCCATTTATCGGGAAGGATTTAACTTGTAATACTATAACATAAAATTTTATTTAATATTGATTTGATAATTTTTATTAGGTTTCGTTTTACAAATACTAAGTATTTCGGAGTTTTGATGAGCGCAGATGAAAACATTTTTGAGCGGGAGTTAAGTTTCAAGGAAGATTTTCCGCCGCAAACTTATGACGATTGGAAAGAGAAAATTATCGCCGATTTAAAAGGCGCCGATTTTGAAAAAAAGTTAATTACAAAAACTTACGAAGGAATTTCGCTTCAGCCGATTTATTCCCGCGTCGATTTGGCGAAGGTTAAAGCGAAAGAGGATTTTCCGGGATTTGCAGATTTCCTGAGAAATAAAAACGCCGCCGGATATTTTTCCGAAGAATGGGCGATAGCGCAAAAATATTCCTCGGCGGAAAAAGGAGAGTCGAAACTGCTTTTGTACAAAGCGCTTTCCAACGGGCAGAATTGCATTACGCTTCCGCTCGATTATTTTTCGAAAACGGGAACTTATCCTATCGGAGAATTCTCCAACGCCGGTGAAATAATGGGAATATCGGTTTTCAGTCTCGACGGTTTGGAAAAAGCCCTTCTCGGTTTGGACGTTAAAAAATTTCAGCTTTCTGTTGATTCGGGATTTTCGCCGCTTCCGTTTTATTTCTTTTTGAAAAGTTATCTGGCAAAAAACGAAATTCCGGCGGCGGAAGTTAAAGGAACGCTCGGCGCCGATCCGCTCGTTTTTCTTTTGCTCGAAGGGAAGATGGAAATATCGCTCGAAAGCGTTTTTGACGAGATAGAGTTAACAATAAAAGATTTGGCGGAAGCCGGTTCCCCGATGCGCGCGGTTTCAATCGGCGGGAACGCTTTTACCGACGCGGGCGCAAGCGCCGTCGAAGAACTCGCCTTTGTTTTAAGCGCGGCTAACGAATATGTTTATCGCCTCTCCGAACGCGGTTTGTCAATAAACGAAATTTCAAAAAGAATGCAGCTGAACTTCGGAACCGGTCCGTTCTTTTTTATGGAAATAGCAAAACTCAGAGCCGCGCGATTTTTGTGGTCGAAGTTAATAGAAGAATACGGCGGAAGCGAAGAAGCGCGGAAAGTCTTTATCCACGCGGCAACCGCGAATTACAATCTTTCGTATTACGACGCGCACGCTAACATTCTGCGGGGAACCACGGAAACGTTTTCCGCAATAGCGGGCGGGGCAAATTCGGTTGAAACTCATCCGTTCGATAAAAGGATAAAGCGAACGAACGAGTTTTCTTCCCGGGTGGCAAGAAATACGCAGATTGTTTTGAAAGAAGAAACGCATTTGGATAAAATAATCGATCCGGCGGGCGGCTCTTATTACGTGGAAACGCTTACCGAAGAAGTCGCAAAAGCCGCGTGGGATTTGTTCAAAGAGATTGAAATAGAGGGCGGATTTTTGGAAGCCGTAAAAAAAGGAACGATTCAAAAACGAATATCCGAAACGCGGGAGAAGCGAAGCGCCGATTTCAAAATGCGGAAAACTACGCTCGTCGGAACGAATAAATACGTAAATACAAAAGCGGAAAAAATCGAAAAAGAAGAAATTTCCGCCGACGATATTCTCGCCGAAAAATTCGGGATAATTAAAAGGCACAAAGAGGAACGGAACAAAGAAAAACTCGAAACGATGCTGCTCGAATTCAGCAAAGTAGTTTCGGCGTCGCGGGAGCATATAGTAAACTACGGCGCCGGCGCGGCGTTTGTCGGCGCGTCGGTTTTCGAACTCTCCGAGCTTTTGCGTAAAGAGAAAGGAGAAGAAACGGAAGTTGAAAAATTACCGCCCTTTTTCATCGGCGAACCGTTCGAGGAACTTCGCAAAATAGCCGCGAACGTTGAAAATAAAAGGGGAAACGCGCCGTCGGTCTTTTTGCTTAATTTCGGAACGGTAAAAGAATATAAAGCGCGCGCCGATTTTTCGCGCGGATTTTTTGAGACGGGCGGCTTCAAAATAAAATATTCGGAAGGAACGACCGACATCAGGAATTTAATTTCTCAAGCGGAAAGTTCGGACGCGGACGTTTTTGTTTTTTGTTCAACGGACAATAATTATTCGGAACTTGTTTCGGAAGCGGCGCTAAAAATAAAAAGTTCAATAACAAACGCGAGCGTTGCGTTGGCGGGAAATCCTCGAGATAAAAAACAAGAGTTTATCGAAAAAGGAATCGACGAATTTATCTTTCTCGGCTGCGACGCATATTCGAAGTTAAAAAGTTTACTCTCTAAAATAAATTCCGGTACGGAGTGAGAAATGGAAAGAAAAGATTTTTCGAACGTTGAATTGAAATTCGAAAAGAAAATTATCTCAAAAAAAGAATGGGAAGAAAAGTTTCGCAAAGAAACGGGCAAAGACGTTTCAGAATTTATCTGGAACACGATGGAAAAAATAAAAGTGAAACCGCTTTACGCTTCCGAAGATACGGCGGAGTTTGAACATCTTGATTATTGGTCCGGCTTGCCGCCGTTTTTGCGCGGTCCCTATTCTTCGATGTACGTTACGCGTCCGTGGACGGTTAGACAATACGCCGGATTTTCAACCGCCGAAGAGAGCAACGCTTTTTACAGAAGAAATCTGGAGGCGGGGCAGATGGGACTTTCCATAGCTTTCGACTTGGCGACGCATCGCGGTTACGATTCCGATCATCCGCGCGTTATCGGCGACGTCGGTAAAGCGGGCGTTGCAATCGATTCGGTTGAAGATATGAAAATTTTGTTCGACGGCATTCCGCTCGGAAAAATGTCCGTTTCAATGACGATGAACGGCGCGGTTCTTCCGGTTATGGCGTTTTACATAGTAGCCGCCGAAGAACAGGGCGTTAAACACGAGCAGCTGACCGGAACAATTCAAAACGATATTCTCAAAGAATACATGGTGAGAAACACCTACATATATCCGCCGAAAATGTCGATGCAAATCATCGCCGATATTTTCAAATATACCGCAAAGGAAATGCCGAAATTCAACAGCATTTCAATTTCCGGTTATCACATGCAGGAAGCGGGAGCGTCCGCCGATTTGGAAATGGCGTACACTCTTGCCGACGGTTTGGAATACGTTCGAACCGGAATTAAATCGGGTTT
>JAADIR010000032.1 GCA_013151245.1 Chlorobiota bacterium
CCCAATGGCGTAATATGGAATCAAAAAGGAAATCTCTATGTTTCGGGAACAATCAACGGCGAATATACTATTGGAACCGGAAAAGACGGAAATAATTACGGATATGTTTATATTGAAGACGACGTCCTTTATCGCGAAGACCCTATTACTATTGTAAACGGGATCGGGCAAGCTAATAACGACTGTACAGATAGACTCGGAATTGTCGCGACAAAGGAAGTCGTCGTTTTAGATAACGCCGCTAATAGGGACAACGTAACAATTCATGCCGCATTATTTAACTACGACGGCGGGATAACCGTGGAAAACATTTCTTCTCACTCTCCGGATATGGGAATCATGCGTATTTACGGGAGCCTGATTGAAAATGCGGCTCAAACAACGGGTTTCACAAACGGCGCCGGTTATAATCAGGTAATTAAATTCGACAGGAGGTTTGCGGTTAAACCGCCTCCCTATTTCCCCGGCACGCAAACTTACGAAGTAGTTTCATTGGTTTGAATAAATTTTTCATCGCGGCTCTCCATAATCTTAACGATTAAAACCTCCTTTTAGTTTCGGGAGAGCCGCGTTTCTTTTCCGTTTTATTTTTCAAATCTTTTTTTGCTTTTTTCTCTCCGTTTCATTAAGATTATTTTATGTTATTTCCTTTTTCCACATTACTATTGTCGGCGGGAAAAGTTTAATCTTAAAAGAGCGTAAATTATGAAAATTAGTTTCTTCTTTTTTACTTTATTTGTTTTTAATATGTTCTCTTTCGCGCAGTCGGTTGATAATTCCCTCTTAGACGAAACTGAAAAACTTTTAAATGAAGTAGAATCAAATTCCCTCAATATTTTTTATCCGGAAGAATATTCAACGGCGCTTTCACATTTTGAGAACGCGGAAGATTTATTAAACGAACTCGGCAATTCCGCTGAAATTAATAATGAACTGAAATCAGCCCTTTACTCGCTTTCCGGCGTCAGCGAAGACCCTGAGAATCTTAACGAGATTTTCCACGGCGTTATTCTCCGCAGAAATTTAGCCCTTCAAAGCGGAGCGGATAAATACGCGGGCGACATTTGGAACGAGAGCGAAAACGCTTTAAATGAAGCTATTGCAAGCGTTAAGAACGGCGACGCTGAAAATTTGCAATTATTGTCCCAACAACTATCCGGCAATTACGATAAAGCAAAATCCGCCGGAGACAGAGCGTCCAAACTTGTAAATGATTGGAAACCGCTGCAGGAAGCCGACAGCTCATTTGCAAACCTACTTTCGCCCGAAGAGTACTCTGCGGGAATGGAAAAATACGGCGACGCTCTTGATTTGATTAGCGAAGGAGAAGACGAATCGACAATAAATTCCGCTATTCACCAAGCGGGTATGTCTTTTAATAACGCCTCGTTAAACGCGGAAAGATATCTGCAAGTCAATAGCGACGTTCTTGATTACAGAAGCGAAGCTAAAAAAGCCGGCGCCGAAAAATACGCCGCGGACGAATGGATGGAAGCCGATGATTTATTGAAACAATCGGGCGAATATTTTGAAGACGGCAATGTGGAGAAAAGTTCGCAGCTTGCAACCGAAGCCGTTTCGGCATACGCTTTGGCAAAACAGATTGCCGACAAGGGACGATTTTTGGCGGACGCCGAAGAGCAGATAAACATTGCCGTTGACAGCGGCGCCGAAAAATACGCTCCTAATACGCTCGCAGAAAGTCTGCGACTATTCAACAAAGCCTCTGCGGAAATTGAAAGCGGGGACTTTACTCCGGAGAGCGTTTCCCACTACGCCGATAACTCGGAAGCGCTGGCAAGAAAGGCGCAATATATCAGCGTTATCGCAGAGCGGATTGAAGCGGGCGATGAATCCTTTGAAGACTTCGCCCTCAATTGGTGGAATACGATGGACTCCAACACAAGTAAAACCGCCCCCGCACAGCAGCCAGCCGCGCCGACCGTTACGGCGGTTGAAAAAAAATCTCCCGACGATGAATCGTATTACGATAGATTTTCTCTTTCGGATAAATTTGAAGATATCCCTTTTACAAACAATACTCTTGTCTTTGAATCCGACAACGAGATTTTAATCCGAATGTACGGACTTTTTGCCGAACCGATAAGCGAAGAATTAAATTTTGACGACAAGAACAGATTGAAAAATCTTGTCGCCGCGTTAGAAAAATATCCGAAATCTCAAATAACCGTTGCGGTACATACTTCGCAAGTCGATACGAAAGCGTTTAACAAAGCTCTATCCGAAAAAAGAGCGGAGAACATAAAATCTTACATTTTAAGAAATTCCGATTTATCCGAAGCGTTAATTAACGCGGTCGGTTACGGCGAAGAACGCCCGCTCGTCGGGTTCAACGATTCCGACAGCATTTACAAAAATAAAAGAGTTGAAATAATAATCAACAAATAACGCTTGCTTTGAAATTCTATAATTTAAGTTGTAAACATTCTCGTTTTTTATTCGATAACTTCCGCTTTTATAATAAAATCCAGCTTCGGAAAATTTCTTAAAAGATATTCGTTCCCTTTTGTCTGAATCGAATCTTGATCCGGTTTTTGTAAATATCCCGAGTAGATAGAATCGATTGTCGCCATTCCGTCAATAACTTTTCCGAATGCGGGAAAACCGTTGACGTTGTTGTAGCTTGTCGTATCAAGACGAAGATTGTCTTTGAAATTAATGTAAACTTGATTGGAACGAGTATTCGGTCCGCCGCGCGCAAATGCAATTGTTCCTCTATGATTACTGAGTTTCACCGGTTCGTCTTCTATTCCGTTTTTATCCCAAACTTTGTTTATTTCGGGATTTCCGTTAATTCCCCATTGCACGACAAAGTTAGGAACGACTCGGAAAAATCTGTTGCCGTCGTAATAACCGTTTTGAACGAGATAATAAAACCGGTCAACCGCTTTCGGAGAATAATCTCTTTTCACGCGAAGAGTAAAATTTCCCTTTGAGGTTTCAAACAAAACATTGAATTCGGATGGCGCCGGAGCCGATAGCTCTTCCGAATCCGGTTTCAAAAGAGCGGAAGAACATCCCGCAAGAATCACGAGCAAAAATGCCGCAAAAATACTTTTCTTCATTTCTTACCTTTGATCTGTTATCAATAAATAGAACAAAACTCACAAACTGTACAAAATAATTTATTGAGTTATATTCATACGAAAAGATAATTTATTAGTAAAATGGTTGCAACTTTACATTTAATTCTTTCAAGTCATTCCCGCGCGTTTTGCCAAAGGCATACCTTCGGGGTAAGCGAGAATCTGTTCCACAATGGATACCCGATATTCACAGAATGCCGCGCATAAGCATTCGGGAATGACAATTCGATTAAATAGTACGCTTTTTTTACCGTAACAATATATAGCGCTACAAGTTAAATCCTTCCCGATTAAAAAACATCGAGACAAGTAGTTTTTTATTGCCTGCCGCGCGTATTGCTTTTTTATTACACAGCGGTAAAGAAATTTTGAAGATTAATTTAAGAATTAATGAATGGATGATGGACTGAATGAAAAATTCAAATC
>JAADIR010000071.1 GCA_013151245.1 Chlorobiota bacterium
ATTGCAAATCATCGGTAGCCGCGGGCTTCATGCCCGCGTGAATGCGCCGTGAAGAGCAACTAACAATTTATCGCGGCGAAGCGCAGACGGATGAATACTTATTAAGGATAGTTGTTCTTAGTGGAGATTGTTCTCATTGCGTTGTAACGTAGATTGTTTGCAATCTGCGCTTTCCCATCGCAACTCCGAACTTGCCTTGCCGGTGGGTAGGTTCGGCAAGATGGACATTTTTTGGGACGCTGTTTTTAGCTGCCCCGATGCATCGGGATGTGTAATCTGCGATTGCAACAATGTACCATCCGTGGTTCTTAGCTGCAGATTGCAAGCAATCTGCGCTACATTTTTTTTACGTGGATTGGCTTAATTAAATATTTTCTCTTTCAATTCCAAACGGCGTAAATGCTTTGTTTTCTTTTTTTATTTTTTCGAAAAGGAGGAGATTTTCTTCCGGTCGCGGCTGAAGCTTGTGGTAAAGATGATACTGAACGGCAATATTGTTGAGCGATTTTATTTCCACGCCGTTTAGTTCCAATCTGAATTGAACGTCGCTGTCTTCGCCGACCGAAGGCGCTTCGTAGCGTTTGTCGAATCCGTTTATTGCGAGCATGTCTTCTTTGAAGAGGGAAAAATTGCATCCGAGAATTCCGCGCTTTTTCTTGTTGATTTCTTTGCGGAGAAATTCGTTCTTTAAATAGATTCCTTTTTCCACGTCGAAAGATTTTCCGAAAACGCCGTCGATAATAAGCTTATAAAAATATTTTTCGATGAATTTATTTTTAATCTTTTCGGGAGTTAAAAGATTTGTAAATTCTTTTGAAAGATTGACGCGTCTTCCGGTTAGACAGACTTTTTTCCCCGCGTATTCCAAATGTTCCCGAACAAATGCGGGGTGAGGAACGCAGTCTCCGTCGATAAAAATAAGATAGTCGCCGGAAGAAGCTTTAATCGCTTCGTTCAGAATTCTGTTTTTTCTGAATCCTCTATCTTCCTGCCGAACGTGTTTAACCGGAATTTTAATTTTGCGCGATAACGCTTCAATCTCGGAAACAGTTTCGAAGTTCGAACCGTCGTCGGCAAGGACAATTTCGAAATTCTTTTCAGTCTGTGTCTCGCATCCGGCAAGAACAATCTTCAAATATTCGATTTTGTCGTAAATTGATATGATTAGCGAAGTTTGCATATTTTATAAGAAAATAATAATATATATTTCAATATAAAAAATCTTAATTAAAGGTAATTATTATGGCTTCTTTATTCGGAAAAAAAACCCATGTTGAGAATTCCGGCGATAACGGCAAACTACAAACATTAATGACTCAAAACGAAGAACTTCAACATCAAATCAATTCTCTTTTAGGAAGAATAGATTCCCTTGAATCGCAAACGGACGAATTAAAACAGATAATTGCGGAACTTCAGAAAAAGAAAAAATTCCTTTCGGAGAGCCTCGTAAAATTGGAAAAATTGCAGAAAGAAAAAGACGACGCTATTTCAATGGCGATGCACGATATTAAAAATCCCGCCGGCACAATTCAAAATTTAATCTCGCTTCTTGAAACATACGATTTGAACGCCGTTGAGCAAAGCGAAGTTCACAAAAGTTTAATTAAAATATCTACGCGCCTGGTTAAAATAGTTGACGAAATTGCAATTGCCGTCCATCGGACAAAAGTCGCGCTCAAAGTAGATTTTTCCGAATCGAACTTAAACGATATAGCGAAAAGCGTGGTTGACAGATATAAACTTGCGGCGAAGACAAAGAATATCGAAATCAAAACTGATTTTTCGACAAAACTTCCCAACGTTGAATTGGACGAAGGGAAAATTGACGAGGTAATTGAGAACTTAATTAATAACGCCGTCAAATTCTCGCCGAACGACGGCGAAGTAATTGTTAGAACAAAAACGGATGAAAAATACGTTATCTTTGAAGTGATTGACAACGGACCGGGACTTTCGGAACCGGAGGTGAGAAAGGCTTTTGATAAGGGAAGTCAGCTAAGCGCCAAACCGACCGGCGGCGAAACCAGCACGGGCTTCGGTTTGTGGATTGTTCAGCGGATAATAAACGAACACAGCGGAAAAGTTTTTGTCAGAAGCAAAAAAGGAAGCGGATCAACCTTTTCTTTTCGCATCCCGATTAGACAATCAAAAGAAGATAATTAGTTTTCGGTTTTTCCCAAATGCCTAAGAATACTATGCAAAAAATTACATTCATATTGAATAATGAAAATATTTTCGCCGACGTAAAGCCGAACTCGACTCTTCTTGATTTTATCAGAAAAAAAGAAAGATTAACCGGAACGAAGGAAGTCTGCAAAGAAGGCGATTGCGGCGCGTGTTCGGTTTTAATAGGAGAGTTGGAAAACGGGATTGTCCGTTACAAAAACGTAACCTCGTGTATCTATCCTATCGCCAATGCGGAAGGAAAACACGTTGTTACGATTGAAGGGTTGAATCAAAATTCGCTAAATAAAATTCAAGAGTTTTACGTCGGCGAAAACGCCGCGCAGTGCGGTTTCTGCACGCCGGGATTTATCGTTTCGACCGCGGAATATTTTTTGAACAACAATGAACGGAATGTAGAAAAAGTTTACGATTCCATATCGGGAAATATCTGCCGCTGCACCGGTTACGGTTCAATCAAAAGAGCCGCCGAAAAATTGGTCGCCGACGTTCCCGAAGCTCCTGAGGATTACGGCGAACGTTTGAAATTTCTAATCGAAAAAAAAATCATCCCCGAATATTTCCTTTCGATAAAAGATAAATTGCAAAATATTTTACAAACAAAAAAGATTGACGCCGACGGCGCGAAAGGGAAAACAATTGTTGCGGGCGGCACCGACCTTTTTGTTCAAAGAGCGGACGAGATGTTGAACGAAGAGGGTTACTTTGTAAAAAATTTCGCAAAGAAATTTATCTCTGAAGAAAACGGCTCCGTTATTTTAAGCGGCGCAACTACTTTTGAAGATTTTTTTAATTCCGAAATTATAAAAACGGCGATTCCCAATATTCATAAGGCTTTTAAGCTGATAGCCTCGCAAGCGGTTAGAAACAGCGCGACTTTGGCGGGGAATATTGTGAACGCTTCGCCGATAGGCGATATGACGATTATTCTTTTGGCGTTGAATGCAAAACTAATTCTCAAAGGAAAGAGGGAAAGAGAAATCGCTTTGAAAGATTTTTATCTCGATTACAAGAAGGTTGATAAAGCTAACGACGAAATAATTGAAAAGATAATTTTTGAAAAACCGGGAAGAGGTTTCCGGTTCAATTTTGAAAAAGTATCTAAAAGAACGCATCTTGATATTGCAAGCGTGAATACGGCGTTTGCGGCGTTTGCCGACGACGGAATAATTAGAAGCGCGACGCTCTCCGCCGGAGGAATTGCTCCGATTCCGAAAGTTCTTGAAGAAGCGACGGAATTCCTTTCCGGCAAAGAAATCAACAACGCATTGTTGAACGAAGTCGTTGAAATTGCGAATTCTGTAATCTCTCCCATTAGCGACGTTCGCGGAAGCGCCGATTATAAGAGACTTCTACTCGGTCAATTAATAAAGGCGCATTTTATCGAACTCTTTTCCGATCGGTTAAACGTCGGAGAGGCAATATGAAAAACGCCGACGTTATAAACCACGTAAAAGGAACTTCTCTTTTTATAGATGATTTCCCGGCTCCGGAAGGAGTTTTGCATATTGCGGTTTTCGATTCTAAAATCGCCTGCGGTAAAATCACAAAACTCAATTATGATAAGGTTTTAAGCGTCCCGGGCGTAGCCGCGGTAATTACGGCAAAGGATATTCCGGGAGAAAATCAAATCGGCAACATTGTCTCCGACGAAACAATTCTCGCCGACGGCGAGGTCGAATATATCGGCGAGCCGATTGCAATAGTCGCCGCAGATACGGTTGAAAACGCCAAAGCCGCGGCTAACTTAATTGAAATTGAATTTGACGAATTGCCCGCCGTTACCGACCCGCGCGAAGCGTATGAAAAAGGAAACTTAATCGCGCCGCCGCAAACTTTTTCAGACGGCGACGTTGAAAAAGGATTTGCCGAAAGCGACGTCGTTATTGATGGAAGAGTCGATATCGGCGGACAGGAACATCTCTATCTCGAAACGCAGGGCGCGATGGCGGTTCCTTCGGAAGACGGAAAGATTAAAATTTATTCTTCTACGCAAAGCCCAACCGCAGTCCAACGCGCGGCGGCGAAAGTCTTGGGCGTTCCGATGCACAAAATTGAAACGGACGTTCTTCGTCTCGGCGGCGGTTTCGGGGGAAAGGAAGACCAGGCGACTCCTTGGGCGGTTATGACCGCGCTTGTTTCCCGATTAACCGGCAAGCCCGCTAAATTGATTTTAAGCCGGCAAGACGATTTGCGAATGACGGGAAAGCGGCATCCTTATTCGGCGGATTATAAAATAGGGCTTTCGCGCGACGGGGAAATCCTCGCTTACGAAGCGACTTATTATCAAAACGCGGGCGCGTGCGCCGACCTTTCGACGGCGATTTTGGAGCGAACTTTGTTTCACGCGACGAATTCGTATTTTATTCCGAACGTCAAAACGACGGGAATTTCGTGCAAAACAAATTTGCCGCCGAACACGGCTTTCCGTGGATTCGGCGGTCCGCAGGGAATGTTCGTGATGGAAACCGCAATCTACAAAGCCGCCGAGAAGCTGGGCGTTCCCGCTTATGAAATTCAAAAGAAAAATTTGCTGAAAGAAAACGACTCGTTATATTACGGACAAAAAGCCGAACGCGTTCAAGCCGAAAGATGCTGGAACGAAGCGGCTGAGGAATTTAATCTTCAAGAAAAATTTGCCGCGGTAAAAGAATTCAACGAGAAAAACAATCTGCGTAAAAAGGGAGTTGCTTTAATGCCTATCTGTTTCGGGATTTCGTTCACAAGCAGTTTCCTCAATCAGGCTTCGGCGCTCGTTCACGTTTACACGGACGGCAGCGTGGGCGTCAGCACGGCGGCTGTTGAAATGGGGCAGGGCGTAAACGAAAAAATCAGAAGCGTCGTTTCGCAAACGTTTTCAATTTCTCAAGAAAAAGTGAAAATGGAAACGACGAATACTACGCGCGTGGCGAACACTTCCCCGACCGCGGCAAGCTCCGGCGCGGATTTGAACGGCAACGCCGCGCTGCTTGCATGCAATAACATTCTCAACCGCTTGAAAAAATTCGCGGCGGAAAGCCTAAAGGAAGACGATCCCGCAAAAGTGGAAATTAAAAACGAAAAAATATTTTACGACGGCAAAGAAACCGGAATGAATTGGGAGTCGTTTATAAACGACGCTTACTTCAACAGAATCAATCTCGCCTCTCATGCGTTTTACGCCACGCCGGAAGTTTATTTCGACAGAACGATTAACAAAGGACGCCCGTTTGCTTACCACGTCTATGGAACGGCAATTATAACCGCGGAAGTCGATATCCTGCGCGGGGTTTGCGAGATCGAGTCGGTTGACGTTGTGCACGATTTCGGCAAAAGCATAAATCGTCAAGTCGATTTGGGACAAGTGGAAGGCGCGGTTGTCCAGGGAATCGGTTGGCTTACAATGGAAGAACTCGTTCAAAACGACGAAGGAAAGCTCCTTTCAAATTCTCTTTCAACGTATAAAATTCCCGATATCTTTTCGGCGCCGAAAGAGATGAACGTGAAGTTTCTCGAAGATTCGGAAAATCCGTTCGGACCGTTGAATTCAAAAGCAATCGGCGAACCGCCGTTTATGTACGGTATAGGAGCTTATTTTGCTATAATGAACGCGATGAAAGAATACAACCCAAACGCCGATAAAGAAATCCGCGCTCCCCTTACGCACGAAAGAGTTTTAATGAGTCTGAAAAATCTTAAGTAACAATAGAGTTTCTGGAAAAAGGAAAATATTTTTAATATGCGTAATAATCTAAGGATTTCTCGCCCAACGGCTGCCGGATGTGAAATCTCATTTTAACGCGCACAAAAAAATTTTCGCGTCGCTCCGCTCTTCAGAATGACAATGTTTTTTCTTTTGGCACAGATGCTTAAGTTAGACTCAAAATCAAAATATGAAACGATGAAAATCTTCACTTTAAAACTCGGCGTTACGAACTGCTATCTTTTACAAGAGAAAGGAACGGTTTTGATTGACGCCGGCGAATCGCGGAAATGCGGAAAGTTTTTAGCCGAACTGAAAAAACTCGGCGTCGCTCCGGAAGAGATTTCTTTAATTGTTGTTACGCATACGCATTGGGATCACATCGGGTGCGCGAAAAGGATTCAAGCGTTAACGAAGGCGAAGGTCGCCGTTCACGCGAACGAAAAAAGAATTCTTGAAAACGGAGAATTATCAATGCCGCCCGGCGCTACGCGCTGGGGAAAATTCTTATCGCCTATCTTTGCCAAATGGAGCGAGAAATTCAACATTGAGCCGGTTGGCGCGGATATCATTATTGAAAATGCGCTCTCCCTTGAAGAATACGGAATTGACGCGGAGGCGATTTTCACGCCGGGGCATTCTTCCGGTTCGGTTTCGGTTCTTCTTCCAACCGGCGAGGCGTTTGTGGGCGACGCGGCTATGAATATGTTTCCCCTTACCTTTAGACCGGGACCGCCGATATTTGCCGAAGATTTGAACGGACTGAAAAAGAGCTGGCAAACCCTTATCAACAAAGGGGCAAAGAAAATCTTTCCCGCGCACGGAAAACCGTTTGACATTGAGCTAATTAAAAGACAACTTTTCGGCTGATATTTTTATCCGTGCAAATCCGCGTTTCATTGAATAAATTATGAAATTTAGTGTATCATAATAAAACTTATCATCAATCGGAGAAGAAATGAAAAACAAACTTTCACTTATTGCGTTCTTTATTTTACTGTCGATTTCAGCGGCTGTTTTCGCTCAAACAAAACCGGAGAGATTGGACGAACTTATGAACAAATATTCGGACTACGGTTTGTTCAACGGAGTCGTTCTCGTCGCTGAAAAAGGAGAAATTATATATCAAAAAGGATTCGGCTTTGCAGATTACGAATGGGACGTTTCAAATTCGCCCGAAACAAAATTCAGAATCGGTTCCATTTCAAAGAACTTTACCGCGGCTGTAATTATGAAGCTCGTTGAAGAAGGAAAAATTAAGCTCGACGGAAAGCTTTCCGATTATCTTCCGTATTACAGAAAAGAGACGGGCGAAAAAGTTACGATTCGCCAACTTCTGAATCACACGTCGGGCATTCCGTCTTACACTTCTCTGCCCGGCGTTTGGAGCGATTCGCTTCGCAATCATTACGATAAAAAATATTTTATCGAACATTTTCACAGCGGCGATTTGGAATTTGAACCCGGAACGCAATTCAAATACGACAACACGGGGTATTACCTGCTTGCCGCAATAATTGAGGAAGTAACGGGAAAAAGTTTCGAGGAAGTTCTTCAAGAAAAAATATTAACGCCCGCCGGATTAACAAACACAGGCGTGGAAACGGAAGAAGAATATCCGATTAAACATGAAGCATACGGTTATATGAAAGGCGTTTCAAAACTCCGCCGCGATTCTTATATTTTTATGCCTAACGCAATGGGAGCGGGAAGTATGTATTCCACCGTCGGCGATCTTTTTAAATGGGACAGAGTTTTATATACCGATAAAATTCTTTCCGCGGAAAGTAAAAAGAAAATGTTTACCCCTTATCTTGCCAATTACGGTTTCGGATGGATGATTGTCTCCATTCCCTTGCCGGGAGGCGACAGCGTTAAGGTTATCACTCATTCCGGCGGAATAAACGGATTTAACACCGTAATGACGCGGTTTCCGGATGACGATAATTTTATAGCCGTTTTCAGCAATGTTTCGCCGCCGCCTATAAAAGAAATCTTAAGAAATTTAATGGCGATTCTTTACGACAAAGAGTTTGAATATCCGAAAAAACCGATCAAGGATTATCTTTTGGAAATAATTAATGAAGAAGGCGCGGACGCCGCCGTTTCGCTGTATAAAAATTTGAAAAAGGAAGAAACGGAAACTTTCGACTTTTCCGAAAACGAGTTGAACTTGCTCGGCTATGAATTGCTTAATGAAAACCGGCTTGAAGACGCCGTGAAAATTTTCGCGCTGAACGTCGAAGAATACCCGAAATCTTCCAACGTTTACGACAGCTACGCCGAAGCGTTGATGAAAAAAGGAGAAAATGAAAAAGCCGTTGAAAATTATAAAAAATCTTTGGACTTAAATCCCGCAAACAAAAACGCGATTGAACGACTGAAAAAATTAGGCGTCGAATATCAAAACGAAAAATTGGAAGTTTCCGCGGAAATATTAAAAAGTTACGAAGGAGTTTACGCGCTCGCTCCTAATTTTAATGTTACGATAAGAGCCGACGGAACCGCTCTTTTTGCAAAAGCCACCGGACAAGGCGAATATGAAATATTCCCGAAATCGGAAACGAAATTCTTTTATAAAGTGGTTGACGCTCAAATAGAATTCTTCAAAGATGAAAACGGCAAAGTCGATCGGCTTGTTCTTTATCAAAACGGAAGGGAATTGCCGGGGAAGAAAGTGGAATAAAGTTATTCAGGCGCGGACTCTTCGTCCGCGCTAATTGGATTTGTTCAAACAAAATTGATTTTTATGCGTACCGTTTCTTTTTACGCAAAACCAATTTTTCAATATCTTTTAAGTTAATTCGTTTTTTGGCATGCCAAAGATTATAATTATTTTGCATAATTAACCAACTTTCGGGAGACCTTCCGAGGGTTTTTGACAAGCGCAAAGCCATTTCGGAACTGATATTGCTTTGTCCTTTAATAAGACGATTAAAAGTAGAAGGCGCCACTTTAAGTTTTGCCGCAACGGTTCTGTAACTTATACCGAAAGGTTCAAGATAAACTTCTTTAATAAATTCGCCCGGGTGGGGCGGGTTATGCATACTCATTAGTGATAATCCTCGTAATTTACAATAAAAACGTCGCCGTCTTTAAATTTAAATGTGATTCGCCAGTTTCCGCTTACGTCGATTGCCCAGATTCCTTTCAATTTTCCTTTTAACGAATGTAAGTTAAAACCCGGTAAATTCATGTCTTTTATAGTTGTTGCGGTGTCTAACGCCGCTAAACGCATCCTTAATTTATTCTTATGAGCCGGTTGTATGCCGGCGGTTTTTCCCGATGAGAAAAACTTTTCCAAACCTTTATGTTTGAATGATTTTATCATCAAATGAAATATAAATATATGTTGCGCAACACGCAACATGCTTGTCAAAGAATTTTAGCTGTTTTTGCGTTTTAATCGTTCTTCATAAAAATATGTAATGGATTCGAATAATCTTTTTGAATTATATAAGAACCGAACTTAAATAATCTTATATGGTTAAACATCCCTTACTTTTCGACAAATCTGCCCTAAAACATCCTTGACTTTTCGACAAAAACAAGCAAAAACATCCTTGACTTTTCGACAAAAATAATGTAAAATCAGTATGAGAATTAAAATATCAGGCAAAAAATGTTTTTAAGAGAGAAACTTGACGTATTAGATAACTGGGCGAAAAAAGAGGAAAGAAAGCCTCTGATATTACGCGGAGCAAGACAAGTCGGCAAAACAACGCTTATCAGAATGTTTGCCGAAAATTTTGAGCAGTATATAGAATTAAATCTCGAAAAACAGGATGACAGACGGTTTTTTGAAGGCGAAAACGATATAAAGGATATTGTAAAGGCAATATTCCTGTCAAGGGATAAGGTCGTAAATGGAAAAAAGACCTTGATTTTTATCGACGAGATACAAAATTCGCCTTACGCCGTAAAAATGTTGCGATATTTTTATGAAGATTACGGGCAACTGTTTGTTGTTGCCGCCGGTTCGCTTTTGGAATCGCTTTTAAAATTTAAAGAAAGTTTTCCCGTCGGAAGAATCGAGTATATGTATTTGTATCCCTTTACTTTTAGGGAATTTTTATCGGCTAAAGGGAAAAACGGATTGATAGAGGCGTTAAATGAAATTCCTTTTGCGCGGCTTTTGCATGACGAACTGTTGAAAAACTTTTCCGAATATGCGCTGATTGGCGGTATGCCCGAAATAGTTAAATCATATTTAAAATTTGAAGACATAGTTGAAATATCTCCGATATACGAAACGCTTTTGGTTTCATATATGGAGGACGTGGAAAAATACGCTAAAAGCGAAAAGCAAAAAACGGTTTTAAGGTATGTTATTCGTTCGTCTTTTAAGGAAGCGGGAAAGCGAATAAAGTTTGAAGGTTTCGGAGACTCAAAGTATAAATATAGAGAAGTTAAGGATGCGCTCGCGACGCTTGAGAAAGCGATGCTGATACAATTGCTTTTTCCAACTGTTTCAACTACGCCCCCTATTTCGGAAAAGTTTAGAAAATCGCCTAAAATCCACTTGCTCGATACGGGATTGGTAAATTATTTCGCCGGAGCGCAAAGGGAATTTATACTTAACAGATATCTTGAAGATATTTACTCGGGAACAATTGCCGAACATATTGTCGGGCAGGAACTCTTTGCGACGGAATATTCTCAATTTCGGAAGCCGACGTTTTGGGTAAAAGAAAAAAAACAATCCAATGCCGAAGTCGATTTTGTGTATCAATTTATGGATATGATTATTCCCGTTGAAGTTAAAGCTGGAAAAACCGGCAAGCTGCGTTCCTTAATGCAATTTGTGGACGCCGCGCCGCACAATTTTGCCGTAAGAGTTTATTCGGGTAAGTTTAGCGTTGAAAACTCGAAAACAATTGCGGGGAAAAAATTTAAACTTCTGAATTTGCCGTTTTATCTTGTCGGAGAAATCAATAAATATCTTGAACGATTAATAAATTATTCGGATTAGTATTTTAAAACTTCACCGAAACTCCGCCGAAAAATTGCCTTCCCGCTTCCGGCAGACTCCACTGTCCGTAATATAATTTGTCGAAAAGATTATTTCCTCTGAAATAGATTTCCAATTTTGTTTCGCCGCTCAAATTAAAAGAATAGCCGACCCGAAAATTTAAAAGGGCGTAACTCGGAAGCCTGCGGAAATATTCGTAACCTTCCTGAATGCCGAATTCTTCCCCGACAAAATTAAATTCCAGAATCGTGTTTAAACGTTCCGTTATATCGTAAATAAAATCTACTCCTCCGAGGTATTGAGGTTTGTATTCGAGCGTGTCGGCAAATTCGCCCGCCGCGTTTTTCGCGAAGGAATTCATAAAAGTAAGATTGAAATTCATTCTGAATTTATTGTTCGGTATGTACGTCGTCGTCAGCTCCGCGCCCATTGTTCTAATTTGATCTTTGTTCACGCGCATAAGCTGTCTTTCCGGCAACGAGACGCGGACAATTCCGTCTTTCAAATAGATGAGAAACAGACTCAATCCGCCGGTGAAATTATGAGACGCGTAATTTGCCGAAATTTCCGTCGTTACGGCGGATTCCGCTTTCAAATCGGGATTGGGAACAAAGCGCCCGAGCGCGCCGGAGAATAATTCCCGCAATGTTGGAAATCTCGTCTTTCTTCCGAAATCGACTTGGAAAGATAGTTTATCCGTTAAAAAATATACCAGCGAACTGTTGAATCCGTAATCGATTATCGGATCGGCGGAAGGTTTGTCGCCCGTTTTCGGAGTTGCGGAAGCGTCTAAACTAACTCCGCCGGTTATTGAAAAACGCTCGGTAAAATATTCGTATTCCGTTCCTACGCTTCCGATGTTTTGGGCATAAGTAAGTTCGGCGTAATTGCCCGAAAGAAAACTTTCTTTGTGCGACGACGCCGTTCCGCTCGCCGCGATTTTCCAAATTGAATTTCCCCCGATTAATTTGGTAAAAATTATTCTTCCCAGAAAAACCAGATCGTCGCCCTTTTCAACGTCGTCAATCGTCGAATAAGCAATGTCTGCGTATTGGTCAATCTGAGATTGCAAAGTCGTAAACCCAAGCGTGTAAACTAGAATCGAATTAGCGCTTTCCCCGAACTTGTTTGTGCCGTTGAAAGTTAAGCCCAATCTCCTCCAAACGGGATATTTCCAATAGCGCGGATTCGCTACGTCGTTTTCCGGCGGAACGCCTTTTGAAGCGTCGAGATAAGTTACTGAAAAATCCAGATTGGAATCCGTTCCGTAAGAATACCCGAGTTTTCCGAAACCGGAAAAGTATCCGCTTTGACTGTTTGTACGCAGATAATCCGGATCGGTAGGCTCTTTGTAATTGTCGGGTAGAGTGTAGCCCTCCGTTTTGAAATAAGAAAACGCGGCGAGATAAGAAAGACTCCCTTTGTTTCCGTTCCAATAAGCGGAATATTTTTGGAAATTGTTTTCACCGAGAAGAACGTTGAACTTACGCTCGTCTCCTTGATAGGGCGGTTCCACGGTTGTTAAATTCACGACTCCCGCCAATGCGTTTGCTCCGTAGATTACCGAAGGAACTCCGCGCGTTACCGTAATTCCGCCGATTGCGTTCACGGGAATAACGCTTAAATCTATCGTGTTGTCCCAAGGCGTGTTTAACTGCGCGCCGTCAAGAAAGAAGAGAAGCTGCCGTTTGTTGGAGCCGCGAAAATAAAACATGCTTTCTCCGCGGGAACTCGTCTGCATTTTCACCGAAGGAATGAATTTCGCCAAACCTGCAACCGAAGAAACGTCGGCGTTTTCAAGCTGTTTTCCTTTGATTTGAATTACCGTTTGCGGTTCAAGGACAATTCCGCCTTGAATTGTAACTTCCCCGAGAGTGTAACTTTTTATTGAATCGGCTTCTTGAGCAAATAATGAAAAACTTAGAATTATAAAAACGGTAATAAAATGGTATGTTTTTTGAATCATTTTAATTTCTTGTGCATCTTAATTGGTCTGTATTTGAAAATTGTTCTTTTTTCGGCTACATATAAATTGTGACAAAGGTCATAAATATAATAAATTAAATGCAACATATTTGAACATTGTTTGTTTAAAATTCCTGATTATTATCGATAATGATAATAACTGAATAACTTTTTTAGAAAATGAAAATTATTTTAGTCAACATATTATTGGTTTCAACGTTTATGGGATTCTCCGTTGAGAAGAGTCATGTCGATTTTTCAACGAAAACTCAGGCGGTTGAAACTGTATCAAATATTCCGGCTGCATTGAATCGGGACACAAACGGCGAAGTTTCTTTTGAAGAAACCGATTTTGTTTTATCCGGTTTTAACTTTGAGTTTCCGCGAATATATAACGAAACGAAAATAGAAAACTACAAATCCTCTTATCTTCATAAAGACAAACCAAACGCGCGCTCTCAAGCGTCGCACATTTTGAAAGTATAGTATCGACTATATTCTTCAAATTTATTTCTATTAACAATCAAAAGGTTATCAATTGAAAAACATAAAATACATATTTGTTATATTACTTATCGGCGGGCTGGTTCTTTCGATTAAAAACGAATCGGCGGCGGACGATATAAATAGCGCAAATATCGAAGGAATAAATTTATCGACGGTTAAAAACGAATCCGAAATTTCCAAGCCGGCTATTAACGCCGCCGGAATGGGGTTTATGACGGCTTCGTGGTACGGACCTAAATTTCACGGCAAGCTTACCGCCAACGGCGAAGTTTACGATCAGATGGCTTTTACCGCCGCTCATAAATCTCTTCCGTTCGGAACGATGCTGAAATTAACAAATCTTGAAAACGGAAAATCGGTTGTCGTAAGAATAAACGACAGAGGTCCCTACATTAAAGGAAGAGATATCGATCTTTCAAAAGGGGCGGCAACGGCTCTCGGTTCAATTAAACCCGGAGTTATCAAAGTAAAAGTCGAACAACTCGTCGTCGTCAATCAATTTCACCCGTTTGAAAGTCTTTGACGTTAAATATTAGAGTTTCTGCGAAATAAGCGTTCTGTCATTTCTCATCCCGCAACAGCGGGATGAGAAATCTTTGGGATTGTGCGCTGATTAAAAAGCATTCTCCCTTTTCGCAGAATGCTGCGAACGGTCGAACTTGTCAGCCTCGTCTCTACGCCGATGTTATGCGGCATGAATTTAAATTGAACTCTGCGTCAATGATCCGGAGTTTTTTTACGAAGCGCAGAAAAAAGAAAACAGATATCGGCTAAATTTTTATTGTTTCGGTTCGATTATAATTCAAGGCGCTAAATCAATCTTTTTTAATATATTTGTAGCCGATAAATTACTTTTTAATTAACGCAGTAGAATAATGGAAACAGCAATATTTTCAAAAGAAACCGTTGACGGCGTCGCTATAATCACAGTAAATTTGTCGAGGGCAACAATGAGCAGCGCTCCTCAATTCAGAGATTATGCTATGGAATTAATTGGAGAAGGCGAAAAGAAAATCATCGCCAATCTCAGTTACTGTGATTTTATGGATTCATCGTTTCTCGGCGCTTTGGTTGCCGTTCTTAAAAAGCTGAAATCCATTCAGGGGGATATGAAGGTTGTAATTTCTCACTCCACTCCGGAAGGAATACTTGCATTGACAAAAATGGATAAAGTTTTTTCCGTCTTTAAATCGTTGGAGGAAGCGCAAAAATCTTTTAATGGCTAAAATATATTTAAACATACCGGTACGCAGATTCTATGCATTCTGATCTGATTTCGACTCTGCAGAAAAGCAAATTATTCACGGGAATACCCTACGAAAACCTGTCTTTCATTTCGCTCAGCGCGGAACTTTTTTCGATAAGCGAAGGGAAAATTCTGTTCCGCAAAGGGGATTCGGTTGAGTTTGTATTTTTAATTCAGCACGGCGAGATAAATCATTTCATTGAAACGGAAAAAGGCGGCAGTCAAGTTGTATTATATCAGGATAATGATTTTATAGTTCCGCCCGATTTCCAAAATGCAAAAACATATAATTCCACAACAGTTGCGGTAAGAGATACGATTTTATTGAAAATTCCTTTGACCACATTTGATGAATTTCTCGAAGTGCACCCAATAATCAGCAGCACGCTTTATGAATATTTCAAAAACCGGGAAGGAATAAATTACGAACATCCTTCCTACACGACTACGGTTGCAGACGAACCGGAATCGCCCGCCGAAACAAAAAAAGAAATTGCGGTGGAAACAAAAGAAACGGGATTTGAAACGAACGCCGAAGCAGCCGGAGGAAACATTCCAAATCTTCCCGAACAGATTGAAATTGAAGGAAGTGAAAATCCGGAAGCAAATATTAAAGAAACTCCTTCGTCTCCGGCGGGAAATATCGACGTTAGTCAAATTCCGGGGATACTTGAATTAACGACTGATTTATCGTTAGACTCTTTCGGAGGAACGGCGATTGTCACTGTAAATCTTGAAGACGCTACGTTCACATCCGCGGCGGAAATCAAAAAGCTGCTTATATATTTAATAGACCATAAAATGACGAATATAATTGTCGATCTATCGACGGCGCAAATGATTGATTCCACGTTCCTCGGCGCGCTTGTAGTTTCGCTGAAAAAATGCGCTACGGCAAAAGGCAGATTTGTCCTCGTCGGAAGCAATAAACCCGCGTGGATGATTTTTGAAATGACCGGACTCGCCAGCGTTTTTACTTCTTACGAAACGTTGGAAGAAGCCAAAGCGTCATTCGGCTGACCGGCGGAATCGGTTGCGATAATTTTATAAATCCTATCGTTTAGCCTCACCGTTTCTTGGCATGCAAAAGTAACCTCGTCCCCTTTATCCGCGCGGTTAACAAACGTTTCGTCTTTCATCAACGACGCTACCGAAACCTCAACGGTTCCCGTTGAATTTCCGATAATGTAAATTTTTTCATCCGTTTCGAGCCTTTCCGCCTGCAATAACGCGTGAGCAATTTTACTCTTTTTGAAGTAATTCAAAATCTTGCCGACGTAAACTTTTTTTGTCGTGGCTTGATTTCCGGAGCCTGCGGAATAATCTTCGCCGCTCGGAGTTCCGAAATAGAATCCCGACGAGAAACCGCGGTTGTAAACGGTTTCCAATTCAACGAACATTTCCTTTTTAATTTCGGGCGTTAATTTTCCTTCCGAATATAAATCAATCGCACGGCGGTAAACGGAAATTACAGTCGCGATATATTCCGGACTTCTTTTTCTTCCTTCAATTTTAAATGAATCGATTCCCGCTTCAATCAGCAAATCAATGAACTCGATTGTGTTCAAATCCTTCGGCGACATCACATAATCTTCGCCGATTAAAAAAGAAACGTCGCCGCGTTTGTCATATATCTCATATTCGCGACGGCAGTTTTGAACGCACTCTCCGCGGTTGGCGCTTTGCCCGAAGGCGTGATGACTCATAAAACATCTTCCGCTTACGGCGACGCACATAGCGCCGTGAACAAAAGTTTCTATTTCAATATCAACTTTTTTCTTGATCGCTTTAATTTGCTCGAGCGTGCATTCGCGGGCAAGGACAATTCTTTCAGCCCCTAAATCTTTGTAGAATTGAGCCGAGGCGGAATTCGCAATTGAAGCTTGAGTGCTGACGCAGAACGGAACGCCGTATTCTTTCAGAAGTTGAATAGCTCCCAAATCCCACGCGATGAAGAGATCGACTCCCGCGGCTTTTCCGGTTTCAACTATTTCGCGAAGTTCGTCAAACTCGTTTTCGTAAACAATTGAGTTAACGGTTAAATGCGCGTCAACATTGTTTTCATGGCAATACTTTACAACTTCGCTCAATTCTTCAAGAGTGAAGTTCTTCGCTTTAGCGCGCATGTTCAGTTTGTCTATTCCGAAATAGATTGCGTCGGCTCCGCTTTTAACGGCGGTTACAAGCATTTTTCGGTTGCCCACCGGGGCGAGTATTTCAGGTTTATTCAAAATAAAATCCTTTCGAAAAAATGGGTTACAAAGATAAGTATCGATTTGTAAAATAACGAATCGGAATTGAGAAGCAAATAATTGTTGTGCTTCTGTTTCATCCGCCCAAAACGGCAACTAACGGCAATTGATTTATGACCGGACGCAAATATTGCAATTATATTCCATGTAGCGCGGCTGATGGTTTTTAGAAAATTCTTTTTCGTATTTTTAACAACCAAAATTTATGACATAACCGGATACGAAATGAAATTTATCAAATTAATGATTTTTCCGCTTTTGCTTTTAGTTTTATTCGCCGGATGCGCGACAACAAAACCCGTTAACGATTTTTTCGGAATCGAAATGTTTCCGAAAGATATGGACAATTTCAAAATTAAAGCTTACACGGTGGAAAGCGGAATATCTTACGCGAGTTCTCCTTTTATGAACCCGAATCTTTTTGCGTGGGCGGAAGTGGAAACGCGATTTCTTCGGCTTAAACTTGTAAACAATACTTCAAACCCGATTCCCTTAGTGTATGATATGGATTCTTATACCCTTTTCCTGAAAAACGGCAAGCATGTTGAAATGCAGAAGGGAAACCGTTATACTTACAATCGGTTTAATCCTTTGGGTCCAGGTTCTTCGGTTGAATTCCTTTTGGAGTTCCCCGAAGATTATTGGTCGCGAATCGGAAAGAACGATCCGCAGCCGGATAATCCCAATTATTTGGAAGATTTCTGGAAAGGAGAAAACTCTTTGAATTTTGCGAAAGAGCAAATTGAACATATTGAGGTGAATTTAGGCGGGATGACATATATCCTTTTGAAGCGGGTTCCCGAATTGCCGGAAGAACGGGAGAGCGGGAAATAGTTCGCGTTTTTCCGTCTTTGAATTTTAAAGTTGAATCGATTAAAATATTTTACGAATTAATTAAACAGGAGTAATAATGAAACACCCGGATTTTTTTGACAATATAGAACGGATAAAAGTTAAAGACGAATTGGCGCAATTCCTCGGCGCGGCGGAAGACGGCGTGATTGAGTTTAGCTATCTCGACGTCGTAAAAACGGCTGGACACAGCTGCGGCACGGTTTCCGGCGCGTATCTAACCGCGATGCGCGGATTGAAAGCGTTATACGGCGGCGATCTGCCCGTAAGAGGCGAAATAAAAATCGAAATAAAAAAAGCGCCCGAAGAACACAACGCGGGAGTTGTGGGATGCGTTCTTTCCAACATTACCGGAGCTACAACGAATTACGGTTTCGGAGGATTGCCGAACGGAAAGTTTAACAGAAGAGAACTTCTCTTTTTCGGCGCGGATATTGACACGGACGTAAGATTTACAAGAATGGACACGGGAAAACAAATCGGCGTGAATTATCGTCCGGGCAAAATAGTAAACCCAAAAGAAATTATGATGGGATATTTTGGTCCAAACGCGACGGAAGAAAGCAAAGCCGCGTTCCCCGGCAAATTCCAAAATATGGTAAACACAATTTTCGAGAATGCGGATACGGTTATTGAAATTGTAGAAGGATAATACAACGAAAATTTTGTCTGCGCAGACTTCATGTCTGCGCAGACCCCAATCATGTCGGGGAAATCCTAGCGCAAACAACGCTCCGAGAAATGAAAACATTTTCTCCCGCCGGGGCAAGCGCGACCCGTAAAGGTCGCGGCTGCTTATCCTCTTGTAAAAAATTCTTCTTTCAGCGTGTCCCATCCGAAATCGTCGAGCTTTTCCATTTCGCCGTAACTCAATCTTTGGCGCGGATCTTTTTCCCGGTCTTTAACCAGCTTCTTCAAAAGTTTTTCGCATTTTTCAATGTCTTCTTCATAAAGAGTAACCGCGGTATTTCCGATTTTTAATTCTCCGAGTTCGGAATCGAGATTATCGGCGTCAATAGCGCAAATCCAATGCTTTTCATAGGGCGTTATTTTAAAAGCGTCAAAATCTTCCGGCAGTTCCTTATTTATTTTAGCTACTTTTCCTGAAACCGGCGCGGCAAAAGGAATTGAGCGGTTTCCCTGTTTAACGCTGAAAAGCGTCTGCCCCTTTTTGATTTCCATTCCTTTGTTCGGAAATTCAATGCCGTCAATTTGTCCGATAATTTTTTGAGCAAAATCGTCAATGCCTACGCTGACAAGTCCGTCCTGATTAATGCTTGCCCAAACATGATTCTCGGAAATGAATACGCCGCCGGGAATTGCGAATTCGCCGGTTCCTAAAAACTCGGCGTCCGTTACGTGCGAAATATGAACTTTCGGCTTCAATTCCTTTTTAATTTTTTCTTCCCGTTTAATCAAACATTTTTGAGTGAACTCAAGAAGTTCGTCTTCGGTAAACGGTTTTTCAACGTAATCGAGCGCGCCGAATTTCATACAGTCAACCGCCGTTTGAACCGTTGCAAATCCGGTGATTATTACTACGTCAATATCGGGACGAAGATGTTTGACCGCTTTGGTAACTTCAACGCCGTCCATTTCCGGCATTTTCAAATCGGTAAAAACAAAATCATAATGATGCGTGCGGATAAGCGTAAGGGCTTCTTTTCCGCTTTCAACGGTGTCAACGCAATAGCCGTCGAGCACAAGAATTTTGCGAAAACTGCTCAAAATAACTTCCTCGTCGTCAACGCATAAAATGCGGGCTTTGGGGTTTTCAATTTCCGCTCTTTTGAGAGTTTTTGTTTCTTTGCTAAAATCAAGCTGCAAGCTTACTTGAAGAGCTTTCGCTCTTTCTTTACGTAAATGTTTTTCGCGGACTCTTTTTAATATTACTCTGATAGCTATATCGGCTATCACAAATATTATTACCGCAACTACAAAAAGCGCCATTTTTCACCTCGTTTTATTTAATGTTCAAATTCTATCGGAACTGCAAGAGACAAGATTCTTCAACTCAAAATCCAAATCCGAAGGAATAATTCTGTAAAGCCATCCTTCGAAATAGGGGTCTTTTTCTATTAAAGTTATATCTTCTTTTAATTTATCATTCGGTTCTATTATCATTCCGCTTACGGGAGAAAGGAGATGATGGATTAATCCGTCTTCGGCTTCAAAGGTCGCGCAGATTGCGCCCTGAACAATGTTGTCTTCAAAATTGCGAAGGGTCAAGGATTTTAACGTCTTTATTGTTTTCAAATACATATCGCTGACGCCGACAAAAACCGAGCCTTCGTTATCAATGTTTATCCAACTGTTGTAACCGAGTCGGTAGTATTTTGGCGGACAAGGAACATAAATAATCGACGCGTCCGTTACATTGAACTGTTCTTTGGCAATTTTTTTGTCAATTTTTTCAAACTCCAATCCTCTGTAAATTATACTCAACAACTCATCGAGAGTGAACGGTTTGGGAATGTATCCGATTGCCCCTTTAGCCAAAGACTTAACCGCCATTTCCACGGTTGAATAACCGGTTGTAACTATTACGGGTATCTTCAATTTTCTTTTTTCCAATTCCTCCAATAATTGAAAGCCGTCCATTTCCGGCATCATTATGTCGGTGATAATTAATTTGTATTCCGTTTCCAAAAGTTTGCCGAGAGCTTCTTTTGCGCTGAGCGAAGAATCGACTTTAAAACCTTCGCCGGTTGCAATTCTTTTTACAGCTTCGATGATTACCGCTTCGTCGTCGATAACGAGTATGTCATATTTGTTTGTTTTATCAGCCATTTTAAACCTGCGCGTTTACTGGTAACTGAACCGTGAAGGTCGTGCCTTCGTTAACTTTACTTTCAACGGAAATCTTTCCGTTGTGATTATCAATTATCCCCCAGATGATCGAAAGTCCGAGTCCCGTTCCTTTCTGTCCCTTCGTGCTGAAAAACGGCTCAAAAATTCTGTTGATATTTTCCTCGGATATTCCGCAGCCTGTATCGGAGATTTTTATTTTAATGTAGTCTTGTTTCCCTTTCGAGTCGATATAATCCCACTTCTGGCAATTGCACGCATATTTTGTGCACCCGACTAACGTTCCCTGATTTGGAATTATGATTTTATAAACGGGGGCGCCGCATTGTTCGCCGGTTTCTTTTTCGTCCACGACGGAAATGCCGCATACCGGACAAAAGAGTTTAACTATTTCATGTTCTTTAAATTGAATTCCGTAATGGTGCCGGTGTCTTCCGTAAATCGGGTCGAGATGAATGAAGCCTTCGTTTGTCGAAGATTTCGCTTTAAGTTTTATCGAAGGCATTCCGTCAATTTTGTGTTCTTCGTCCATTAAGTTATGACCCTTTGGGCAAGTCGCTTGTTTAATCTGTTTTACTCCATAGGGAACAAGACTAATTTTTTCGCTTGTGATAGTAAGCGTTCCGCCCTTTCCGCCCATCGCGTCGATTGAGTTTACGACTAAGTTCAAAACAACCTGCTGAATCTGGTTTGCATCTCCGGCGGCGTCGGGAATATCGTCGTCCAATTCTTTTTTTAGAGTAATGTTATGCAGCTTCAACTGATTTGAAATTACCGCGATAGCGTTAGAGATCACTTCGTTTACGTTCATCTTTCCTTCTTTGGGCGTCGATTGTCTGGAAAAATCCAATAATCCTTTAACAATTTCACGGCTTCTTTTCGTTTCGCGGACAATCACTTCGAGGTCTTTCTGCAATTCCGGATTGTCCTTTGCCCGTTTAAGAAGGAAGCTGCTGTATGTGAGAACGCCGGTAAGCGGATTGTTTATTTCGTGAGCCACTCCCGCAGCCAATCTTCCCAGCGACGCCATTTTATCGGATTGGAAAAGCTGCACTCTCATTTCGGAAAGTTTCTTCATCATATTGTTGAATGATTTTGCCAAAATCCCAAGTTCGTCTTTCCCGTCATATTTAATAGGTTGATTTAAATTCCCAATTGCAACTCGGTTAGTGGCTTCCACTAATTCGCGAACAGGTTTATCCACCCATCTCTCCACAAAAAAACCAATTAGCAAACTGAACGCTAAAATTGAAACGACGGCGAGAACTATATTTGTCAACCTGCTTTTTTCAATTGTCTCGTCGGCTATTTTTAAACAAAACGTAACGTCTAAAACGCCGAGCACTTTTTTTGATTTCGGATGAACATGGCAATCGGCTTCGTAACAGCTTTTCTCGTTATAAATAGGATTTATTATTCCCAGCATCCGCGAAGAGTCGGTTTCGGTTTTGAATATTCTTGTTCTGTTTAAAATCGGGAGCTTTTCCAGCGGTTTATTTTCGGCATGGCAAGCGTAACAATTCTCGTCTTTCATATCAACGGAAGACCCGATTTCATCGGCATTGGAAGAGTAAATCACTTCTCCCGATTTATTCAGAATTCTAATTTTCTTGACGCCTTCGCCGGAATTTCCTATCCGGTTGATTACTTCATAAATCCGCTCCCTCTGATTTTGCAGCATGTGATTATGAAGACTCATCTTTATTATTTCGCTGAGTTGATTGCCGTTATATTTGACAATATTAAAGAGGGCTTCTTTTTCGGAATTTGTTTGATAATAAGAAAAGACTCCAACTATTATCATAGCCGTTATGGCAATCACTCCTATTAATTTTGCTCTAATTTTCTGAAACATTATTTTTATCCGTATTATTTAATTTTCCGTTTAATATATTTACCGGGCAAATTATTCGGGAATGAAATATCATTATCATGGCATTCCGCGCAATTTGGTTTCCCTGCAAAATTTCTATTAATATGACAATTCTCGCAGTAAAATTCGTCGTGAGGTTCGCTCAATTCAAAGCCGGTAACGCTGTGGTTAAAATTATCGTCATTCCATTTGCCGTGGCATGAGTTACAACTTTTTGATGGTTTCTTAAATTCCTTTCCTTTTCCGTGGCAAACTTCGCAAGAAATATTTTTATGAAATTTGCCGAGCGCAAATCCCGTTTTCTTCAAATGGTTAAAAGATTTTTCTTCTTTTGTTGAATGACAGAATCCGCAGTTGTCGTCCGTATCGTGGCACGAGGAGCATTTGTCGTGCGGATCGTCGCTATTCATAGAAGCCAAACCCTTCTTACTTTTAGCGGCGTTGTGGCAATCCGCGCATGTTGTTTCTTTATGGCAGTCTCCGCATTGCAGCCCGAACATTTTTGTGTGATCGGAATGAAAAAATGTTACAATGGGTTCGTCGTCGTTATCCGTATGAAACACAATTTTTCCGGGCGTCTTTATATTCGATTGAAATTTTTCGGGGGCGGGTTTTATTTTTACAATTCCATTTTTCTCCGCCGAGCTTTTTGAAGTATGGCATGAATTACAATTGTTGGAACCGCTCCATTCCCTGTGGCAGCCCAAACATTCCCGATGATACGCCGCTTTTAAATCGGGTCTGCTAATGCTCGAAGTTTCTCTGTCGAGCGTATGGCAATCATTGCACGGCGTGATTTTTCCGTTCGGCGTGTAATGATGGCACGACGAACAGCCGCCGTCCATTTCCGACATTTCGGCGTGAGCTTTGTGAGGGAAGTTCACCGGTCCGAATAAATCGGAAACGCCTTTAAACTGATCAATAATAATAATCTCCGGAGCGTCTTTCGGCGAGTTGTGCGTAGTGACGATTAAATTTCTCGGACATTTAACCAAGCAAGGATTTGATTTTGTAGGCGTATCGCAAGTGTGACAAACTTTGCAGTTGAGTTTTGATTCTGCATGGTCAATATTCACTTTATCTTGTCCGCAAATATTTCCGGCTAAAAAAAGAAGGAACGATATCAGAATAAACTTTTTCATTTTGAACCTCCCTTGATTTCGAATTTTGCGGAAGCGGCGGCGCCGTAATTAGGCTGACTTATTACGGGAAAAATTCTAACAAGCAATCTGTAGAGAAGAATTTCTATTGCAATAAAACCGAGCGTGACGGAAATTTCGCCGAACGACGGGATGTAAACGTCCAATATATACGGCGGTTTATAAGCGATTACAAAGTTGTTGAATCTATTCAGAAAAACGCCGAATATAACCAGAAACGAAGCGATGAACAATCCCGTAGTCGATTCGCGCACCGCTTTCGACATAAACATTCTAAAAGGAATAATAAACCCCACAACGACTTCGATTGTAAACATCACGCTTTGAAGATTAAACTCCGTCAGATATTTGAAGGTGTCTCTTATTGCCATATCTCCGATTTTAAAAGCAAGATAAACGCCCAACAGCGGAGCGACGTAACCGGCTAGTCCCGATAATACTTCCTTTTCGGGTTTAAGCCCGAAAGAACGGGAAGCCGCAATCGATTCCATTATTACCATTGGGAAGCCGACGGAAAATGCCGAGAGAAGAAACAGCAAAGGCAATATCGGCGTTTCCCACAAAGGGTGCATTTTTGAATGGGCGATAACCATCAGCGTTCCGAGCGAAGATTGATGCAAACACGAAAGAACAACGCCGGCTATGATAAAAATAAACATTGTCTTATCGAGCCCTCTGTCCAAAGCCCGCAGCAGTTTGTCAACCGGTCGGTTTAATCTTTTCAGCGCTCCCGGAAGTTTTACATTACCGATAAACCGTTCGGTAACAACGGGCAGAAACTCGATATATAAAACCGTTAGGTAAAACATTACGCAAATACCGACTTCAAAAAGAGGGGAAGAATGATTCCAGAAAACAAGCGGATGCCAAATATAATACCAGCGTCCGATATCCGTAAAAACTCCCATAGCTACAAATGTGTAGCCGAGCATTGCGGTTAGAAGAGCCGGACGGGTTATAACCTCATATTTATCTTTGTGGAAAATGTGTCCCAGCGCCGCCGTTGTAAATCCGCCCGCGGCAAGCGCAACTCCGGCTCCCACGTCGAGTCCAATCCAAATTCCCCATGGATATTGATTATTTAAATTTGTTACGGCTCCTATTCCGAAAATAAACCTGCCCAAAAGAAAAATAATTCCGTTCAGAGCAATTAAACTAATGAAGATAACTCCCGGCGTAAAATATTTTATTTTAACGGGCGCGGGTTCCATATAATGCTGCATATATTAATCCTCCTCTTCATTTTTCTTCGTTAAATACATTATTCCGCCGAGTAAGGCATAAAGCGCAACGGGGGGAACGAAATAAGCAAACAATCCGTGCTGAATTGATTCCGTAACGCCCGGAGCCGTTTCGGTTCCTAATTTCGGAAATACTTTTCCGCTTAAATTTTCGGAACCGATGTAAAGCCACGACGTTCCGCCTACTTCATATTCGCCGTAAACATGATTGAAATATTTATCGGGATAGTTTTTTAATCGTCTGTGCGCTTCTTCCAGCAAGTCAACCCGTTTCCCAAAAACCAAAGCTTCAACGGGACATATTTCTACGCAGGCGGGGAGTTTGCCTTCTTTTTGTCTGTCAAAACAAAAATCGCATTTCATAATTTTGGGATCGAGAGCTTTTTGATATTCAAAAGCGGGAACTTGAAACGGACAGGCGACCATGCAATAGCGGCAGCCGATACATTTATCGGTATCCCATATAACCGCGCCGTTTTCCTCTTTGCTCAGCGCGCCGACGATACATGCGGAAACGCACGCCGGATGTTCGCAGTGCATACATTGAATTTTTACGTCGAAATCCGGGTCTCCAAGGTTGTTAGGCTTATATTCGTTTACAATTGTCAAAGCCGTGTCGTCGGGGCGGCGCATCTTTTTAAAAACCGAACGGTCTTCATACGAATCGAAATCTCCCTGCGGCAAACCATGCGCGCCTTTGCACGCCCATTCGCATTTACGGCAGCCTATGCACAAGGTCGAATCGACTAAAACTCCCATGTGTTCGGCGGGCGCGGCGGATTCGGGAGACGCGGCTTTTAATTTTGAGTTTGAAACGGCGCTTACTCCCATTGTAGCCGCGCCGATTAAAGCCGAAGTTTTTAAAAATTCTCTTCTACTCTGCATATCAATCCTTTTTGTTATGATTTACTTTCAGTTTTTTCACGTCTTTATATTTCAATTTTGCTTGTCGTTCCCGCGTGTTTTTGCGCGGCAATCTGCAAATAGCGGGAATCCAAGACGCCGCAAGAGATTCCCGGCTTTAAGCATACCGGAACGACGGCGTTTTTATAATCGTTCCCAATCGGAAAAAGCGCGGACAAGCGTTTGTTTAATGCAATCATAAACGTTTCTTCAGTTTGTTTTTAATTTTTCTGCGATAAATGTATTTATCCAATATCTCGTTTGCGTTTCCGTGAATCCAAGAAAGAACGCGGACATTTTTTTTCTTTAACTTTTCTCCGTAAACGTCCGTAAGTCCGTCGCAGATTATTAGGTCCGGTTTTAATTCAATTAATGTATTCAATTTTTGAAGCCGGTTTTTTGTAAGTAGTTTTATTGTTTCTTTATTGATTAGTTTTCTCCCTTCAATTTCCGCAATGAGAAAACTTTCGGCGTAATCAAGCCTGGGAGAAATTCTGTTTTCAAAAACCGGTATTACGATTTTTTCCATCTCGCTAATCTTTTATGATTATAAAAGATTAGGCAATTTGCATACCAAAGAATCGGTTTCGTTTTAATGTGAGTTTAAGAGGTTTTAAAAAATTTTATCGTCGGAGAGCGTCGCAGGGCTGCAACTGTAGGAATGCAACAGTAGCGTTAACGCAACGCGGACGCGTTTATTTCTTCGAGAAGATTATATTTTTTTATTTTGCGCCAAAGAGTAGAGCGGTGCATTTCCAATTCTTCCGCCGTTTTTTCCTTATTCCAGTCGTTCCTTTTTAAGGCTTCTAGAATAATTTTACACTCGCTCTTTTGAAGAGGATTTTCAATTTTTCTTTTTTTACATTCGTAATATTTTAACTGCTGAAGTTCAACCGGCAGATGCTCGACTAAAATTTCTTCGTCGCGGCACATAACAAAAGCGTGCTCAATAATATTTTCAAGTTCGCGCACGTTGCCCGGGAAGCCGTAAACCATTAAGATTTCCATAACGGCGTCGTCAACGCGCATAATATTTTTATCCATCTTATGGTTAAATTTCCGCACGAAATGTTCTACTAAAAGAGGGATATCGTCGCGCCGTTCGGCAAGAGTGGGGAGTTTCAATTTTACAACGTCGAGCCTAAAATAAAGATCGTCGCGGAATTTATCTTCATTAACTAACTTTAATAAATTATTTTTTGTAGCCGAAATAATACGAACGTTAGATTTGATTGTCGCCGTAGAACCGAGCGGTTCAAATTCCTTTTCCTGAAGAACGCGGAGAAGTTTTACCTGCGTTGCCAAAGAAAGGCTGTCGATTTCGTCGAGGAAAATAGTTCCTCCTTCGGCGAGCTTGAATTTACCGGGCTTATCTTTTTTTGCGTCTGTAAACGCGCCTTTTACGTAACCGAATAGTTCCGATTCCAAAAGCGCGTCGGGCAAAGCTCCGCAGTTAACCGGAATAAACGGTTTCTCTTTTCTGAAACTTAAGTTGTGAAGCGCCCGCGCAAAAAGCTCTTTCCCCGAGCCGCTTGGACCTTCAATCAGCACGGCGCTGTCGCTTTCGGCAATGTTCGGTAGAATTGAAAATATATCGAGTATTTTGTGATTCTTTGAGATAATATCTTCGAAAGTATATTTGCCTTCTATCTCTTTCCGCAGCGATTCAATAGTGGAAAGGTCGCGGAAAGATTCAACGCCGCCGATGATTTTTCCGTTTTCGTCTTTTAATGAAGAAGCGCTTATTTTTACGGGAATTAATTTTTGATCATTCCGGAGAATTGTAACTTGTTTTGTGAGGTTTGTTTTTGAACCCGATATCGATTCTCTAATCAGACATCCGTTTTCGCAAATATTAGATCTGAGAACTTCAAAACAGTATTGTCCTATCGCTTTATCGGCAGCTGTGCCGGTAATTTGTTCAGCCGCTTTATTAAAGAAAGTAATTTTTAAATTTTCATCGACCGTAAAAACGCCGTCGGCTATACTATTTAAAATAAAAGTGGAATGTGTTTCCGCAATTTTGATTTTGCGTTCTTCTTGTAAGGCAACTTCCGTATTCATAAAGAGTTGTTCCATTTATGCAACAACTAAAATATTTACACTATAAACATAAAAAATATTTTAACGTGTTCATATCAAATAATTATACGGGAATCAAAATGGTTTTCAGATTATATAATTTGTCATTTCGAATTCCAACTCAGCCGCGGCGGATTGTTGGGCGACAAATCTCTATCCTATAATAAAACCAATGGATTTCTCTTTAGCTAAGAAACGCCGGAATTGAAATGGCATTCTTTTATCCCGAATGGCGGGACCAAAAAGTTATTTGTATAAAAAGATCGTAGATTCAACCGTCGAGCGAGGCGGTTAATGAAAATTATAAGCGCTTTTTCTTTGCGGAAATTTTATTGCGAAGAAAGAAAAACGACTTTAAAAGTTGAACCTTTTCCTTTGACGCTTTCGATTTCAACTGTCGCCTTATTCAAATCGCAATAGCTTTTAACCAGAGCAAGCCCGATTCCGTTGCCTTCATATTTTCTAGTGTACCCCATTTCCTCTTGAGAAAACGGTTCAAAGAGTTCCGTCAGATATTCACCTTTAATTCCAATGCCCGTATCGGAAACCTCAACAATCAGTTGTTCTTGATTATTCCGATAAATTTTAATTGTAACCTCTCCTTGATTTGTGTACTTTATTGCATTGTCAACTAATTGAGTAAATATTTGTTCAACCGTGTAAACGTCTGCAAGAATTTCCGTCTCGTTGGTATTGATTTCAATTCCTATTTTTATTCCCTTATCTTTTGCTTGTTTCTTATAGTTGACAATTATCTTTCCGAGAATGTCGGCATAAATATCAATTCTCTCATATATCGGTTCATAGGTGCCTGCTTGTATTTCGGAAAGGTTAAGGAGGAGATCGACGGTTCGGATAATTCTTATGCCGGCTCTGCCGATCAACTCGAAACTCAATTTAGTATCCTCGTCAACTTGGTCTTCCAAATCGTCTTTCAACAACGACGACAAGCTGAGCATCGCATTTATCGGCGTGCGTATTTCGTGCGACATTTGGGCTAAAAAGATCGATTTCATTTTGTTTGCGCTTTCCGCCTTTACTTTTGAGGCGATCAGCTCGTCCAGCATTTTTTTCTTCTCGGTTATATCCTCTTTTACGGCTACAAAATGAGTTATTTTACCGGCGTCGTTTTTTATCGGCGATATGTTTGCGGATTCCCAATAAAGTTCTCCGTTTTTTTTCTTATTCCTAAACTCGCCGGACCAAACGTTGCCGGAGAGAAGCGTTCTCCATAAATTTTCGTAAAACTCGTTTGAATGATAACCGGATTTTAATACTCTGGGAGTTTTGTTCTTAACTTCATTTAACGTATATCCCGTTATTTCCGTAAATTTCGGATTAACGTATTCAATATCTCCTATCATATCGGTTATAAAAACAATAACCGGACTTTGGACAATTGCCTGCGAAAGTTTCTGAAGTTCTTTTTCGGCATGTTTGCGGTCTGTTATATCTCTCCAAACTGTGTGTAAAATGTTTTTCCCGTCGTCGGTAGAAATTTTTGTCAATAAAACTTCCACCGGAAAGACATAGCCGTCGGCTCTTTTATGAAGCCATTCAAAACGATGACTTCCTTTCTCCAGCGCGGTCCGCATCATCTCGTCGGCTTTTATTAAAGAATTTTTCCCGTCAGGCTGGAATACCGGAGATAATTCGGCGGGATGCAGGTTAAGCAATTCGTCTTTATTTTTATAATTGAGCATTTTTACTGCGGCTTCATTGCAAAGAACAAATTTTTTATCCTCAATTATTAATGTAGCGTCTTCGGTTTTTTCGAAAAGTTCTCTATATCTTTTTTCGCTCTCGTGCAGTTTTTGATATAACTTTTTGCGAACGGTAATATCTCTTACCGCCGTAACCCTAAGCTTTTCTTTCCCTTCGATAAAAACGTTTCTCGATTCAAGTTCTATCGGGAAAATTGCGCCGTCTTTTTTCATTCCTTCCACTTCATAAGGCTCCGTGTATTCCGCCGATATTTTTTCGGCGACGATTTTTTTGTATTTCTCAAGTAGAAAAAGCTTAATTAAATCCTTTCCGATGAGTTCTTCTCTGGAATAGCCGGTCATTTTTGTTAACGCATAGTTTACGTCAACGGCTATTCCGTTTTTATGAATTAATATTCCTTCGAAAGTTAGGTTGGAAAGATTTTTAAAATTCTCTTCGCTCTTTTTAAGTTTCCATTCCATCAAACTGTTTTTGGTTATATCTATTCCCAATGAAATAAGCAGATGGTTCTCTTCGTTTTCATCGTCGTAAATTCCCGTTGTTTGCCACGAGATGATTTTTTTTTCGCCCTCTTTCGTTAAAATCGGATTAATGTAGGAATGATGTTTGACGCCCCACGCGTCGCGCCAAACCTTTTCCATATCTTCCTCAATAAATCCGGGTATAAAAATTTCAAACCAGTCTTTTCCTAACACTTCTCGTTTACTGAAACCCGTTGTTTTTTCGGCGCCTTTGTTAAAAATTCTTATAACATGATTCTTATCGAGTCCGACAATAATAAGAGCGCTGGTTTCAATTATTCTTTTTGAAAATTCTTTTTCATGCAATAGAACTTTTTGGGTCTCTTTATCGGCGCTTAAATTTTTAATGAGAGAAACGGCTATCTCTCGTTTGGCAATCTTGAAAATTTTGAAGCGTACTTCGATGGGAATTTTGACGCCCGATTTAATAATCTGAACCGTTTCAAAAGAATTCCAATCGTTCTCTTTAAGAATTCCTTTTCGTTTTTCTTCCGCAAGCCGTACAATTTTTGGGGGACATACATTCTTAATAGGAAGATTAAGCAACTCGTTTTTTTTATAGCCGAACATAGCGCATGCGGCTTCGTTAACTTCCAAAAGCGAATCAATGCCGTCGTCGGTTAACGAAAAAATAAATACCGCTTCATTGCTGCCTTCCAGAAGGGAAAGATATTTTTGTTCTAATTCTTCGGCGGCGTTTGACAGCGCGCTTATTTTTTGATCAGCCTCGGAAAGTTTTGTTTCTAATGATGCAATTTGGGATCTTAATTTTTCAGACTCGTTTTCCGAATTGCTTTTGCTTTTCATGGTATTGCTCCGTACTATTTACTATTTGTATTCCGTTACAGGCAAATCAATGACAGATAGTTTTACATTGATCGGAGTTATGTTTTCAAAGTCAACAAAAGTGCGGCTGTTGCAAAGAACTTTTATTATTATTATCCTTTGGACGTTTGCTTTTTTAAAATAAAAAAAATATCGTTATTTTGAAAGGAATTAAATCACAAATCATTCGGAAATTTGAGACAATCGATTACGGTGAAAATTCTTGCTTTGAGGAAATGGAAATAGAACAAAAAATTCTTTTTTCATTATGATTTTTAAAAAAAAATAAAGATATTGTATCTGAATTTGTAATAAATTATACCGTTTATCTTTTTACCTCTTAAGATTACAAAAAAAAATTAAAATAAATTTTTAAAATTGATAGAAGTTCAGGAATATAAGAAACCGACAGACGAACTGAAATGTTATCATTGCGGGGAGGACTGTCCGAACGATAACATCCGCATCGGCGATAAACTGTTTTGCTGTAATGGCTGCAAAACGGTTTATGAACTGCTCGAACAAAACAATTTGTGCGGTTATTATGATTTTGAAGAAAATCCCGGAGTTTCCAAAAAGCTTGAACTGAAAAGAAATTACGATTTCCTCGACGACGAACAACTTCAATCCGAACTGATAGATTTCACCGACGGCAGCGTTACAAAAGTTACTTTTTCAATTCCGCAAATGCACTGCAGCTCTTGCATCTGGATTTTGGAAAACCTTACAAAATTAAATGAAGGCGTCGTATATTCCGAAGTAGATTTTCTTAAAAAGATTTGCGTCGTTCAATATTCCAACGAAAAAACCTCCCTGAAAGAAGTTGTTGAATTGCTCGATTCACTCGGCTATCAGCCGGATTTGAGTCTCGATGGGAAAAAAGAAGAAAAATCTAATCAAGAGAGCAAGCGGCTTCTTTACAAAATAGGCGTCGCCGGTTTTGCGTTCGGCAATGTTATGCTTTTCAGTTTCCCCGAATATCTTTCCGTAACCGATATTGATTATGAAAATATCAGGTATATTTTCAGCTATCTGAATATTCTGTTCGCTCTTCCCGTTTTCTTTTACAGCGCGTCGGAATACTTTATTTCCGCTTACAAAGGATTGAAAAATAAAATTTTTAATATTGACGTTCCCGTTTCGCTCGGAATATTTGTCCTCTTTTCCCGTTCGATGTATGAAATTCTCTCGCAAACAGGTCCCGGATATTTTGATTCGATGAGCGCTCTCGTATTTCTTCTGCTTGTCGGGAGACTCTTCCAGAATAAAACTTACGACGCGCTTAATTTCGAAAGAAATTATAAATCATATTTTCCAATTGCCGTAACAATATTGAAAGAAGGAAAAGAAACTACAAAACCCGTAGGCAGGCTTACGGTTGGCGACCGCATCATTGTTAAAAACGGCGAGCTGATTCCCGCCGACGCAATTCTGATTAAAGGAAAAGGATATATCGACTACAGTTTCGTTACCGGCGAAGCGACGCCCGTTCAGCGGGAAAACGGAGAAATGATTTACGCGGGCGGACGACAGCAGGGAAGCGCGATTGAAATAGAAATTATTAAAGAAGTTTCCCAAAGTTACCTAACGCAGCTTTGGAACAATAAAGCGTTTGATAAAAATTACGAAAGCCGTCTCGATACTCTGGTAAACGCAATAAGCAAATATTTTACGTTCGCAATTTTGGCAATTGCAACGGGAGCGGCAATTTATTGGCACGGAAATTCCGCGCTTATGTTTAACGCATTTACGGCGGTATTAATTATTGCGTGTCCGTGCGCGCTTGCGTTATCAACGCCCTTTACTTTAGGAAATACGCTCAGAATTTTCGGCAAAAATAAATTCTATTTAAAAAACACGAATATCATTGAACGCTTGACAAAAGCTACCGATATCATTTTCGATAAGACCGGAACAATAACCGAATCAGGTTCGACGGTTTTACACTTTGACGGCGCTCCGCTGAACGATTACGAAAAAAGCCTGGTTAAAACATTAGTCCGCAGTTCGGCGCATCCGCTGAGCAGACTGCTGGAAAACCTTTATAGCGGAGCTGCGGTTTATGATATGGACTCGTTCGAAGAGATCCCCGGCAAAGGCATTCATGGAACAATTGACGGGCGCAGCGTAAAAATAGGCTCCAGTCTGTTCGTAATGAAAACGGACGAAGAAAATTCGATAAACTTAAACACAAAAGTTTATTTATCTATTGACGGACAGATTAAAGGATTTTTCAACGTAAGCAATGTTTACAGAAAGCATCTTAAAGAAATAATTGATAACTTGCAATCGGACTATAATTTATCTCTGCTTTCGGGCGACAACGACGGGGAAAAGAAAGAGTTGGGCAAATATTTCCCCAAAACAACGACGATGCTGTTTAAACAGTCGCCGCAGGATAAGTTAAATTTTATCGGCGGTTTGCAAGGCGATAATAAAATTACTTTGATGATTGGCGACGGTCTGAACGACGCGGGAGCTCTTAAACAAAGCGACGTCGGAATCTCGATTTCGGACGACGCAAATAACTTTACTCCCGCCTGCGATGGAATTCTTTCTTCCGAATCGTTTGAAAAGCTTTCCAAATTCATTCGCTTTTCAACAACAAGCAAGCGAATCATCCTGATCAGTTTTATTATTTCTTTTCTATATAATATTATCGGGATCGGATTTGCCGTTCAGGGAACATTGTCGCCGGTTATCTCCGCAATACTAATGCCGGTAAGTTCAATCTCCGTTGTCGTTTTTACTACGCTGGCGACAAACTATTTTGCTTGGCGGAAAGGATTATTATAATATGTCTGTAATTATTGTGCTTATTGCGTTTAGCTCGACTGTGGCGCTGGCTTTTTTGATTGCCTATTTATGGGCGATTAAAAGCGGTCAGTACGACGATAAATATACGCCTTCGATTCGAATTCTATTCGATGATAAGGTTACAACAAAAGAAGATAAAAATAAATCTGAAGAAAATCTGAAATAAACTAAGGAGAGCTGTATGAATGTAGAAAAATTCTACTACGATAATGAAACTCCGAAATTGTTTGCCTATGCGACAGTATTTTGGGGCGTTATCGCGCTTCTGGTCGGACTGATTGTAGCATTCGATATCTACAATCCCAGTTGGAGCCTTGGGATACCGTATCTTACGTTCGGTAGAATTCGCCCGCTCCATACTAACGCTGCAATTTTCGCTTTTGTCGGAAACGCTATCTTTGCGGGAGTTTATTATTCTCTGCAAAGAATTTCCAAAGCGCGAATGTTCAGCGATGTTCTAAGCAAAATAAACTTTTGGGGTTGGCAGCTGATTATTATTGCAGCCGCAATTACTCTTCCTCTCGGAATCACAACTTCAAAAGAATACGCGGAACTTGAATGGCCTATCGATATTGCAATTGCGGTTGTTTGGGTCGCTTTTGGAATCAACATGATTGGAACGCTGGTTAAAAGAAGAGAAAAACACATTTACGTTGCCGCATGGTTTTACATTGCCACTTTTGTTACGGTAGCCGTGCTTCACATTGGCAACTCAATTGAATTGCCGGTTTCTTTCTGGAAAAGTTATCCGGTTTACGCAGGCGTTCAAGACGCTCTAGTTCAATGGTGGTACGGGCATAACGCGGTGGCGTTCTTTTTAACCACGCCGTTTCTGGGGCTGATGTATTACTTTTTGCCAAAAGCCGCGAACCGTCCCATATTTTCATACCGGTTATCAATTCTTCACTTTTGGTCGTTGATATTTATTTACATTTGGGCGGGACCGCATCACCTGCTTTATACCGCATTGCCTAACTGGGCGCAATCTTTGGGAACGGTATTTTCTATTATGTTATGGATGCCTTCCTGGGGCGGTATGTTTAACGGTCTATTTACGCTGCGCGGAGCTTGGGACAGAGTGCGCGACGATCCGATTCTTAAATTTATGGTTGTAGCCGTTACCGCATACGGTATGTCCACTTTCGAAGGTCCGATGCTCGCGCTTAAAAACGTTAACGCTTTAGCGCATTATACGGATTGGATTCCCGCGCACGTGCACGTTGGAACTTTAGGATGGAACGGATTTATGACTTTCGGAATGCTGTATTGGATGCTTCCGAAACTTTTCAGAACAAATCTTTATTCAAAGAAATTGGCAAACGCCCATTTTTGGATTGGAACGCTCGGCATTGTTATGTGGGTTATCCCGATGTGGTGGGCTGGAATTACACAGTCATTGATGTGGAAAGAATTCACCGAAATAGGATTATTAAAGTATCCCAACTTCCTGGAAACGGTTTTGCAAATTGTTCCGATGTATGTTATTCGTTCAATTGGCGGAACCCTCTATTTTACGGGACTTTTGATATTAGTTTATAATTTATATAAAACGGTAAGAGTCGGCTCGTTTGAAAAAAATGAAGCCGTTGAAGCTCCTCCCAGAGATAAAACAAAAGAAGTATTAAAATGGGGAATGATTCACAGATATCTGGAATCAAAAGCAATTTTATTTACTATGCTGACTTTGTTTGCAATTTTAATAGGCGGGTTTGTTGAAGTAGTTCCCACCTATTTGATAAAATCAAATATTCCTACAATTGAATCGGTCAAGCCTTATACGCCGCTTGAACTTCAGGGACGCGATATTTACATTAGAGAAGCGTGCAACAGCTGCCATTCGCAGATGGTAAGACCGTTCCGTTCCGAAGTGGAAAGATACGGCGAATATTCCAAAGCGGGAGAATTTGTTTACGATCATCCTTTCCTATGGGGATCAAAAAGAACGGGACCCGATTTACACAGAGTAGGAGGCAAGTACGCCAATATGTGGCACTACCTCCATTTCCAAGATCCAAACCAGATGTCTCCGGGCTCTTTAATGCCGAGATATACTTGGCTGCTTGAGTGGGATATAGACGTTGAATCGACGCCGGCAAAAATTTCGGCGATGCGTACTCTCGGCGTTCCTTATCCCGAAGGGTATGAAGATCAGTGTATTGCGGATCTCGAAGCTCAGGCTCAAGAGATTTCCGAAGACTTGTTAGACAGCGGTATTCTTACGGAACCGAACAAAGACGTAATTGCTTTAATTGCTTACCTTCAGCGGTTAGGCACAGATATAAAAGCTAATAAATCTGACGAAACCCAAAAGTAAGCGAGGTAAATGATGTTTTCAAGTTATTTAAGTGCAATTGACGGAATAGAGGTTTTTCCAATTATCTCTTTAATTATTTTCGTAACAGTCTTTTTAATAGTTTTGATTAGAGTGTTCGCGATGGATAAAAAGAGCGCTGTTGAAGCCGCCAATATTCCATTAAAAGATGAAATTTTAACAACAAAATCTGAGAGTAAAAATGGATAAATTAAAGAAAATTTTATTTACTCTGGTTTTCGTTTCTTTTCTTTCGTCTCCTTTGTTCGCGCAAACCGGCGGAGGCGGAGGGGATTTTGAAACGATCATTAAAGCGGTAATTGCAATATTCGCGGCGTTAACCGCTCTGGTTCTTTGGCTTGTTTTTGCGGTTGCCGAAAAAGAAGAACTGGAAGACGAAAACGCCGTTTCTCCGCTCCAGGGATTTTGGAATTTAATTAATAAAAGAACTCCTATTGAAGATGAAAATAAAATTCTTCTCGAACACGATTTCGACGGCATACGGGAACTTGACAACAAGATTCCGCCATGGTTCAACGCAATTTTGTGGGGAACGGTAGTGTTCGCAATTGTTTATATGGTAAATTACCACATAATCGGTTCCGGCAACGTTCAGGAAGAAGAATACGCGGAAGAGATGCGCGCGGCAAAAATGCAGCGTGAATTACTCTCTGAAAGCGGCGCGCTGGTTTCGGCGGAAACCGTAACGGCTCTAACCGATCCGGCGGATTTGGAAAGGGGTAAAAAAATATTCCTAAAAAACTGCGCCGCGTGCCACGGTCAAAACGGCGAAGGATTGGTCGGTCCGAATTTTACGGATGAGTATTGGATACACGGCGGAGGCATCAAAAACGTTTTCCATACAATTTCCGAAGGCGTTCCCGCAAAAGGAATGATTAGCTGGAAATCACAATTATCCCCCGGCGAAATTCAAACGGTGGGCAGTTACGTATTAAGTCTTAGAGGGACGAGTCCGCCGAATCAAAAAGGTCCCGAAGGGAAAAAATGGGATTCTTCCGAAGAAGACGTCGGAGGCGGTTCTTCCATGGCGGACAAGGGAATCGGTCCGATTAAAAATGTTGAAATCGGCGCAATCGATCTTCAATTAGCGAAAACCGGCGAAGAAGTGTTTGTCGCCAAATGTTCCGCTTGCCACAAAATAGAAAAGCGTTTTGTCGGTCCCGCGCTAAAGGACGTCACAAAAAAACAATCGCCGGAGTGGATTATGAATATGATTCTTAATCCCGCGCAGATGATTAAGGAAAATGCAACCGCAAAAAAACTGTTAGCCGAATATCTGACGCAAATGGCAAACCAAAATCTTACGCAAGACGAAGCAAGATCCGTTCTGGAATATCTCCGAACGCAGACGTCCGATAAAAAATAACGCATTCTTACGGCGAGCATAACTTTTTGAGTTATGCTCGTTTTTTTTTACGAATCGCAAATAATTTTCCTAAAAGTATTTGTATTCAGATAAAAAAATCTTATTTTACATTTGTAAAGAACAGCGTTTTCTTGAGGGCAAACTGAAGCTGTTAAAATTTATTAATGAAGGTTTTTTATCTAATTTTTAACTAAACAAGGGTGAAACATGAGGATTAAAATATTTGTTTTTTTTGTAATAACGCTGCTGATAAGCGCTTGTAATTCGGGAGACGAAGGAAAAGTCTCAAACCAAAGCGCGTCCAATTCGTTTGAACAAAACACTCCTAAAGGACAAGCGTCGTATTCAGACGACGTTTCGGCAAAAAATATTTTGCAGGTTGCCGAAGGATCAAAAGATCATACTACATTAGTGGCTGCCGTGCAAGCCGCGGGAATAGAGCATGTGCTTGTTAACGCCGGACCGTTAACGGTTTTCGCCCCCACTAACGCGGCTTTCGACGCGCTGCCCGAGGGAACTGTGGAAACATTGCTGAAACCTGAAAACAAATCAAAACTAGCTTTTATCTTGACTAACCACGCGGCGCCGGGCTCCTTTAATTTAAAAGCCTTAAAAAAAGAAGCTAAAAAGGGAAGAAAAATTTACACGGCTGCGGGCGATTATCTGGAAGTTAAAGTTGACGGAGACGATGTTTATGTCGGCGGAGCAAAAGTTTTAGCTTCAATTCAAACAAGCAACGGCGTTATTGACGTTGTGGATAAAGTTATTTTACCAAAAGAAAAATAAATCTTAACTTAAAACAAAATAGAGGAAAAGTATGAAATTACTTAGCAAAACAGTTTTACTTTCCGCGGCTATCGGATTTTTATTCATTTTAGCAAGCTGCGGACAAAATGGAAACAGTTCTAAAAGCGGCGCATTATCAAAAAGCGCAGCGGAAAGAGTGTTTGTTCCGCCGGGAGAATACGACGAGTTCTACGCTTTTATTTCCGGCGGTTTCAGCGGGCAATTGACGATTTACGGATTGCCCTCCGGAAGATTATTCAAAATAATTCCCGTCTTCTCGCTTGACGCTGAAAAAGCTTACGGCTTTAACGAAGAAACAAAACCAATGCTGGAAACTTCCTATGGGTTTATTCCTTGGGACGACGCTCACCATCCCGATCTTTCGCAAACAAACGGGGAGATTGACGGAAGATGGTTGTTTATCAACGCCAACAACACTCCGCGTATTGCTCGTATCAGTTTAAGAACTTTTGAAACGGAAGAAATTATCGAAATCCCCAACAGCGCGGGAAATCACAGCTCCTCTTTTGTTACGGAAAATACCGAATACGTTATTGCCGGAACAAGATTCAGCATTCCGATACCTCAGAAAGATATTTCCATCGAAGAATATAAAGGAAATTTCAAAGGAACTCTTTCCTTCTTAAAAGTCGATCCCGAAACCGGAGAAATGGATATTGCATTTCAAATTCTTATGCCCGGCTTTGATTATGACCTTACTCACCCGGGAAGAGGCAAATCGCACGGATGGATGTTCTTTTCGACTTATAACACTGAAGAAGCAAACACTCTCTTAGAAGTTAACGCTTCGCAAAATGATAAGGATTTTATTGCGGCAATTAACTGGAAAAAAGCCGAAGAGTTTATTAAAGAAGGAAAATATAAAACAATGCCTTCCAAATACGCTCATAATGTTTACGACGAAACATCTCATACGGCTACTTCTACTATGAAGAAAGGCGTAAAAGTACTGGACGCTTCGCAGCTTCCCGGCTTGGTATATTTTCTGCCTACTCCCAAGTCGCCTCACGGGTGCGACGTTGACCCGACGGGCGAATACATCGTAGGCAGCGGTAAATTAGCCGCGGCGTTAACCGTTCATTCATTCACAAAAATGCTTAAAGCTATTGAAGATAAAAAGTTTGACGGCGAAGCTTACGGCATCCCGATACTTAACTTTGACGCCGTAAACGCCGGCACGGTTGTGCAACCCGGCTTAGGTCCGTTGCACACGGAATTTGACGGAAAAGGATTTGCCTACACAACATTCTTCATCTCGTCGGAAGTCGTTAAATGGCAATTGGGAACTTGGAAAGTTATCGACAGAAAACCAACTTACTATTCGGTAGGTCACTTGATGATTCCGGGCGGAAACTCGCGTAAACCGTTTGGAAAATATATGGTGGCGATGAACAAAATAACGAAAGACCGTTATTTGCCGACGGGACCCGAAGTTTGTCAATCGGCGCAATTGTATGATATCACCGGCGATAAGATGGAACTGTTGTTAGACTTTCCCACTATCGGCGAGCCTCACTATGCCGCCGCAATTCCGGCTTCCTTAATAAAGGATAAATCGCAAAAGATTTATAAATTGGAAGATAACAAACATCCTTACGCCACTAAGAGCGAAAAGGAAACAAAGGTTGTAAGAAATGGCAAGGACGTTCATATTTATATGACGATGATCAGAAGTCACTTTGCTCCGGATAACATTGAAGGCGTTAAGGTTGGCGACAGAGTTTATTTCCATGTGACTAATCTTGAGCAGGACTACGACGTTCCTCACGGTATCGCAATGATTGGAGCGAGAACTTCAGAGCTGTTAATTATGCCGGGACAAACCGAAACATTCGTTTGGGAACCGAGACAAGTGGGCGTCTGGCCGTTTTATTGCACGGATTTCTGTTCGGCGCTTCACCAGGAAATGCAGGGATATATTCGCGTATCGCCGAGAGGCTCGAATACGCCGCTTAAATGGTCCCTTGACGGAGAGTAGTTTTTAAATTTAAGATGTAATCACTTTATTTTTTCATAGGGATATGGTAAGTTTACAGATACTATATCCCTTTTCTTATTTAAGGCAGGTCATGAAATTATCAAAAATTTTAATGCTAACTGCGGCAATTTTACCGCTGTTTCTTTTTATTCTTCCTATGTGGAGCATTTCGCTGCAGGCTCCTCAATACCCGATTCCGCTGCAAATTAATATTTTTATCACCCATCTTGAGGGAGAACAGGAAGGCGATATCCAAAATTTCGATTTAATGAATCATTACGTAGGTATGAGAAAACTTCCAACGGAAATGGTTGAGTTCGATATATTCCCCTTTGTTATCGGCGCAATGTCGCTTATGGGAATTATTTTTGCTTTAGTGGGCAATAAAAAATTATACTTAACATGGTTTATAATTATGGCGCTTTTAGGCGTCGCGGGAATTTATGATTTTTATCTGTGGTTATATGATTACGGACATAATCTGGATCCGCGCGCGGCAATTCAATTATTAGACGCTTACCAGCCGCCGGTCTTCGGAACAAAACAAATTCTTAATTTCACCGTGCGTTCCTATCCGTCGTTGGGCGCGGTTTTTCTTGGAATCGGAATTCTGTTATCGCCGGTCGCCTATTACATAGAAAAGAAAAAGGAAAGAGGATAAACATGTATTCACCTAAGCTATTACTGAGCTTTTTCGCATTTTTATTTCTTGTTTCTTGCTCGATTGAAAAAAGTCCGATTAACTATGGAAAAGACGCGTGCCATTTTTGTAAGATGACTATTGTTGACAGACAACACGCGGCGGAAGTCGTTACCGACAAAGGGAAAGCTTACAAATATGACGCAATTGAGTGTATGCTAAACGACCTTCAAGGAAACAAAGAAAGAAAGATTGCTTTGTTTTTAATAGACGATTATTCGTCGCCCGGAGAACTGATAGACGCCAAAGAAGCTACGTATCTTATAAGCGAAAATTTACCCAGCCCGATGGGCGCTAATCTTACCGGCTTTGGAAGTAAAGAAAAAGCAATGGAAACCCAAAAAGAAAAAGGCGGAACTATTTATTCATGGAATGACTTAAAACGATTGTTTAAAAAATGATACGATTTTCAATCTGTTCGAAATATGTTGATTTTTCATTCCGGTTTTAAATCTCCGGAAAGACTTCGATGATACTAAAAGTTTTTTTTCTTATACTGATTCTAAGCTTCTGTTGTAAAACTTTGTTGTTGGGGCAAATTTATGTCGAATCTCCAGACTCAATTCAACACGCTATTAACTCGGCGCAGTCCGGAGATACAATAATTGTCAGGCAAGGCGTTTACAAAGAAGCGAACATAAAAGTTAACAAACCTTTAACAATGTTGGGCGAGAATTTTCCGATTATTGACGCGCAGGGAAAAGGATACGTTTTAGAAATCCTTTCCGACAGCGTTACGGTGTCCGGATTTAAATTTATCAACGTTGAGCAAAGCTATACAAAAGATTTTTCCGCCGTTCACGTCTATGGGGTAAAAAACTTTGCAATTGTAAATAATGTTTTTGAAAACCCCTATTTCGCAATCCATATTGAAAAATCAAAATGGGGCGTTATCGCCGAGAACATTATTATCGGCAACGCGGAGAAAGAGCACAATTCCGGCAACGGAATTCACATGTGGCACTGTTCGAGAATTGAAGTGACGGACAATAGAATTGAAAAGATGCGCGACGGAATTTATTTTGAGTTTGTAAAGCACAGTTCCGTTAAACGCAATAAGAGTAAAAACAACATAAGATACGGTTTGCACTTTATGTTTTCAAACGACGACGTTTATGAAGGCAACCTGTTTGAAAATAACGGCGCCGGAGTTGCCGTTATGTTTTCAAAAAAAATTATCATGCGTAAAAATACTTTCAGATTAAACTGGGGCTCGGCTTCTTACGGGCTTTTATTAAAAGAGATTTACGACGCCGATATTATTGACAACACGTTTGAAAAAAACACAATCGGCGTAAACGCCGACGGGTCGAACCGCGTGATGTTTGAGAGAAATAATTTTAACGGCAACGGATGGGCAATAAAATTTTTAGGCGCCTGCTACGGAAATAAACTCCTTCAAAATAATTTTATGAATAATGCTTTCGATATTTCATACAACGGCTCGCTTAACGGCAACGTATTTGATAAAAACTATTGGAGCGATTACACCGGTTACGACTTGGATAAAAACGGAATTGGCGACGTGCCGTACAGACCAATCAAACTGTTTTCATACATTGTAAACAGAACGCCGGAGACGATAGTTCTATTAAGAAGCTTGTTTGTCGATATAATTAATTTCTCGGAAAAAGTTTCTCCGATTTTCACACCGGATAATTTAAAAGATTTTCATCCACTAATGAAACCTGTAAAATGATAACCATTAAAAATTTATATAAGGATTATGGTAAAGTAAAAGTGCTTAGAGGGCTTGATTTAACCTTTAAAAAAGGAGGCATTCATACTATACTCGGTCCCAACGGTTCCGGGAAAACCACTCTGATCAAATCAATTCTCGGAATGGTAATTCCGAATAAAGGAACTATTGAGTTTAACGGCGAAATGATTATCGGTAAGTGGCTCTATCGCAACGACATATCTTACTTGCCGCAGATAGCCAACTTTCCGCAGAATTTGAAAGTGAAAGAACTGTTCAAAATGATAGACGATCTGCGACCCGGAGCAAAAAATGAAGCCGAGTTAATTTCCGCGTTTCAATTGGAGCCGTATCTAAATAAAAAACTCGGAAATCTTTCCGGCGGAACGGCGCAAAAAGTAAATATTGTAATTACGTTCATGTTTGATTCTCCTTTAATAATTTTGGACGAACCGACGGTCGGTTTGGACCCCGTGGCGCTTATCAGATTGAAAAAACTTATTCGCGCTGAAAAAGAAAAAGGGAAAACGATCTTAATTACAACGCACATAATGAGTTTAGTGGAAGAGATATCGGACGAAATTGTTTTTCTTCTCGACGGTAAAATTTATTTTAAAGGGACAATTGAAAAATTAAAACGGCAGACAAATCAGAATAATCTGGAAAACGCCATCGCAAATATTTTGGAGGGATCGTATGCTTAAAATATTAAAATATGGTTTTTTCGATTTAATGCGGAGCAGATGGAGTTATATTTATTTTCTGTTTTATCTCTCTCTGGGCTTTATACTTCTCTTTCTGAATCAGGACGTTTCCAAAGCGGTGATTACGCTGCTGAATATTATTCTAATTTTAACTCCTCTGATCGGAACGCTTTTCGGAGTTATGTATTATTATAATTCACGGGAATTTACTTCTCTCCTCTTAGCGCAGCCGATAAAAAGAAGCAATATTTTTTTAGGACAATTTCTCGGTATCGGCTTATCTCTTTCTCTCAGTTTGGTTCTCGGACTCGGGATACCGTTTTTAGCTTACGGACTTTTTCAATCGACCGAAATATTTAACTTTTTCACTCTGCTGCTGATCGGGTCGTTTCTTACTTTGATTTTTCTCGCCCTCGCTTTCAATCTGGCTTTAATCTTTGACGATAAAATCAAAGGTTTCGGATTGGCGATTTTAACATGGCTGTTCTTTGCGGTTATTTATGACGGGATATTTTTAATCTTTATGCTAATGTTCGACGAATATCCTCTGGATAAATTCGCATTGGGCGCAACCATTTTTAACCCTATTGACCTTTCTAGAATTTTGATAATCTTAAAGTTGGATGTTTCTGCGCTGTTGGGTTATACCGGAGCGGTTTTTCAAAACTTTTTCGGAACGAGTTTCGGAATGTTTTTCTCTTTGGGCTTACTCCTGTTATGGGTAATTGTTCCGGTAATTGCGATAGTTGTAAAATCTAAAAAGAAAGATTTTTAAATTCGGCTGGAAATTAAACCAATATTTCTCTCTTCAAAGTTTTTCTATCTGCGGCGTTTTTTATATTTTAGTGACTAAAATATAATAATAATATATGATGTCTTAAAAACTTATGAGTTTTTTATGAACGAGTCTGAGAAACAAATCAACGACGAATCTTTTCGCGATAGGCTGGGAACCGTAACGGAAGAAGGGGAAAGGATTTGGGTATATCCCCAAAAACCGAAAGGAAAATTTTATAACGCGCGAACCATTGTATCGATAATACTTTTAGCCGTTTTGTTCGGCGTCCCTTTTATTTCATACAACGGTCATCCCTTTATGCTTTTCAATATCCTTAACAGAGAATTCATCATATTCGGTATGGCGTTTGGACCTCAGGACTTTCATCTCTTTGTTATTTCAATAATTATCGGCATTATCGGAATATTTCTATTCACTGTTGTTTGGGGAAGAATATTCTGCGGCTGGGTCTGTCCTCAAACAATTTTCATGGAAATGGTTTTTAGGAAAATTGAATACCTTATTGAGGGAGGCGCGGCTAAACAGAGGGCGTTGAATAAAGCCCCGTGGAACGGCGAAAAGATTTTTAAGAAAGCATTAAAACATGCCGTCTTTTTCGGACTTGCTTTTTTGATAGCCAACGCTCTTTTAGCTTGGATTATTGGAATTGAGGGAGTAAAAGAACTTGCCTCCGCGCCAATTGCAAGCGTTTCCGGACCCTTTATCGCAATGATAATATTTACGGCTATTACTTATTTTTTCGGCGCATATTTCCGCGAACAGGTTTGTACTGTTATCTGTCCCTATGGAAGACTTCAAGGAGTAATGCTGGATCAGAATTCGATTGTAATCGCTTATGACTACAAACGCGGGGAACCGAGAGGGAATAGAAAAAAGAACGAAGAAACGGATTTAGGAGATTGCATTGACTGTAATCAATGCGTGGTCGTTTGCCCGACGGGAATTGATATCCGAAACGGCACTCAGCTTGAGTGCGTCAATTGCACGGCGTGTATCGACGCTTGCGACGACGTTATGACAAAAATTAATAAGCCGAAAGGATTGATACGCTACGCTTCAAAAGAAGAAATTGAAACGGGAGTAAGAAAAATATTTACGCCGAAATCAATCGGCTATTCCGTTGTTCTTTTTTTGCTTTTCGGACTTTTAACGTTTCTTCTGGCGACGCGGACGGAAGTGGAACTTTCCATACTTCGCACCGCAGGCTTAATGGCTCAAGAACAACCGGACGGACGAATTAGCAACTTATACGACGTGAAAATAACTAACAAAACTTTTACTAAATTATATACTAAATTAGAACTAATTGACGTTGACGGCGATATTAATATTGTAGGAGGTAATGTTGATGAAAACGGACGTTTAATTGTGCCGCCGCATCAAGTTGCCGACGCCAAATTTTTTGTCGTTCTGCCGAAAGAAGAAATCAAGTCGATTACAATTCCAATAAAAATAGGAGTTGCGGCAAACGGAAAAGTGATTGACGTAATTAAAACATCCTTTTTAGGAAAGGTACAGGGGCATAAAAAATGAAGAGAATATCATGGGGAACGGGAATAGCATTAACAATCATAATTTTTATGCTTACGTCTTTCGGGTTTATTTATTTTTCTTTTTCGCAGGACGTAAATCTTGTTGAAGATAATTATTATGAAAAAGAAATGAAGTATCAGGAGCAAATTGAAAGGATCAATCGGGCAAACGCGCTCCCTGAAAAACTTGCAATTAAAATTGCCGATAGTATGCTGGACGTTACTTTCCCGACAATCTTTTCTCCGGAAAGGATCTCCGGAAAAGTTCATCTTTACAGACCTTCGGCTGAGAAATCGGATGTGTTCTATGAAATAAAACTGAACAATAAAAATAAACTTTTCATTCCTACCGATAACCTTAGCTTGGGAATGTGGAAAGTGAAAGTCAGCTGGGCTGCTGAGGGTTTAGATTATTATAATGAAAAAATTATTATGATACGGTAATGCCGAATGGATATCTGGACCGGTTTTTTAATAGGATTTTTAGGAAGTTTTCATTGCGTAGGAATGTGCGGTCCAATTGTTCTCGCTCTGCCGGTCGGAAATTCCTCCAACTTTCAGCTTGTAGTCAGCCGCGTATTTTATAACTTCGGACGCATTGTAACATATTCGTTTTTCGGTTTGATATTCGGTTTTTTCGGAAAAGGAATACAAGTTGCCGGACTTCAAAAATATGCTTCGATTGCGTTAGGCGTTGTTATTTTATTTTATTATTTGACGCCGTCAAAATTTAAAGGAAAGTTATCAGTAACCGCGCCTTACCGGGCGGCAAATAATTTTGTTAAAAAAGGGTTTTCTAAATTAACAAAAAACAACTCTCCGCTTTCCCTTTTTGTTTTTGGAATTGTAAACGGATTTCTTCCGTGCGGCTTTGTTTACGTCGCGCTTGCCGGAGCCATTACGACCGGCGGAGCGTTAAGCGGAGCGGCTTATATGGCTTTGTTCGGCTTGGGCACTACTCCGATAATGTTGACTACCGCCCTGTTCGGCGCGTTCCTCGGCGCTAAACTGAAACACAGAATGAACAAACTGATTCCTGTTTTTGCAGTCGCTCTTGCAATTATATTTATTCTGCGCGGATTGTCTTTGGGAATTCCGTATTTAAGTCCTCCGGAGAAAATGCTCGAACCGCACAATAAAATGATGATGCACGGAGAAAGCGGCGCTCGGCATAAAATGTAAATTTTGTATATTTATTTTTGTAAAATAATTATTAAGGAGCGATATGAAAAACAAATTATTTATTGCAGCGTTAATCCTTTTGGGAATGGTCTTCGTTGCATGTAGCGAAGATAGTACGGAACCCGTTGTAAACGAAGGAGAAATAGCCCTATTCACAACGCCTGCCGGAGCCGACATAACAATAGACGGCATTGTAAAAGGCGTTACGCCCGATACTATAACAACCGACGTCGGAGTGATAGACATTCTTTTCAGTCTTGAAAATTATGTTGACACAACCGTATCGGTTTCCGTTTCGGCGGATAATATGGGAATCTTAAGCGTTACGCTGCAGCCGGAACGCGTTAAATACGGCTTGATCAAAGTTTGGGAAACCGGCAACAATTCTACCGTTGACCAACCGAGCGGAATTGATTTATCGGCGGGTTCGACAATTGCAATTTCGGGCGCAGATAGCTTAATGGCTGATATGTATTATACCGGTTTTAATTTCACAATTCGCAGCGCAAGTTATTTGGGCGGTAATTACAGAATAACCGCTTTCAAAGAAGGCGCCGCTTCTAACATTGACGACGAAGTCGATTCGCCGACTCACGATGCGTCTTGGGCGGATAGTATGCCGGACGATATTAACGGTAATTATTATTTCCTTTATGACGCCGACGGCAACTATTCGAAATTCAGAGTCGTAAACACAGGCGGAACGGCAACTTGGAACGACCCCAAATGGGTTGAAGTTGAATGGATTTATGTAAAAGCTTCGGGAGTTACTTCGTTTTAGTTGAATGAACGTTTGATAATAATAAAGCCCGGTTTTGCCGGGCTTTTTTTATGCTATAAAACATTCCGAACGCGCCGGAAAATATTAACGGCGTTTTTTACGCCTGTCCTTTTTCTTTTTGTTTCCGCCGCCGGATTTTTCCGTTGCGCGGGTAATAAGCATCCTTTTGCCTCTTCCTTTCTTTTTGAAGCTGCTGATTATCTGTTCGGCTTTATCAAAAGGAACGTTTATAAAAGAGAAGTTTTCCATAATTTGAATATCTCTGACGTCTTTTCCTTTGATTGCGACTTCACTCATAATGAGATCGATAAGTTTGTGAGGCGTGATTTTGTCTCTTTTCCCAAGCGCAACAAATAGTCTGGCTTTTCCCTGCATGTCAAGTTCGCGTTTCTGTTTCTTAACGGCAATCTCGTTTATCTCGCCGTAAGCGTCTGGATTCAGTTCATCCTCAAAACAATAGTTAAGCAGCGCGGCAACTAATTGGGCCGGATTTTTGTCGGCGAGCAAATCTTCAGCCCATGAAAAATATTTTTCATCCAAGTCGTCAAGCAGAATAGCATTTAAATCATCGTATATTTTTTTTCTTTTTACTTTAATGATATCTTGAACGCGCGGAACTTTTGATTTTTTAATGTCTGTTTTCGCAATACGTTGTATGAACATCAAGCGTTTATATTCGCTCGGCGTGATGAAGGTGATTGCGGTTCCTTCTTGCCCCGCGCGACCGGTTCTGCCGATGCGATGGACATACGATTCGGGATCCTGCGGAAGAGAATAATTTATTACATGAGTAAGATTGACTACGTCAATTCCGCGCGCGGCAACATCGGTCGCCACAAGAATATTTACCCGCTGATGCTTAAATTTATCAAGCGTTCTTTCGCGCTGCGATTGAGATATATCGCCGTGGATTGATTCCGCGTCGTAGCCTCTGTCAATCAAATGTCTCGCCACCGAATCGACGTCGCTTTTTGTCCGGCAGAAAATCAAACCGTAAAATTTTTCTTCTATATCGATAATTCTGCAAAGCGCTTCAAATTTATCCGACGCTTTAACTTCAAAATATATTTGTTCGGTGAGGTTTGTTATCAACCGTTCTTTTTTAACTTTGAGAAGTTCATAACCGTTCATATATTTTTTTGCAAGGTCTTTTATTCTTGAAGGAATCGTAGCGGAAAATAGCAGCGTTCTTTTATCGAGATTTGTGTGTTTCATTATTTCTTCCATATCCTCGATAAATCCCATGTTCAGCATTTCGTCGGCTTCGTCTAAAATTAAATGCTCAATATTTTCAAGTTTAAGCGTCTTTCTATGAAGATGATCAATCACTCTTCCGGGCGTTCCAACAATAATGTGAACGCCTTTCTTCAGTCTTCGCAGCTGCTGGTCGATAGATTGTCCGCCGTATATCGGCGCGATTGTAATATTCTTTTTCCCTCGCAGCGAAAGGATTTCCTCCGATACTTGAATAGCAAGTTCGCGCGTAGGAACTAAGATTAACGCCTGCACCGATCTGGCGCGCGTTTCAATCATTTCAATCAGCGGCAATCCGAATGCCGCCGTTTTTCCGGTTCCGGTTTGCGCCTGCGCAATAATATTCGTCTCGTCCCTTAGCATTAGCGGGATTGTCATTATTTGGATAGGCGTCGGTTCCTCAAATCCTTTCTGGCTAATAGCCGCAAGCATTTCAGGCGATAGTCCTAAATCTTTAAAACCTATTTTTTCATTCATTTTTTGCTCTTCGTTCAATTTATTACCTTTAAATCTAATTTAACTTAATAAGTTAAACTATTATTCGATTAAAAGATAGGTAAACTTTTTGGTCCGGCGATTCAGAGTCTAATTTAAAATTAGCAAAACAAGAGATTATAGAGAAACAAAAAAATATTTTTCCGGTTAAATTTCTTATAAAAACCGTTGTCGCAGACCCGTATTGGGAAACGATTAATGATTTTTTGTCGTTTACATT
>JAADIR010000136.1 GCA_013151245.1 Chlorobiota bacterium
ATTCCTTCCAAATAAAATCGAAAAGCATATATGAAGCGGTGAGCATGATAACGTCGTAAGAAAAGAGAATGAAAATTTCGGTGGATGATTCTCCTACCGCGTTTCCGTCAATCGCAAATTTTGTGAGTTCCAAAAGCGTTAGAATAAGCGGCAACAAAATCGGGAAAGAGAGCACGGGATAAAGCGTTCCTTTTGCGCTGGCTTTTGAAATTATTGCGGCTATTATTGTCGATGAAATTGCTATGCCGATATTTCCCAACAATAGCGCAATCAAAAAGAGCTCCCATCCTCGAATAACGAAAGAGTCAAACAAAACAAAAGAATGAAAAGAATTGTAATGGCTATGTTCATAAGAAAAACAAGAAGAACATTAAAAATCAGCTTACCGTTGAAAACCGTAGCCGGCGCGGCAAGAAGATGAAGGGTCATCGTCGTTCCCCGTTCTTCTTCGGAAACGAAAGCGCGGGACAGCCCCGACATTGCCGAGAAGAAAATCACAACCCAAAGCAGCCCGCCTGTTAAGTATTCTGATATCCTTTCTTGCCCGATTGAAAATAGAATTACGCTTATCGTAACGAGTATGAACATCGCCAGCGCGTTAATTGCGTAGCGCGTCCGCAGTTCCGAATGCCAGTCCTTTTTAAATAGCGAGTATGCTTTGTTCATAAAATTGCTTTTTCCACTAAATCATTAATCTAACATGCGTCATTTAAATTCCGCTTTATCGGGTTCTACAACGTTTTAAAATCTTCTATACGAACTATTTCGCCGCAAAGCGCCAAATCGCTCTCTTCGTTTGAAGCGATTATTACCAAATTTTCCCGCCCTTCGCGTTCAATAATTTCATAGACTTTATCTTTGCCGGCAATATCAAGGTTTGAAGTCGGCTCGTCCAGCAAAAGAATTCTCGGTTTATGAAAAAGGGCAAAGATAAATTTCATCCGCTGTTTCATTCCCGAAGAATATCCTTTTAAATAATCTTTTCTTCTTTCGTAAAGGGAGAATTCCTGCAGCAGATATTTTGCCCGCTCTTTGTCGTATTTCATTCCTCTGATATGCGCGAAATGCTCCAGATTTTCCAGCGCGGTAAACTCGTCGTAAAGAACGAGATAGGGCGAAACAAAACCGAGATAGTTCGGCAGCTTTGTGTCGATAATTTCTTTTTCTTTTTCGGAATGAATTACCTTACCCTTTGTGGGCGTAATTAATCCGCCGATGATTTTTGAAAGGGTTGATTTTCCGGAGCCGTTTTGACCGGCAATTCCATAGACGTTAGACGATGAAAAGATATAATTTAATTTATTGAAAATTAATCTTCTTCCGAAAGTCTTCGTGATATTTTCTAGCGCGACGGCGTATTTATCCATAAATCGGGAATCTTAAAAAGTTAATCGTTTACAATTATAAATTTACCTTTTTTTACCGTCCCTTGCGAATCTGTGACGTAAAAATATACGCCGCTCGGAAGTTTTTCGCCGTGCGAATCGAGTCCGTTCCAAAGGAGAATAATTTTCCCCGACGCCGAGTTAATCTGTTTCCGCTCGGAATAGACAAGCTGCATATTAAGCGTGTAAATATTGAGCGTTGCTTCGTTCAAAGTGTTAGGCGCAACCGGAACGCTTAGAACCGACATACCGGAGTACTTAAACGGTTGCGGATAAACGTAATCGATTTCCGAAACTTTCCCCGAAGCGCTTCCCGCCGGTTCGTTGTTGAAAATATTATTTTCTAAAAAAAGGTCTGCGTTTGCGCCCGAAATCAGAGAATAATATCTGTCCTTAATAATTTCTCTGTAACCGCTTTGCGCCGATGAATAAAGGGAATAAGTAACTTCCGTTTCGCCGTCGGGATCGTTAATCCCCATCGAAACGTCGCCGTCCGTAATAATTGAAACAAGAGTGTCGGAAAGTCCGTTCGATTCGTCGATAAAAACAAGAAAGTTATTCGCCATCGGATGAACCGAAAGCGCGGCGCTCTTTTCCGGCGGAGAATAATTATATTTTACCAACGGGGAAATTGCCGGATACTTTACCGCATCGACAAAATATTCTCCCTGCTTTGCGCGGAAACCCGTAAAATAAGTCCACGTTCCGAATTCGTTCAATTCTTTTTGAAACGACGAACCGGCTTCCGCCAACGCTCCGGCAATTGCGCTCAAAGCGCGTCGGCTTCGCATCATTTCCCACGAACGCTTGATGATGTAAAATCCCGCCGTGTCGCTGACAGAGGAAAACTTTTGTTTTAGATAAATATTCCAGATTGCCAAATCGTATCCCGCGCCGCGCGTTTTTGAAAAGGACAATTCCGGATAGCGAAAATAATTTTTCATATACGCTATGTAATCGTTGATATCGTCGTAAACAAAATCCTCCATAGCCGTTGAAGTTATTTCAAAATAGAACTGATCGTTCGTGTAAGATTGATAATTTCCGACTTGAATTGCGTGATGATATTCGTGCGCGAGCGTTACCTTTGCCGCGTCGATTCCTTCGGTGTTGAAGTTAAGAAAATCATTATCCATTTGAATAAAGCTGGTTGAGGTGTTCGGCGTAAGGGCGGTTTCGGTAATTGTCATTCCATAAACGTTTCCGAGATTGCTTATGTAAATATCGTATTTATCGTCTCCTCCCGCGCCTTGGTCGCTTGGCGCCGGCGGATAACCGAGGTATCCGGTTTCGTAATCGTAAACATAATCGATAGCCGCCGCCGCTTCTTCCACGGAATAAGAGGGCGCGGAATATCCGGTCGTGTCGTAATGAATTCTAAATCTGCCCGAAGGAGAAACAATGCTTGTCTGATTCGGCGGGCGTTCAAGGAGTTTCGCAATATCTTCCTTTTGCTTTTTATCAAGTTTGTCGAAATTATTTTTTAAAGTAAGCATTTCGGAAAAGAGACATTTGACCGGAAGCGTTTTTGGCGCGTCTGTTTGAGAACTAAATCCCTTCAGAGTTTTAACCGTAAAGTTGTAGATCGAATCGAGGTTTTGCGGATACGCCGCAGCCGCCGTTAACAGAAACAACAGCGTAATTTTTAATTTTATTTTCATATCAAAACTTTTTGAATTTGATTTCGTTTTTTTTGTTAATGTAAAATAAATACGGAAACTTCATAAATTTCGTCCCAAAATAATCAATGACCCCTTCCGATTCAACGAACTTTTTATCGCCCAATAAATTCATTTTTGAATCGAGCTGGGCTTCCGTCAGCGCGTTTCCGCCTTTCGATAAGATGAATAGATAATTAAA
>JAADIR010000164.1 GCA_013151245.1 Chlorobiota bacterium
TAATTATGTATAATGTTTTTTATAAAAATCTTTTATGAAAAATTGAAATAGCGACTACATGAAAACCCTACAATAATTTATAACATACGAATTTGAATTGCAAAGACAACTTAACAATTTCGCAAAATCTTATTTCGAATCAAGATGATAAATCATTCAACTGCGATTTTCCATTCCCTGAAGCGGCGTAACCCCGAAGAACAATTACATTCCGAACACGGCTTTCATCATCTAGGTTATAGTTTTTTTCAAGACGCCGTCGGCGAAGCCGTTTTAAAACAAAAAAAGCCGCATCCACAGAATGCAGCTTTTTCGTAAGACAAATATTTTTATCCGGCGGATTTGATTCCGTATTTTTTGTTAAATCTTTCCACTCTACCCGCCGAGTCAACCATCTTTTGTTTTCCCGTAAAGAAAGGATGGCATTCATTGCAAATTTCAAGCTTTATTTGCTTAACCGTAGCTCTTGTGTAGAAAGTATTTCCACACACGCATGAAACTTCGCACAACTGATATTCAGGATGAATCCCTTTTTTCATTTTCTCAAACCCTTCAAATTTTTAAGAAAGCAAATATAGAAATTTTTTCTTCTAAAATCAACTATTTTCCGCTTTCTTTGTTCTCAATATTTTTTAACGAATCTATTCTGCTTTTAATTTGCTCAAACTCCTTTGTGCCTCTTCTTACTGGAATTGAGAAGCCGTTAAAATCGAATTGACTTGCGCCGGCTCCTACCGTTCTCAGCGCGCCGTTTGAACCGGCGCTCTGCATCCCGAAGTAATTATCAACGTTCAAGTTTCTCTGCGGATTAAAGGGGTAAGGATCTTTTTCTTTTACGACAACATCGTTTGGCCGAACCACAACATAATAATTTTGCATAGCGGCTTCTTTTTGAACCGCGGCTTTTCCGGTCTTTTCAGCCGCGCTTTTTTTCTCCGCAGCGGGAGCGTGCGCAGTTACGGCAACGTTTTCCCTAACTTGCGGATTGATTAAAAACGGATTCTCCTGATCCAACGACGAAACGTCAAATACAAAGAAGAAAAGAACGACCGACAACGCGACTGCGGTTGCGGGACCAATCGCCCAAATAAACCATCGGCTTGAGACGGATTTTTTTTCCGTTTTAAGTTCGAAGTTGCCGTTTTTAATTTTGGTGAGAAGAACATATTCAAAGTTTTCCGGCGCTTCAATTTCGGGGAGATTTTTTAACAAAGATCGAAGTTCCGAATATTCTTCTTCGGTACTGTGGTAACTATTTTTGTCCATATCTACTCTCTATAAATGTTTTTTAACAATTTTTTAAGAACCGCCCTTCCCCTGTTAATTCTTGATTTAACTGTCCCGATTGATAAACCCGTCATCTCGGCGATTTCTTCATACGAAAACTCTTGTATGTCCCGTAAAATAACCACTTCTCTGTAAACCGGCTTTACTTTTAAGAGCGCTTTTTGAATAATCTCGCTCTTAATTCCGCTGTCAGCCAATCTTTCCGGCGACTTGATATTCTTATCTTCAATTTGAACCGGTCTTTCGTCGTCGTTTCCTTGAAGAGAATAAATTTTTCTTCTTTTTCTTCTCTTCAATTCGTTCTTTGCAAGATTGCCGGCGATTGTATAAATCCACGTTGAAAATTTCGCGAATTCTTTATACGAGTGACGATTGATATAGAACTTTACCATTGTGTCCTGAACAATATCAACGCTCCCGTCGCGGTCGCCGATAAACCTGTAAACAAAATTTATTAAAGGATCTTTGTAACGCTTAACTAAAATTTCATAGGCTTCAATATTCTCGTTCTCTTGAAGATCCTTTATCAGTTGTTCGTCCGTTAAATCGGAATATCTGAGTTTCAATGGCTTTTATACTTTATCTTGTTAAAAAAGGTTCCTAAAAATAAGGAATTATTAAGTGAATTTTTTATCTTTTACTTGAGGGCAATAATGTTTGCCCGATAAAACATCATTTCAGCATCGAAGCGATAAGTTTTGCCGCAATATCTTTCGGGTATGCTGTTAAGAATTTGGTTCAAACACACTTCAATTTTTTTCATTTCAGCTTTCCCAATATCTTAATTGCATCAGCATCGAACTTTGAAAAAGCGAACCATTTTTTGCCCAAATCTTTCAAACTTGCCCCGAAGTGATAAACTTCTTTGTTGTCAATAATCATAAACCGGTCGTGCGAATGTTTGAATTTTTTAATCTCAATCGGTTTGTATTGCTCATTGTATTTTTCAACATCTAATTGTAATTGTTTGGTCAGATTTGACGTAAAAATTTTTATTTCAATATTTTGATTTTTGCTCAACAGAGTTAAAACGCTCTCGTCCACATAATTATCAATCAAAACGATAGACTTTTTAGCTGATTTTATTAGTTTCACAACAAAATTATATGCGTCAAAGATTTGTCCGTCGTAAAAGATTCCTTGTTTGGGCGGTTCGTTTTTATCTTGCAACGCTTTGAAAACCATCTCAAATTTTTGGTCGGTTTCAACTTGTCTCCGCTCTATTTTATCCAATCGCTGAAAGATGCCGGCGCTTGCGGAAAGAAACTTTTTCATCTCCACAAATGCATCAATTATCTGAATGCTAACTTTTACCGCAGTTTCGCTGTGAAGAACCGCCGAAAGCATAGAAACTCCTTGTTCGGTAAAAACATAGGGTAAATATTTACGATGTTTGCCTCTTTTGTTTTTTAAGGTCGCAATTTGCGACCTTAAAGAATTGTTATCAGATTCAACGAATTGAGATTTCAGCTTTTCCCATTCCTCGTTAGTTAACTGAAATCTGTATCTTTCGGGAAATCGTTCCACATTTCTCTTGACTTGTTCGTTTAATCTTTTAAGATCGACGCCATATAATTTTGCCAAATCGCTATCGAGCATTACCTGTTGCCGCCTGATTGTAAAAAGCAGACTTTTGATATTACCGACGGATATTTTTTGTATTTCGTCGTTCATAGTAACCTTCAAGATTTTTGTAATGTTTTTACTAACACTAACCA
>JAADIR010000013.1 GCA_013151245.1 Chlorobiota bacterium
CTCGTTAATTTTAGCGGATAATTTGTTGATGTTAAAATCTCCGAATTTCCCATTCGCTTCAAGATTAAAAAAGACATTGCCTTTTAGAATATTTGTTGCGCTTAAAAAAGAAGTTAAATCGTCAAAGTTAAAAGGCTGCGCTGACGCAGAAACTTTTACCGGAAAATTTTTGAACTCTTTCAAATCCAACGGAGCGAATAAATTAATGCCGTCCAATTGCGCTGATATTGAAATGTTCGACGAATCTGTGACGACGTTCAGTTTTCCTACTTGCGCAAAGCCGGGTTTGATAATAAACGCGCCGCTGAGATTTCTAAGTCTGAAACTTTTTGTGTTTGTCTTTCCCGAAAGTCTTTCAATCAATAATTGAAAAGAATTATTATTCAAATCGGCGGCTACCTTTGCGGCGAAATACATCGAGTCGATTTCAAGATCGTCCGTGTTTATGATTTTGTATTTTTTGTGCGTTCCCCGATTTTCAAAAGTTTTCTTTACAAAACTTAAATTATTAATTGAAATATCGTTTATAAAAATCTTGAAAGGAAACGACGATTCGCCTTCCGTTTTCAACGAGTCGGCTTTCTCTTCGATAATCTCTTCGGTTTCCTTTGCCAATCTCTCGGTCAGCCATATTCCGTTCTTATCTTGAAGCAGAGAAATTTTAGGAGAATTCAAAAGCAAAGTTCGGACGTATATTCTGCCCAACAGCAATTCAACCGGATTAATTTTAAGTCCGAATTTTGAAACTGTCGCAAGCGTATCGCCGCCGGTCGTAAGAGAAATATCATTGACGAAAAGGGAAGTCAAAATTGTTCCTTCGACGCTTCCGATAGAAAGGTTTCCGTTAATTTCGTCGTTTACCGTCGTCGTTATTTTTTCCTTCAACCAGCCGCGGAAAGTGTTAGTCTGCATAAATCCCACCGCGACAATCAGCAGAAACACAACGACTCCGAAAACCCCGATGAAAAAATTCAGAATCTTTCTCGGAACGCTCCTTTTCGGTTTGGCAATATTTTTTTTCTTATTAAAAATCAATTTTTATCTCTACAATCAACCCATTTCTGCAACATCTTTAATTCCCATTCTCTCATTCTCTCATTTTCTCATTCTCTCATTATCCCATCTCCTCACACTCTACTCTTCTTTGCTAAACATCAACATTCCTTCAAAAGCGACAGATTCCTTCGCTCCGCTCGGAATGACGCTCATTGACCAACGCCAATAACCAATGACTACTGACCACTGACTAATGACCAATGACTAATTCCCAAATCCATATCTTTCCAAAATCACGTCAATAATTTTCGACGTTGACGAATTACTCACAAACTCAATTGTTTTCACTTCGCCGCCGCGCTCGGTTACGGTTTTTGCGCCTACAATATTTTCGATATTCCAATCGGCTCCTTTGACTAAAAAATCTGGAATCAATTCATCGATTATTCTTTCGGGCGTATCTTCGTCAAAAAACGTTACGTAATCAACGGCTTTAAGATTGGCGACAATGAACGCTCTTTCATCTTCCTTAACAATCGGACGTTTATCGCCCTTAATGCTTGCGGTCGATTTATCGGAGTTGAGCGCGACGAGCAGGACGTCTCCGAACTCTTTGGCTTTGTTCAAATAATCAACGTGTCCGCCGTGGAGAATATCGAAACAGCCGTTTGTGAAAACGACTTTCTTCCCTTCGTCTTTCAGCTTTTTTCTAATTGCAAGCAGTTCCGTTCCGTCTCTGATTATGTTTGGCGCGTTCATTTTAAAATTCCTTTTCAATTGCGTTGAATAATTTCTCCGTTTCAATCGGGACGATGCCTATTTCTTCGCAGACTATTCCGCCGGCAAGGTTCGCCAAATACGCCGCTTGCTTTATGTCGGCGCCCGCGCATAAAGCGACGGTAAGCGTTGAAATCACGGTGTCGCCCGCGCCGGAAACGTCGGCTACGTTTCTCGCTTTTGTGGGAATTCGCTGTTCGTCAATCTCTTTTCCGAAAAGCGCAATTCCTTCGGCTCCGAGCGTAAGCAAAATATGTTCGGCGTTTAAGCGTCTGAGCAGCTTGCTTCCCGCTTCAAAAATATTTTTCTCCGTTTCTATTCTGATTCCGAACGCGTCTTCGGTTTCTTTTTTATTCGGTTTGAAAACCGTCGCGTTTTTGTATTCGAAAAAGTTTTCAAATTTCGGATCGACCGTGATAATCAAATTTTTCTTCCGCGCAATGTCGATTATCTTTTTGATTACGGTTTTTGTCAAAACTCCTTTGTTGTAATCTTGAAGAATTACGGCGTCCAAATCGTCCGCCAACTCTTCGAAATATGCAATAATCTTTTTCTCGGTTTTCTTGTCGATATGCGTTTTGCTTTCCTTATCGATTCTAACGATATGCTGACTCTCGGCAATGACGCGGGTTTTAGCCGTCGTGGGACGCGAAGAGTCGATAATCAAACCCTTTTCGTCAATCGACGCTTCCTGAACGAGCGAAGAGAGAATAGCGCCGTTGTCGTCGCTTCCAATCAAACCGATGGGAAACGCTTTGGCGCCGAGCGAGACCAAGTTATACGCCACGTTTGCCGCGCCGCCGAAGCGGAATATTTCTTTATCGACTTCAATTACCGGAACGGGCGCTTCGGGAGAAATCCGTTTAACGTTGCCTATGAAATAACTGTCGAGCATCATATCGCCGACCACGGCGACTTTTTTCCCTTCAAATTTCGGGTGAAGTTTTAATAAACTGTTTAAAAATCTTTTCGTCATTCTTTACCTTTCGCTGAATTGTGGACTGAATTTGTTTCTTAAATCGATTCTGAAAATTCCGTTATCGCTTCCGAGCCAGAGGAAATCTCCGTCGAAAAAGATTGAATAAATATTGTTCGGAATTCTATCGTCGTTGATTACTTTTATCTTTTCCGTTTTCTTGTTGAAAAGCGCAAGCCCTCTGCCGTATTGTTCTTTTGTTTTCGGGTTGAATTCGTAAGTGGAAATCCAGAGATAATTACCAGTCTCCGCGACGTCGAAAATTCCGTTGCCGGGCAATCCCGAATGTTTGTCGAACCGTTCCCAATTTGCGCGGCGGTCGTATTTATATAAACCGCCGGTGTTGTATTCGGGGTTTTCTTTTGTAACGAATTCATCCAAACCGAACCAAATAACTTTTTTTTGCGGCACGATAGCTGAAAAGGAAATCGATTTCGCCTTGCTTTCAAAATTGTTGTTTGAATTGTCGATG
>JAADIR010000131.1 GCA_013151245.1 Chlorobiota bacterium
CCTTTGCTAATCTCACTTTACGAAAATACGGCAGAGCGATAAACCTCGACCCGAACTTCACAATTCTCGATCAAGGCGACAGCGAAGATATAATAAATTTGATTCGCGCGCAGATGAATCTCGAAAAATTGAAAAAACGTTTCCCAAACAAGAAAACATTATTTAAAATTTTAAGTTTATCGGTGAACACCGGAATTCCGGTCGAACAAATTCTTGAATTCGACTATCCGCACTTTTTTGAGTTTACGGATAAAGTTTTGGATATTGAAAAAGTTTACAAATCATATAAAAGAAAAAACAATCTTCTCGATTACGACGATTTGTTGCTTTACTTGAACGAATTTTTGAACGGAGGAAACGCGGCAAAAAACTCTCTCCTTTCTAAAACTAATTTTGTTATGGTTGACGAGTTTCAGGACACAAATAAAATTCAAGCTGAAATTGTTAAAGGACTGGCGCAATACAATGGAAACGTGATGGCCGTCGGCGACGATTCTCAATCGATTTATTCTTTTAGAGGCGCAAACTTTAAGAATATTATGGAATTCCCGAAATTGTTTGACGCCGTAAATATTATTAAACTTGAAGAAAATTACAGAAGCACGCAGGAAATTCTCAATTTCACAAATCACGTAATTTCCGCCGCAATTGAAAAATACACAAAACGGCTTTACACAAATATACACGGCGGCGAAATGCCGGCTATCGTTTCCGTAACAAACGAAAATATGCAATCCCGTTTTATTGTCGAAAGGATTCTTGATTTGCGCGAAGAAGGCGTTCCGTTGAACGATATTGCCGTTCTTTTTCGCTCCTCTTTCTTTTCGTTTAATTTGGAAATCGAGTTGAACAAAGCCAACATCCCATTCGTTAAATTCGGCGGAATGAAATTCATCGAAACGGCGCACGTGAAAGACGTTCTCGCTTTTTTGCGAATCGCGTATAATCCGCGCGACGTTGTCAGCTGGTATCGCGTTCTCCTTTTGCACGAAGGGATCGGACCAAAATCGGCGCAGAAAATAATTGACATTATTCTTGCAATAGGAAATAAAATTAATCTCAGCAAAGATTTACCGACTAAAGGAAAATTCAAAACTAATATTTTCGAACTTTTCGAAACTTTAAAAAAAATAAATTCAAATCAACATTCGTTGCCTAGCGAAAAGCTTGAAATCGCCCTTAAATATTACGACAAACTTTTCCGCAGCAAATACGACGATTTCAACAAGCGGAAAAAAGATTTGGAAATGTTCATAAATATTTCGGAGAATTACCGCAGTCTCGATAGTTTCCTTTCGGATATGGCTTTAGAGCCGCCGACAGACAGCGTGGCGGACGTTTCCGCGACAGACAACGAAAATGAGTCGCTTACGCTTTCAACTATCCATTCCGCAAAGGGACTTGAATGGCACACCGTATTTATCATTCATGCGATGGAAGGTTATTTCCCCTCCAGTCAATCGATTGATAAAGTAGAAACTTTGGAAGAGGAAAGAAGATTGATGTACGTCGCTTCTACGCGGGCGAAACAAAATCTTTATATTTCATATCCGATGAACATTTTCGACCGCCGCGAAGGTTGGACGTTTTCAAAACCTTCCCGCTTTATCCAAGACGTCGGCGAAGACCTTGCGGAAGAATGGCTTGTTGAAGAATAGTTGATTTTATTAAAATATAAGCCGCAGATTGCAAGCAATCTATGCCACAACAAAACCGCGATAGCGGTGTTATTATTATTCTTAGATTAGTTGCCGGCGTTTGAATAGCGAACCTCGATTTTTGATTTTCGATGTATAATTTTCGTGGGAGTATCTGTATTGTTTTTTTCGATCGCAGATTGCAAGCAATCCGCGCCACAACAAAACCGCGATAGCGGTGTTATTATTATTCTTAGATTAGTTGCCGGCGTTTGAATAGCGAACCTCGATTTTTGATTTTCGATGAGTTTTTTAATTCGCAGATTGCAAGCAATCCGCGCTACTAAAAAAATAAGGCGACCGAAGACGCCTTATTAAAATAGTTTTTAAGATGAGATTATCTCAACAAAATCATTTTCTTTGTCTCTGTAAATTTTCCGGCTTTAATTCTGTAAAAATATACGCCGCTTGCAAGTTTTTCATCCGCAATATTGAAATTCACTTGATGATAACCGGCTTCCATATTTCTATTTAACAACGCTGCAACCTCTTCCCCGTTGCCGTTGAAAACTGTTAAATTAACAAATTCATCTTTTGAAATTGTAAATGCAATAACCGTACTTGGGTTAAACGGATTAGGATAGTTTTGATAAAGTTTGTAATCATCCGGCAGACCTACATAAACTTCCACTTGTCCGTGATGTTCTTTCAAGCCGTCAAAATCATACTGAACAAGTTCATAAACATATCTACCGCTCGCGAGCGATTCATCAATAAATTGATACGATTGTTTTTCAGAAGTTGTTCCGTTGCCGTCAACAAACGCAATCACTTTTGAATTTCTTATTAATTCAAATCCGCGGTTATTAACTTCGGTAGCGGTTTCCCATGTAATTATTACATTGTTCTTTTCCACCGAAGCGGCGAAAGACGTTAATTCAACCGGCGTAAAAGGATCTCCGGGGCTTTCCGCCACGGCATGAGAAACGTATTTTTTCCTTCCATTCTTATGAATTATCATTCTGCCGTTCGAATCTATTTTAATTCTCGCGCCTTCCTGCACAACGCTTGACGAACCGGAGACGCCTTGCTTTTTATCGTGCTTGTATGTAATAGATTTTTTTCCGTCCTCAGTTTCAGTGACTCCCGTAAGAGTAACCACGTGCCCCCGCCAGTTGCCGTCGGAGTCTTTCCATTTATACATAAGTTCTACGTCTTCGCCGTCGTTCATCTCCTGTTTAATCCAATCCCAAGTCGGATAGCTACTCGTTCCGTTGTCGTTCCGAGCAAAAGAATTGTTGAAAGATGATTTCACTGTGTCGGTCAACCAATCTGATTGGAATTTTACATTAATATTCAATCCGAATTCGGCGATAAAATCAAGCTTCCCGCGAATAAAATCGTCTATTCGAACGCCGTGATTTCTTTGCCTGTGCATGAAATCGCTTAGCAGGGTTAATATTTCCCGATGCGTTTGGCTAATATTTATTCCGTTATCCGGCAAATCCGAAAGCCACTTCATACTGTTTGACGCGGCGGCGGGACCGCATGCGTTTTTATCTCCGGCGTAATTCGGCGAATCAGGATAAGTCCCGTCGTCAAGATCAATATTAGGCACTTGGCATCCGTAATAATGTTCCGTAGTAACCGGCGCAAGAGTGGAGCTCGGTTCTCCGTCGTCGATCTCCGGTTCTGTTGGATCGGTGGGATCTTCGCTCAGATTATCCGCATCGTCTTGGTCATACTGAACGACCCGATCAAATTGAACGAACGGATAGTCTAAAGGATTTTCCATCGGCACGGTTGCGTAATGAATGTAAAAACGAAGCATATATTCCGGGCTAAATGGAACGCCGAGTATTCCGCCTAACAATTCAAGACTAAAACGAAACGCTATAATCTGCGCAACGCCGCTCAGCGCCGCTATATGAGCAAAATAAAAATTCTCAACCAAAAATATGAATCCTCCCGTCGCAAGATTCTCCACGCCTATCGTAACGTAATACGATTGGAACAATCTGTAATAAACAACCGCCATTGCCGTTGTAGAATAAGGGATCGGAGTGGTTTCATTGTTTAGGTCCAACTGTTGAACTTCCACGTCGTCAAAAATAGGGTCTTGCGCTTTTATCTCGCTCAAGGAAATAAAAATCACTATCGACGCAATAAAAAAGAATTTGGAAATATTTAATTTGTCGTATATGTTGACAAGCATACGGTCCTCCCGAATTATTGATAAAAAATAAGAAAATAGGAAAGTAAATATTTGTAGCCCTCTATCTTTTATGAAAGTAAAACATTTTTTGATTAAAATCAACATTTTTTTTAGCAAATCACGGATTGCGGATTGCATCTTTTAAAATGTCGGTTATCATTTGAATAATACCCTATCGCGGCAAACCGCAATTGATAATCCGCCGGATACTGCGCATGGATAATTGGAATGATGGAATTTTGGAATTCCGGGCGTAACAATTGATGTTTCGGTTTGACTGACTAGACTTTCTCATTCAGTGATTCGGTGGAAAAAGAAATTCAATCCGGCTTGCGCCGCGACAAGTTTCGAATGCCAATTAACGCCCGCTACGATTCGTTGGAGATTAGCGATTTAAGATTTGAAAAATAAAAAGCGCAGATTGCAAGCAACCCGCGATACAAGTTTAAATCGCGTTAGCGGCGACATTATCCTTACCTGAGTCGTATTTCACGTCTAAATATCGAACAACGATTTGAGATTTGAAAAACATTCAAAAACCCCGAAGGCTTGCTTGCCGTAAGCAGGGGCGATAAAAATTCCCGCATCGCGCGCGGTTACCGGACGGCTCTCCATTTCAGCTCGACGCTTTTTTGAGCGAAAAGCGTCGAACCGAAAACGAAGAAAAACAGAAGAGCAAAGAATCCTATTTTTATTATTTTATTTAAGATTCTCTCGCAAAAAAAATATAAAATTTTATCTCAGTAAAACCATCTTCTTTATATCTGAAAATTTACCAGTAGAAATTTTATAAAAATAAATTCCGCTCGCCAGTTCGGCTGCGTTGAAATCAACCGAATGCTTTCCGGCGTCCAAATTTTCGTTGATTAAAGTTTTAACCTTTTCGCCGTTAACATTAAAAACCAAAAGCGTTACAAATTCTTTTTCCGGAATTGAAAACGAAATTTTAGTGCTCGGATTGAATGGATTCGGATAATTTTGAGAAAGTTCGAATTTTAAAATTGAATTAAAATCAACTTCCGCTTCCGGCGAGTAATGATATGTTCCGTCGAAATCAATTTGTTTTAGTCTGTAAATATATTTTCCTTTTTCAAGATTCTCATCCGCGTAAGAATAACTCTTCGCTTCCGTCGTCGTTCCGTATCCTTCGATAAACCCGATGCTTTCCCAATTGTCCATTGTTAATTGTTCATTGTTCATTGTTCGTTGAATTTCAAAGCCTTTGTTGTTTGTTTCCGTCGCCGTTGTCCAGTTTAGTTTTACGCCGCTTTCAAAAATACTGCCGGTAAACGAAACCAGTTCAACCGGAACGGTTTTAAGCAAGTCAACATTTAAAACAGTCGCTTGATAATCGTTAATCTGTATTCCATAAAATATTTGCGTTACATATCCTGGAGCTGAAACTTGAACATCGTAAGTTCCGCCTTTTATTAGTCTGAAATAAGACCCGTTTCGAGTATCCGTCAAAACTTGCGAACTGTCGGCGTCGCTATCATGCCCCACAATCGTAATTGTCGCTTGCGGAATTCCGATAGCAAGTTCGAAAGTAACTTTTCCCTGAAGTCCGTATCTGCATTGTTCAATGTAATTTAAAAAAGAACGTTTGTTATATTCCCAATAAGTGGGCAATTCACTTCCCGAAACCGTTTTTACATCCGAAAGTTCAATAGTAACTTCTCTTCCATGTTTAAAATAGGTCATATAATCTTGGCGTCCGCCGTAAATGGGATACCAATCGTAACCGTTTGTAATTCCATTATCAAAACCAGTCATATACCAACCGTTAGCGTAAGCATGACACGTGTCGGCATATTCATGCGAAACAAACTGCCACCATGAATCATCGGCATGCAATCTTGACCACGTATCCCAAGGATAATTTACAACTTCCGCCCCGCCGTGAAAATTTGCCGACATAACAAAAAAGTTAGAAGAAGCAACGTTCATCATAGCAATTGTTTCCGGCTGCCAAACTTCTCCGTCGGGATGAGGTCCGTCGTCGGGATCGGGAAAATTTCTGTTCAAATCGACCCAATTGGCGTTGCTTCTGTGCGAGCCGTTAATTGTAGAATTCCCCCCGGCGTAAGTTCCGTCGGGGTTTGCCAAAGGATTAATCCATATTTCAACATTATCAACCAAGTCCGTAATTCTTGCGTCGGTTCCGTATGAAGTTAAAAGCGAATCGATTAAATGAAGCATTAAAACGTAACCTGTTGTTTCATCGCCGTGCATCGTTGACGTGTACATAAATTGCGGTTCTTCTTCCCTAACGCTCACGTTATCGGATATTTTCAAGAATAAAATATTCCTTCCGTCAACGGTCGGACCTGCGTCTATGTATTCACAGATATCCGGATAATCATTTGCATATTGCTGCATCATTGCCACATATTCTTCATAAGTCGGGTAAGCGTTCCACTCTTGAACTTCTTCTATCGAATTAGCCATCTTAACATTCGGCGTATCTCCCGGATGTTTTAAAACATTAACTGAAACGCCAAATTCTCTTAATTTTTGATACTCTTTACGGTTGGCGTAAGCAAAAACAGTTCCGTCCTTTTTTACATTATCAATTGAGATAATTCTCGTAAGTTCAGAAAGATTTAGATTTGTATTATCTAAATTAAAAGAAAAATAGACTTCTCCTTTTTCATTCAAATATTCTTCCGCGGATTTCTGTGCGAAAAGCGCAATGCTTATCGACAGTAGAATTGCCGCAACATGCAGTATTTTTTTCATTTTAAAAATTCTCTTTAAATTATAAAAGACGTCCCCCCAATTTAAGGAGAGACGTCAAGTTAATAAAATATTTATTGAAAATACATTCCTTTTTACTTTAGCAATAATAATTTTTTTGTCGCTCTGAAGAAATTGTTTCCTTCTATCTCTTTTGCTTCAATAGTATAGATGTAAACTCCCGAAGTCAAGTTGGAAGCGTTCCACTCAAATTTATAATTTCCCGCCGGTTCGGTTTGATTTACTAATTGGGCGACAACTTCGCCGAGCACATTATAAACTCTCAAGTTTACATTACTTTTTGTCGCTAAGGAATATTTAATAACCGTTGACGGATTGAACGGATTGGGATAATTTTGCTCCAGAGAAAATTTAACCGGCACAGCTTCGACCGTAACTTCAGAAGAATATGTTATCGTTCCGTTAAAATCGATTTGTTTTAATCTGTATTTAACTTTTCCGGAAACTACCGGATCGACAAATGAATAATTCGTTACATCGGAAGAAGTTCCTTTTCCTTGAACAAATCCGATCTTTTCCCATTTGTCCTGACGGGGCGTAGTCCCGACGAGTCGGGAGGAAACCCGTTCCACTTCAAAACCTTTGTTGTTAGTTTCGGTGGCGGTAGTCCAGTTAAGTATTACTTTTGAATCTTGAACCGAAGCGTCGAACGAAACCAATTCCACGGGAACAACGCCGGTATCCATTAAATAATTAACGCCGTTTTCCAGCAAACAATGCCAATCGTTTTCATTGGCTAAAAACGTTAGATTAAACGTATAAAAAAGTATGTGCGAATACCTACTGCCGCTAACAATGTTGTCGCACGAAATAACGCTTGCGTATCCGGAATGCAGAGTCCAATCGAACACCATGTCGGCGTCTGAAGCGACCGTGACCACGTCTTCGTCATAAAACGAAGGAGCCGTTTGCATTGGAAGAACCGAAGGTAAATTGTTCGGATCGCTGCAAAGCATGTGATCGGTTAAATATTCGCGCACCTTATCGCCGTTGTCGCTTAACCAATCCGTAATATGAAGCACTCCGTCGCGGAAATCAACATCCTTTGACTGATAATAATCGTATCCGACTTCGCCGCCTTCAATCAATATCTTCCCTCCGTCGGCGACAAACTGCGTAATTTGCGCCCTCATTGCATCATTATCTACCGGTTGAGAATTTTGGGAAGAAGATAGAATCAGCAAATCATAGTTAGTCCATTTAGTATAATCGGAAGTTTCAAAAGGTTCAACGTCGCAAGCGTAATTTTTTGACTGAAGAAAATCCGCAATATCGTTTGCCGCTTTTCCGTAAGTTGATTTATCGCGATAGTAAGTTCCTTTTTCATCCGTTACTACCGAGCCTTTGTTTGGATCGTCGTTCAAAACTAAAATATAACCGGCAACGTCAATTATACTAAACGAATAGAATCCGGAAGATGGACTTGAACTTTCGTTGCCCGCAATGGAAACATCAGTAGCGGTAATTTTATATTGAATAACATCGTCAATGCTCAGATCGCCGGAAGGAATCGGGAAATCTCCTTCATAAACGTTTTCTCCGGAATAAGATAATGCAAAAGTAGTTTGAGTTCCGCCGTTGATACTGTATGTAACGTCAACAGTTTCAACTCCAAAGTCGTCGGTTACATTTGCCGTAATATGCGCGGGCCAATAAACCAAGGCGATATCATCTAATGGCGTATGATCAATTACAGGCGGCGTGTTGTCAACTTCGGCATTAAATGAATAATAACTTGCCGGAGCGCCGGACGGGGCGAAGGAAGCTTGTCCCGTTATATCCGACGCCGTGATATAATAATTGTATGTAGCGGAACTTCCGTTTCCGGGTATTTCGGCTTCGTAAAGATTGTCGCCGACGTCCGTCATCAATACTTCCGTAGTAGGCGCGCTGTCGCGTCCATATATTAATTTAATTGTCGCCGGGTCAAGCGCTTCGGCCGTAGGAGTAATTGTCGCGCTTACCAAATAAGGTCCGTCCAAGTTTTCCGTGTTGCCAAGAGGGATATGCGTAATAATAGGCAGAGATTTTTTTGTGTCGAGCGAAGGATCGCCCATGCAATTATACATTTCAACATATCTAATCATTGTTGAAGTAAAGCCGCCGTAATAGTCAACTAAATAATATTTCCCTTTGTCGAACATCGGGACTACTTGAGTAAGATCGTCCTCAAACATTGATTTAAAAAGTCTTCTTTCCAAAATATCGTCTTCGTCCCAATAAGAGGTAACCGAAGAACCGTAAAACGTAGCGCCGCCGTTTTCAGTTCTTGTCCATGTTTCGGCGAAGCATTCGCCATATTCATACTCGCCCGTAACACAGGCAAAAGAATATACAAACGGATACCAAGTATTTGTAAGATTCTCAACATCGGAAGCGTACAAAGGAGGACCGTCAGCCCAGTAAGTTTCCGAACCATGTCCCGAATAGACCGCGAAAACCTGGTTGTCGTTCAGAGCGTCAATAACGTCTTGAGTAGTTGCGCCGTAAGTTGTTCCGTACAGTTTTAGGTAAGTATAACCGTCGGGGTCAAAATAGTTGTCAATTACAAAATTATGCGTCCCTTCAGATATATCATAATTATCGCTTCCCGCCATAAATATACTTTTTTTATCAAGCGAGCCGATATTGTCGCCCATATATTCTGTTTTAGCGATGATATTTGCTAAATCAGTCGCGTCTGCAACGGAAAACCTACCGATAAAAGCGTCTGCGTAATAATCAGTACTTCCATCGAGCAGAACGTAATGCAAATCATTATTCGGCGAATCCGGTCCGTCTCCGGGCCATCCGGAAATGTCTCCGTTATCGCCTACCAATAAAATAAATACCGGTCTGGTTTCCGGATTGTCGTACAAATTTTGTATGTACGCTTTAATATCGGTTTTATCTGTCCCTGTAACGTCGGTTGAAACCATAGTTACGTCGTAACCTTTATTCGTTTTATAAGTAACAAATCCGCTCATACCCGCTTCAAAAGCCGGCGCGGTAATGATCAAATATTTTCCCGTGAAAGATTCAACGGCGCTTTTTTCATAATTGACAAACATTTCATTGTAAAGCGAACTGAAAGCATTTGCAGGCGTGAAATTTAACGAGGCGCTATTTTTTAGGTTTATCTCAAAATGTCCGCTTTGTAAAATTTTCAATTCGCCTTTTGCCGGATTATATGCGAAAGGATAAATAGTAACGCGAACGCCTTTTGCCCCCCCGATGATAAACGGTTCCGAAATTTTTACGATAGGTTGATTAGCGTTTCCATCGGTTAGATAGTAATCCTTATTAATAGTAAAAGGTCTTGATTCTAAAGTTTTGTTTTTCGGCCAAGGCATTTGAAACGGAAAAATTTTTTCATTTAAAACGATAGCGGAAAAACTAGCGTTTATAATTTTTGCCGTTGGAATATCTTCATCTTTTGAAATCATCAAATCAAAAGTTAACTGCGGAAGAGACGGAAGACCGACTTCGGAAGTTATTCCAAATCCTTCAACGGATAATTTAAGATATTCTTCTCCCTCAACGTTGATTGTTTTTGTAACATATTCAGGCAACGAAAAATTTACAATATAACCGTTACCGCTCTTGGAAATATCTACTCCTCTCGGATGAGTTGAAGCAAATATTTGAGAAACCGCAAAAATAGCAAACATCATAACAGTGGATATCCACTTAAAGCTTTTCATATTACTCTCTTGATATTGTTTGAAAAATAATTTATTAAGTAAAAGTTTTTAGCCCGTTTTAAATTAAATAATTTAACGGTAATATAAAATTGGATGGAATGTCTTTTCAGCATTTTTTCAAAAAAAAACTCAATCCGAATAAAAAATCTAAATCGGATTGAGTTAATTTTAAGAAAAGTAAATTTAAGTTAAATTTTATTTCAGCAGAATTGCCTTTTTTACGTCTGAAAAATTGCCCGCGTCCAGTTTATAAAAATAAACGCCGCTTGGAATTGAGCGGTTGCCTTTCGACGCATCAAATATTACTTTATGATATCCGGCTTTAAGATTTTCATTAAGCAGCGTCGCCGCTTCCCTACCGAGAATATCGAATATTTTTAATGAAACGCTCCCTTGAATATTTTCAGGAATAACAAATTCAATTGTCGTACTTGGGTTGAAAGGATTCGGGTAATTTTGTTTCAATTCAAAACTAAAAGGTTGATTTTCTTCATCTTCAATTCCGGTAAGTCTATCTTGAATTTCCAAATCGTCAATTACCCATCCCCATCCTACAACAAGAGGATCTGAGAACAAACGGAATCTTATTAAAACGACATCTCCCGGAGAATAAAAATCGAGTAAATTCAAACTGTGCGATTGAAACATTAAAGCATACTGCCCGCCCCCGGAATTATATGCTTCAAGCCAATCTGAATTGTAAGTTGCATCATAACCGTCCGCCAATGGAATCCATGAAATTCCGTCCACGCTTCCTTCAACAACCGCATAATCATAGAAATTTTCATCGCCAAAAGACGAGCCGGCTTCACCCGGTTCTAAAATAGCGACGTCTTTGTAATTAATAAATGCGTTATCGGATGCAACCGTGATTGGCACTTTGAGCGTATATGTTATCGGTTTATCTTCATTATACGGATGAATGGAATGAATTGCCGAGTTTCCGAAAAATCCGAATTCACGCTTTATTGAAAAAGATTCTCCTACAAAATTATTTTGGTCCGAAGTAAAATCATCTTTATATGACGGCTGCGGATTTTCAAGCGTAAATAATTCCAAATATTTCACTTCGGTGCTAAGTTCTTTATCTCCGTCGTAAGAGACAACTTTGAAACCGCATTTCCTTGATTCGTCAACTTGAAAAGAAACCGTAATATTCGTATCTACCGGAGAATCATTAAAGATTGTCATCGTTCGTATATCATCGGCAAAAACGACCGACGAATCATACGCCGCGCGAAGATTCACCGAAATATCAATTCCTTCAGCGCCGTAATTTACCGACGACATTACCGGCGGCAAGAGAACGGTAGGAGGCTCGTAGCCGGCGAGTTCGGGAAGCGAGATTGACCAAATACCCCTTCCGTGAGTTGCGGCAATAACTTCGTCGTTGACAATTGACAAATCATAAACCGCCACAGCCGGAAAATTACTATCGAGAAAATGCCAGTCTGCGCCGTTGTTTGTCGATTCGAAAATCCCGATTTCCGTTCCCGCCCAGATTATATTTCTATCGTAAGGCATAACGACAAGCGAAAAATTTGCCACGTCGGGAAAACCGTTCGAACTTACCGAAGAGGTTTCAAAACCGGAAATGTCCGTCCATGTTTGTCCTAAATCTGTAGTTCTCAAAACTTTGGGAGCGCCGGCAAATGAAAAGAGCGCATAAGCCGTATTCGGGTCAACGGGGTCGGTTGCAAGACCGGATATTCTTCCCATATTTACAACGTCATAACCGTTTGTTTCCTCAAAATTGTATCCTCCGTTAGTTGAAACAAAAAGACCCGCTCCGGGGTCCAATTGTGCGCCGGTCCAAATAACTTGAGGATCGGCAAGCGAAATTTTAATTTGTGCGAATGTACTTGTCCCGCCGATAGCTCCGTCAACTTCAATCAATCTCCAACTGCTTGCAAAATCGGGCGAACGCCAAACGCCGCTTGCTCCCATTAAGAAAATAAGTTCGGGGTCCTGTTTCGATTTGGCTATCTTAGAAAAGAAAGGCGCTTTGCCGCTGCCGACGTCGTCCATACCGTCGGTTGCCGAAGAAAATGAAGCTCCGCCGTTGGTCGATTTACCAATATTATTGTATTGCGATGAAACCAAAATTTTATTTGGATCGGTATAATGCCAAGCCGCTTCGTAACCGTCTCCTCCCCAGCGGAAACTCCATGAGGTTAAGTTATCCGGGTCTTCCGGAGACTGCCAAGAGCTGTTATCCTGCATTCCCCCGATATAAGCGCTTGCGCCGTTTTTCTTGTCAACGCCGTAAAACTGCGTTGTATTATATCCGTTTTTCGGCGCCGAAAAAGTTGTTCCGCCATTATCGGAATAAGAAACCCCGCCGTCGTTGCCGTTAACAAGCCGGAAAGTTTGAGCCGCCTCGTCCATTTTTGTCATAACAATATTATGCTGATCAACATGAACGCCTTTACTGCTTCCGCCATATTGACCGTAACCGTCCGTAATGTTTTTCAAATCAATTGAACCTTCGGAAACAACGGTAACTTTCCAAAGATTTATTCCGCCGACATAACAGACGTCAACGTCGTAAGGATGCGCTGCGATAGTATTGTCATACCAGCCTTGTCCGCCTAACCAGCCGATATTCGGAACAACTTTAATCCAATTGTTTCCGGCGTCGGTTGAGTAAAAGAATGTTGTTCCGTTGTTGCCGCCTTCGGCTGAAATATAGATTCTATTAGGATCAACCGGAGAAACAGCCAACTCTAATCTTGAAACTTGCGAAATTCCGTTAGAAGAATTTGACCAGCTAACGCCGGCATTAATCGATTTAATTACTTTTGCGGGATTAACAGTAGCGTATAAAATATTAAAATTTGAAGGATCGGCGACAATCTGCTGAACGTCGTTATTTCCGGCGTCGTAAACGCTCGTCCAAGTTTCGCCGCCGTCGGTTGAACGGAAGATTTTCGAACCCAATGTTCCGCCGTTGAAACCCGGCGCCGAAGCCGCTAATACAATATTTTCGTCGTTCGGATCAACGACAATTCTCATAATATTTCCAAATTGCTCGTCGTCAGTTGACGCCAGCTGTTCCCATGTTACTCCCCTGTCGGTTGTTTTCCAAATTCCCGATCCGTCAATTTGATCGACATTATTAAACCCTTCTCCCGTGCCGACATAAATCACGTCATGATTGGACATAGCCATCGCTAATGTACTTGTTGCAAGATTCGTTAAACTTTTTGTAAGTTCTGTCCAGCTATCGCCGGCATTTGTCGTTTTCCAAACGCCTCCGCCAACCGAGCCGACAAACCAAGTATCCAACGCCGGATCGTCGGGATCAACAATAATTCCGCGCGTCCGCCCGCTGACATTTCCCGGTCCTCTTTCCGTCCATTCCAAAGAATTAGCGGAAGCAGCCGTTGAAAGCTCCGCCGTATTTTTTACATTCTTAGCTTTCAGCAATTCTTTAATTTTATAATTGAAGGGATAAGAAGGACTAAGCTCTCCGTTTCTGGTTCGAATATCGTGATAATATTTTGCGAATAATTCCGGACTATCAGTCTTGTCGCTTTCCAAATTCTTATTTTCAGCGCGATGTTTTTTAGCGATTTTAATATTATTATTCGAAAGTTTTGTTAATTCCGCATTTTTTAAAGAAAAGTTGAAAATAATTGTAAATGAAAATAAAGCGGCGAATAAGAAAATTCCCGGTAATAAGATTTTTTTCATAAAAATCCCCCATTGTTTGTTTGGTTAATATTTGTTTTTGATCGATAATTTGCCGCCGAGTTTTGCTAAGATAGAAATCTGACCATACATGAAGAATAACGGCGATGTTTTCAGATTTGTTTTACCCCCAAAAGCTGAGAATCCGGATGTCTCTCACAATAGATTTTATTTGCGGCAATTATATTATTTACAATTTACTTAATTTACATTTCAAGTGCAAAAACAGCCGGTAAGATAAGCCCTTATTATAAAATATGGAAATTGGCAATAAATAACGAAATACTGAAAATGATTCGGGTAATTTTGTTAATTTTTCACTATTATTTCTTTTATGTTTCTTGATAAAATTTACATTTAATATTATCTTGACATTAAACAAAAATGGAGATTCAATGAAATACACAACGACCGAAAAATATAACGCCGTAGTTATTGAAATCAAAGGAAACGTAATGGGCGGACCCGAAGCCCAAGAATTTAATGATTTCATCAGACAACTTCTTGAAGACGAGAAAAAAAATGTTGTTATCAACTTAGCCAAAGTTAAATTTATGAACAGCTCCGGTTTGGGAATGCTCATCACGGCATACACAACAATGAAGAACGGCGGCGGCGTTTTAAAACTTGCTAATGCCACCGAAAAAATCAACAGCTTGCTGGTAATAACAAAACTTATTACAATCTTCGATAACTACGAATCCGTTGACGAAGCTATAAAAAGCTTTTCGTAAAAAATACTAATAATTGATTAAAATGCTTCGCGCTTCCAATTGCGCGGGGCTTTTATTTTGGAAAACTATTCCGGGACAAAACAATGAGCGTTACGGTACTTGTAGGCAGCCAATGGGGCGACGAAGGAAAAGGAAAGATCGTCGATATTTTAAGCGACCGATTTGACGTCGTAGCCCGTTATCAGGGCGGCGCAAACGCCGGACACACAATTCAGATAAAAGAAAATCAATTTATCCTTCACCTAATTCCTTCCGGTATTTTACGCGACGGCGTTTCATGCGTTATCGGTAACGGCGTTGTAATTGACCCGAAAGCGCTGCTTGATGAAATTGAACTTCTAAAAAATTTCGGAATAAAAATTGAAAACCGTTTGTTCATCAGCCATAATGCGCATCTTATAATGCCGTATCATAAACTGCTCGATTCTCTCGGAGAAAAACGAAGCGATAAAATTGGAACTACCGGTCGCGGTATCGGTCCTTGCTATATCGATAAATATGCGAGAAAAGGAATTAAAATTGTCGATCTGCTGAACAAATCGGAACTCGAAAAAAAGATTCGTAAAAATCTTGAAGAAAAAAATAATCTTCTCAAAAAAGTTTATGAACATGAAGAATTAGACGTCGATGCAATAGTCGCGGAATATCTTGCTTTTGACGAAGCTATCGATCCGTATATTACGGACGTTCCTTCTTACCTTGATAATGCGATTGCCAACGGGAAAAAAATTTTGATGGAAGGCGCGCAGGGCGCTTTGCTTGACGTTGATTTCGGAACTTATCCGTACGTAACTTCTTCCAACCCGACTTCCGGCGGCGCGGCAACCGGAACGGGAATTCCGCCAACCAAAATCACCGCCGTTTTTGGTATTGTAAAAGCTTACACTACGCGCGTTGGCAACGGACCATTCCCCACCGAGTTAACCGGCGAAGACGGCGAGAAACTAAGAGCCGAAGGCGGTGAATTCGGAGCGACAACGGGAAGACCGAGACGCTGCGGCTGGTTTGACGCCGAGCTGATACGATATTCCAGAATGATTAACGGAATTCAGCGAGCCGCAATCACCAAACTCGACGTTCTCGGAAACATGGATGAAATTAAAGTATGCGTCGCTTACGAACTCAACGGCAAAAGGCTAAAATCTTTCCCGACCGATATTGCACGTTTAAATCAAATAACTCCAATTTACGAAACTCTTCCGGGATGGAAAAAAGATATTTCGAACGTCCGCTCTTACGACGAACTCCCTTCGGAGGCAAAAAACTATCTCGATTTTATTACAGAGCAATCCGGTTTTGAAATCTGCATTATTTCCGTCGGTCCGAAACGCTCGCAAACAATTGAATTGTAAGCGCCCGAAGGGCATAAATTATTAACTCCTCTTTTAAAATTTTTCTTGCTAAATTTTGCCGAAGAAAGTTTTCAAATATTTAGTTCGGGAAGCAATATGAAAATGTCCGGGGGTCCTACTTCCGTAAATTTAAAATTAGTGATTCTGGTTATCGCAATTTTCATCGCCGGAGGAACTTATTTCTACACGCAGACCCTTGTGAAAAAATTACAGGAACGGGAAAAGAATATCGTTGAACTTTATGCCGAAAGTCTTGAATATATCGCAAATTCTTCGCCGGAGAGCCAAGATTATACTTTTGTCTTCGATATCATTCAACGAATTGATTTCCCTCTGATTCTTACCGATGCAAAAGACAATATTATTTCAGGACGGAAAAATTCCGGAATCAGAAACATTGATATTGACAGCACATTAACGAAAGAAGAATTTCAAAATGTAATTAGGGACAAAATAGTTGAGCTGGGTTCCATCAATTCGCCTATTCTCGTAAAACTTGATAATGAAATAGTTATTCAAAAAATTTACTACGGCGACTCCGAAATTATCACAAGATTGATTTACTATCCTTACTTTCAAATAATCTCGGCGATTATTTTTCTTCTGATTGCCTATGTAAGTTTCAGTTATATGAAAAGAACCGAACAGAGTAATATTTGGGTCGGTATGTCAAAAGAAACGGCTCATCAATTGGGAACGCCCATTTCAAGTTTAATGGGATGGAACGAAATTCTTGAAATTAACTTTAAGAATCCGGATAAGGTTCTTGATATTTCCAATGAAATGAGAAGCGACCTTGAAAGACTAAATAAAATCGCTCAAAGATTCTCCAAAATCGGTTCGAAACCGGAATTAAAAGAACGAAGAGTTTTTGAAGTTATAAATGGAACTGTAAACTATTTTCAGCGAAGACTCCCGCAGTTTGGTAAAAATGTTAAACTTGTTATTGACGGGGATAAAGAAGTAAAAGCTTTTCTCAACGCAGAACTGCTTGAATGGGTATTTGAAAATCTTATTAAAAATGCGCTGGACGCGATAGGAAAAGAAAAGCGTGGCGAAATAATAATTTCGGTTTATGCAAAAAACGGAAACGTCGCAATTGATGTAACGGATAACGGAGTCGGTATTGACCTAAAACGCAGAAAAGACGTTTTCCGTCCGGGCTACAGCACTAAAAAAAGAGGATGGGGACTTGGACTAAGTCTTGCAAAAAGAATTATTGAAAATTACCACAACGGCAAACTGACAATAACGCATTCCGAACCTGGCGAAGGAACAACATTTACAATTCTGCTGAACAGGGCGAAAAACGTAGAAATATAGTTTTCATTCCCATTCGTAATTTTTATTTCCAAGAATGATAATTACTCATTCTCAATATTGAAAAATCCTTGAAATAGAAACATTCAAAAAACTATTTTTTTATTGAAACATTTTGGCATAGATATTGTTTACATATTAACAAACAAGCAGTAATGTGATCCTCCTTTATAAACACACCGGCGATTGTGAAAATGCCCTCTTTCACAATCGCCTTCCTCTTTTAAAGACATTCCGATACTTTGAAGAATAAACTTTGCAAATTGTAAATGTTGTTCCTCGCATGCCACGGCGATAGACGAGACTGCTGCGGCATACGGATTCTTAAATTAAATGTGTTATTGCGCTTTGGGGATTATGAAAAAGAATTCGCTTCCTTCCTCTGAACTCTCGGAGATCACGCCATATTTTCCTTTATGAAGTTCAATGATTCGCTTTACGATGGCTAAGCCCAATCCGGAAGAACTTTCGTTTCCCGTCGG
>JAADIR010000282.1 GCA_013151245.1 Chlorobiota bacterium
CTCAACTTTCGGAAAAACTTCGCGTTCTTCTTGGCGAATGTGATCGACAAGCATTTGTCCGAGCTTGTCAAGGTTTTCCACCAAATTTCCATTTTCAAGAGAATTAATAGCTTCCGTAATCTTTTTGTGCTGATTCAGAATATCTTTAATCATCGCGTCCATCTCCGCGTCGCGACCTTTTGCCAATGGAAAAACAATTTCTTCCTCGTGCCTAAAGTGATCAATCAATTCAAGTTCGTAAGTTCGTTTCGCGTCTTGCAGTTTTTCTTCGGGGGACTGCATTCCCCTTTTCGTCGGCGCGCCATTTTTCTTTAACGCCTGCGCGAGTCTCAACGCTTGATGGTGATCGTGCGAAAGCGGAACCAATGCTTCGTGTCTTTTCATTTAATTCTCCAATTTCAATTCTCAGAATTTTATAAAATATTCAATATGATTTTTTAACAAACAATGTTAACCAACAAATGTAATATAAAAAGAATGATTGAATGGCTGAATGGTTGAATGAAAAGGGAAAAAACTTTTACAACTCGCAATCATTCAGCCATTCATCCATTCTTAATTTCAACCTCGCAACCGACTAGATAATATTTATTTTTATCTCGACTTCACCTGGTTGAATTTATATTTATTCTCCGCCCGCCGATAAATTTCGACGAGTAATACGGATTCTTCAAATTTGAAATAATTACGCCGGAAGACGAACTCGAATGGGCAAATCTGTCGTCGCCCAAATAAATTCCGACGTGTCCGGGATAACTGTTTTTCGACGTATCGAAAAAAATCAAATCGCCGAATTTCAAATCGGACATATTTTTTACAAATTCCCCGGAAAGATACTGCTCTCGGGCGGTTCGCGGTAAATACAAGCCGATTGATTTTTGCAATACGTTTTGCGTAAACGCCGAGCAGTCAATCCCGCGGCGGTCGTTTCCGCCGTATTGATAAGGAGTGTTAAGATAACTCGCAATTTCAAAAAGAATTTTTTCGCGGTCGGTTAACGGAATATTCGAATCTTTTAACTTAGAATATTTTTCGGCGAATTCTTTATTCGATAAAATATCATCGGCAACGTTCGACGTCGTTAAGTCGTCAGCTTCGGACTCATCGGGACGTTCGTCATTTTCCGACGTAAAGCGGACTCCGTTCTTTCCTTCGCTTGATTCTTCTTTCGGCTTGTTGTAGCGGCTTGTTTGGGAAGAAGACGAACACGATTCAAGCATAAATAAAATTATCGCTCCCAAAAGAAGCAAAACAATATTTTTAAATAACTTCATTGCCTATCCGAGATAAGCTCGTAAGTTTCTGCTCCTCGAGGCGTGGCGTAATCTTCTGATCGCTTTTTCTTTTATTTGGCGAACTCTTTCGCGGGTGAGATTAAATTTTTCTCCAATCTCTTCAAGCGTAAGCGGGCTGTCGTAATCCAAACCGAAATAAAGTTTAATCACTTCCGCTTCGCGAGTTGAAAGAGTGGAGATTGCTCTTTCGATTTCTTTTTTTAGCGAAGTTGACATCAAATTGGAATCGGGCGCAAGTTCGTCGTCGTCGGTCAAAACGTCTAACAGTCGGTTCTCGTCGCCGTTTGCGAAAGGCGCGTCAACCGAAACGTGTCTTCCGGCTACTTTAAGCGCGCTGATAATTTCATCGACGTCCATATCGAGTTCCTTCGCCAATTCTTCGGGGCGCGGTTCGCGTTCGAACTCTTGCTCCAACGCGCTGTATGCTTTTCCTATTTTATTCAAAGCGCCCACTCGGTTTAACGGAAGACGAACTATTCTCGACTGTTCGGCTAACGCCTGCAGAATTGATTGGCGAATCCACCAAACGGCGTAAGAGATAAATTTGAATCCGCGCGTTTCGTCGAATCTTTTCGCGGCTTTTATCAGCCCGAGATTTCCTTCGTTGATTAGGTCGCCGAGCGAAAGCCCTTGGTTTTGATACTGTTTGGCGACGCTCACTACGAAGCGAAGATTCGCCTTTACTAATTTCTCAAGCGCTTGAGCGTTCCCTTTTTTTATTTCGATAGCGAGTTCAATTTCCTGTTCGGGCGTTAGCAAATCCTCTTTGCCTATTTCGTGAAGGTATTTGTCAAGCGATTGATTTTCACGGTTTGTATATTGTTTTGTAATCTTCACTTTTTCCCTCGCGCTTACTCGTTGTAAACCGAATCGATTATCCCCACAATCGAAGCGTCAACCGGCGCGTGGTCGGCGTCCATTGGAATGACCGCTTCGCTCGAAGTTATATAGAAAACAAATTCGCCCGGACCGGCGCCGATAGTGTCCACGGCTACTATCGGCTCGCCGAGTTTCTCTTTTTCGGCGTTTAACGGCTGAACGAACTGCAGCTTATAGCTTTTAAGCGTGTCGTATTTCCGCGTAGCCCAAATCGTTCCTATCACTTCTCCAAAATACATCAGACTTCTATCGCTTCTTCTTCTTTGTCTTTAACGGAAATATCAAGTTTGTCAACTATCGCCATTATCACCGCGTCCACCGGTTTGTTTTTTGTCAACGCCGTCTGACGCGCCGAACTTCCTTGCGCCAATAAAACAATTTCTCCGACGCCCGCGCCCACCGAATCGACGGCGACAATAAAACTTTCCTTCGACGTGTAATCCAAATTCAAGTGCCGGACGATTTGGAATTTCATACCGACGAGATTTTCGTCTTTGCGCGTTGACCAAACCGTGCCGATTACTTTACCGAGTATCATTTCCAACTCCCCGAGCAAAGCTCGTTTTTTGTTTTGCTAAATTTATATTATTGAACTTAATTTAACAAATGCTATCCGTTCAAAATAAGTCTTTGAGAAGCAAACGTTTAATAGAAAAGGGCTTTCAATAATTTAACGTATTGCCGCGTTGAAATAATCTCAAATTAAATTCTCCGCGCTCTTTGCGAATCGTCTTTGCGTCCTTTGCGTGAAACCGTTTTAAAAAGCTTTTGAGGCAATCCGCGCCGTTATATGTCTAAAATAATATCTTGAATTAAATTAATAAATAAACTATATTCAGTCTAAAAAAGGACCGGCATATGAAACTAAGCGAATCAGTAAAATCGATAAGTTACCTAAAAGCTAACGCCGCTAAGCTTATTGACGATATAAACAAGAACCAAAAAACTTTTGTGATTACTCAAAACGGCGAAGCTAAAGTTGTTGTTCAAGACATTAAATTGTACGAAAGAATGCAAGAAACAATGGCAATGCTGAAATTATTAGCAATGACAAATAATTACAGTGATAAAGCGTCTAACATTAGGTCCACTTTCAGAGAATTGAGAAAAGAATTAAAATCTCTGCAATAATATGAAAAAGTATAAAGTTTTAATCGATCCTCAAGCTAAAAAGGACCTTAAAGATATATTCTTATATGCTGCTACAAATGATAGTATTGCTTCAGCCGATAAACTTTTAGACGGACTGGAAAAGACTTGTTATACGCTGGGAGAATATCCTGAAAGAGGTCATGTCCCCCCAGAATTAAGACTTACCGGAATAAAAAGATATTTGGAAATAGATTACAAACCTTACCGAATAATATATGAGCTCCAAAATAATCTAATATATATACATTCAGTCCTTGATGGAAGAAGAAATATTCAAGAAATTTTAGCGGAAAGATTATTACGATAAACAAAGCCACATAATCATTAAACTATTAGAAAGGATTATATATATGAAGAAATCACAAATACAAAGTGAACTTTGGGGAAAATCACCAAATGGATGGGCGGAGATTCAGGAAGCTCAGCACACGCCCTTATGGGAAGCAATGCTTAATGCCGCTAAAGTAGAATCAGGAACTACTTTGCTAGATGTGGGTTGCGGTTCGGGGGGAGCGAGTATTTTAGCAAACGATCGAGGCGCCGAAGTTTATGGTTTTGATATAACCGAAGGATTACTTGATTTTGCAAGGCGGCGCGTTCCCAAAGGAAAATTCGAAACGGCTGATATTGAAGAACTACCTTATGAGGATAATATGTTTGATGTAGTATTCGCTGCTAATTCGTTACAATACTCTGAAAACCGGAATGCAGCTTTGCAAGAACTAATAAGAGTTTGTAAACCCACCGGACAAATTATTGCGGGACTCTTTGGAGCGCCGGAAGAAGTAGATTTTCGAGTAGTATTTAATGCGCTACGTGATATAATGCCGGAATCGCCTAAAGGAGGCGGTCCTTTTGAGTTTTCACTTCCGGGCAAGTTAGAGGGACTTTTTGCCGAAGAAAACCTAACGAACATCAAAACAGGAGAGATAAACTGTCCATTTGAGTATTCCAGTTTTGACTCATTTTGGTATGGAACCGCTTCTGCCGGACCTTTCCAAGGGATATTGAAGGTTGTTAGCGAAGACAAATTAAAGTTAGCGGTCAGGGAGTCGGTTAATGAGTTTCTTCTGGATGATGGTCGCATTTTGATTCCAAAGAATATATTTAAGTATGTATCGGCAACTATTAATTGAGAAAAAGAAGTTGTTGAAAATAATTTTGTAAAAAGCGCCTAACCGGCAAATCTCCGCGCCAAAACGGCGGAACAGGCAACTTGACCGCTTCCGACTTGTCGTGATACGAGATTAGAAATGGTTTTAAGTTTGGTTTGCTAATTCGTCCGCCGCGATAATGCCAAATGGCAAGTCAAGTTAAATATTTGGCGATAGTTCTTTCTCATTTTGTAAAATATTTATATACTGTTTGACAACATGTTTAAGCGCGGCTTTACAAAAACAATCGCGTATTAAAATTCTCCGCGCTCTTTGCGAATCGTCTTTGCGTTCTTTGCGTGAGACGGCTTTAATTGTTTTCGGTTACATTATTTTTAAGGCAATCCGATATTTTTCAGAATCAAATAATATCACCCCTTCGGGGTTGTAATTTTCTTTGAGTTTCAACTTTCTTACAATAATCTCACCCCTTCGGGGTTTTATGCCGCCTTAAACTTTGCCTCAGCCTTAACCTCAACCTTGACCTCAACTTCAACCATTCCCGCAGATTGACCGCTTCGCTAATCAATCTGCGCTACAATATATTGCATGAATCGACCGTTGCTTTCCAATCCCTCACGCGTAACTGCGTATTTAACAAAGCGTTTCAAAACAACATTATTCAATAATTTATTTAATATATTATGGCTTTTCAAATTATTGTTTCTTTTATGATCGTAAAAATAATCTGCGCCAATCGGATTCTTTTGTTTCTTCTCTCTTATTTTCTGATTCAAACTTCGATTTTCGCCCAAATAATAATTCAAAAAAGCGTTACAACCGACGACGGACTTGTGATGAACCGCGTTAAAGTTATGCATCAAGACGGCGAAGGCTATCTTTGGTTCGGAACTTACAACGGATTGAGCAGATGGGACGGAAATAATTTTGAAAATTTCCAAAACTACAACGGACTTACGGTTCCTTACGTTTGGGACATAAAAGAAGCTCCGGATAAATCGCTGAACATCGCCACGTATGGCGGGGGTATAATTGTCTATAAAGACGGAATAATTGACACGCTGAACAAGGATGACGGACTTTTTTCAAATTTCGTAAGCCAAATTCATTTTTCGAAAAACGGAAAAACTTACGTCGGCTGCGGCGGGAAATTTCAAATTATTGACGAAAATAAAATTACCGAAATTACGGATTTTCCCAAATCGGCTATTTTGGATTTTTACGAAGAGGACGACGGAACGCTTTACATCGCTTCGCAGGGCAAAGGTTTGATTGTTTTTCAAAACGATTCTTTAAAAATATTCACGACGGAAAACGGATTGACAAATAATTCCGTCACCGCTCTCGGTAAAAGCGCTACCGGAGAAATAGTAGTCGGAACTTTATCGGGAATCAACAAATTCAAAGACGGGAAAGTCGTTCCTTTTGCATTTAATAATAAAACGCTAACAAGCAGAATCAACGATATTGCGGTTTCCCGCGATGGCGCAATCTATTACGCAACCGACAAAGGCGCGATTGTGGAAAACCCGAACGGAGTGGAATTTATAACCGAAGAAAACGGACTTGCAAATAATTTTGTAGAATCCGTTTTCGAAGATAAAAACGGAACAATCTATTTCGGCACAAACGGCTACGGAGTAAGCGTTTATAATCCGGGAAGATTTACAAACTACTCGAAAAGTTCCGGCTTGCCTTACGACGACATTATCGACGTCGCGCAAACTCCCGACGGCGATCTTTACTTTGCAACGCCCGAAGGTTTGACAATCAAAAAGAACGGGAAAGCGAACAAAGCGGAATTCGTTTTTTTCCCTTCGGACGCTCGCGTAAATTCGATGAGCCGCACTGAAGACGGGAAAATTCTTTTCGGAACAAACGACGGGGTGAAGATTTTTAAGTCGGGGAAAATTTCAACTTTCATCCCCGGAGAAAAACTTCCCCACCCGAAAGCGTTTTCCGTAATGGAAATAAACGGCGAAATTTATATCGGCACGTTTTTAGGCGCGGTTGTTTTTAAAAACGGAAAAAGTAAAATCATCGCAAAAAAAGACGGACTTCTCGGCAGTTTTGTATCGTCGTTTCTTGCTTCGAAAGACTCGACAATCTTCTTCGGCGCGCACGGAAAAGGCTTGAGCGTCTTCAAAAACAATTCATTCGAACATTTTACAAAAGAAGAAGGATTGAGCGACGGAAGCATTACCGCAATGGCGGAAACGGCGGACGGTTCCATTTTAATCGGAACCGAACAAGGCGGTTTGAACGTATTGAAAAACGGTAAAATCTCAACTTATGATATGAGCGACGGTCTGTTGAGCAACGCTATATTGGACGTAGCCGAATCGCCGAACGGGAACGTTTATCTCGCCGCTCAACGAGGATTGAACGTTCTAAACTTCAATAACGGCAAGGCTTTCGTAAGGTCGATTACGGAAAAGGACGGATTGATTGACAACGAATGCTACAGATTGTTTATCGACAAAGACGAAAATATTTGGATCGGAACGTACGAGGGATTGACGAAATACGATCCGTCGAAAGACGAAGAGATTTCCGAACCGCCTGAAATTTATTTCGCGGGATTGGAAATTCACAACGAGAAATTTCCGCTGAAAAAATTTCTCGATTCGCCCGAATTGGAATACGACCAAAACTATTTAAAATTTACGGTGACGGGAATAGAACTTTCGGCGCCGGATAAAGTTATTTACAACTTCCGTTTAAGCGGCGTCGATAAAGATTGGGCGGCTAGCGCGGAGAACAGCATCCAATACACAAGCCTTGACGACGGAGAATATCTTTTTGAAGCGCGGGCGCGAAACGAGTGGGGTTATTGGAGCGAACCCATTTCTCTGGCTTTCGTCATTTCTCCCGCTTGGTGGGAAACTTGGCAATTCTACTCTTTTCTCTTTATTGCGATAGGTTCCTTGATTGCGTTTGTCGCTTCTTACCGATTTAAACATCTTCTCGCGGTCGAAAAGATACGAACGAAAATTTCCGCCGATTTGCACGATTCCATCGGCTCCGGTTTATCCGAGATAACGATATTAAGCGAGCTTCTCACGGCGCAGCCGAACGCCGAAACCGAAGCATTACAAAACGGCTTGAAAAATATTTCCGTCACGGCGCGGTCGCTCGTCGGGAACATGAGCGATATTGTTTGGCTCGTCAATCCTTCGAAAGATTCTTTGAAAGATTTGCTGCTTCGTCTTCATGATTCTTATCAAGAACTTTTTATGCAAATGAATGTTTCTTTCGAAATTAAAAACATAGAAACGATCGAAGAAATACATTTACCGATGACTTACCGTCAGCATCTTTTTTTATTATTCAAAGAAGCGCTGAACAATTCGCTTAAATACGGCGGCTGCTCAAAATTGATTTTGGAAATTCATCTGAAGAATAATAATTTGTCTTTATCGCTAAAAGACGACGGAAAAGGATTCGAACCGGAAGAAGAATCTACGAAAGGAAACGGCTTAAGAAATATGAAAGAGAGAGCCGAAAACATAAACGGAAAACTGGAAATATTTTCCGAACCCGGCAAAGGAACGACTGTCGCATTTAACGGCAAAATCGAGTGAGGTTTTAATATTATTTTCAAAACCGCCGAATTTACAACCGCCTAAGCCGTCACATTGTATTATTAGGAAATTTGATAAATTGATTTTTAATTCAATTAATTTTAAGCAATGATAAAAGTAATCATAGTCGAAGATATAAAAACCATCCGCGATGGATTGAGCGCTCTTGTAAACGGCGCCGATGAACTAACATGCGCCGCGGCTTACGCCTCATGCGAAGATATGCTCGAAGAGATAGAGCAAATAGAACCGGACGTGATTTTAATGGATATAAAGCTGAAAGGGATAACCGGAATAGAAGGAGTTAGGCGGGTTAAGAAATTGCCGCTGGAAACAAGTATTATTATGTTAACGGTTCATGAGGACAATCAAAATATTTTTGATTCTTTGATGGCGGGCGCAGACGGTTATTTGCTAAAAACCACTCGGACAATTCAAATTATCGAGGCGATTAAAGACGTTCACAATGGCGGCTCCCCAATGAATTCGTCGATCGCCAATAAAGTTATCCGGCTAATGCGTCTCTTCCAAACGGGAAAAAAACTGCAAGACCCGATAGCTCTTTCGGAGAGGGAAACGGAAATTTTGAATAGAATTTCCAACGGCGCCGCATATAAAAACGTAGCGGGCGATTTATTCATCAGCATCCACACGGTAAGGTATCACGTCAGAAACATTTACAAGAAACTTCAAGTAGGCTCCCAATCCGAAGCGGTTGCTTCGGCAATAAAGCGCGGTCTAATTTAGCGGACATTCATTAGCGGCTTTACAATATTAATAATAGTAGATCGTATTAATGCATTCCCGCGGACATAAAGTCTGCGCCTACAATTTTCATCCCAGGCAAAAAAACTACCGCTATCGGTAGTTGAAACAATTGAACGTCAATCATACTTTGTAATCCTAAAATAAGATATGGAGTCTTAATGATTGATAATTTTAGATACAAACGAAACATATTCAAACATATTGTTTATGCCGCCGTTTTTTTTGCATTTGCCCAAACAAACGTTTTCGCGCAGATGTCCGGCGTTTTCACTATCGGATTTCCAAGCTCGCCTTACGCCACGATAAACGACGCCGTCGCCGATCTTTACGCGCAAGGAGTTTACGGTCCGGTTACTTTTAAGCTTTACCCGAAAACTTACAATGAACAGATAGAATTTAACGGTCCCATTCCCTTTGCGAGCGCGGTAAATACAATTACCTTCAAATCGGATCAAGGAAATCCGGCGGACGTTAACGTTGCTTATACCGCAACTTCCGCGGCGGACAATTTTATTTGGAAGATAAATAACGCGCAGCATATCATTATTAGGGATATGACAATTTCAGCCGGCGGAACGGATTACTCGACGGCGATTTTACTGGAAAACGCTCAAGGCGAATTAAGCTTTATTAATAACGTCGTTAACGGATACGCGTCGGCGGCGACGGGAAATTCGCAATCGCTGATTGTTTGCGACAACGCGGGAAATCTTGACAACGTTTCATTTGCCGACAACGAATTCAACGGCGGTTTCACGGCTCTCTATTTATACCCGAACTCCTCTTCAAGCGGTTTGTCCGTTTCAAACAACGTCTTTTTCAGTCAGAACAAACGGGGAGTTTCTATCAGAAATTTTAACTCGCCCGCAATCGAGTCGAACAGTTTCGACAACGTCGCCGGTTACGCGGTTTATCTTTTTGAGTGCGTCGATTCTTTTTCCGTGAAGAAAAACTCAATTTCAAATTCGTCAAACTCGCAGAATTTCGGAATACAAATTTCAAGCTGCGCGGGAACTTCTTCGGCAAACGGAATCGTCGTTAATAATTTTATTCAATCGTTAAACACGGGAATAAAAATCGATTTTTCATCTTACGTGAACGTTTACTTCAACAGCGTCAATATTGAAGACGCTCTTTCCGGATCGCTTGCAACCACGAAAGCTCTTTATTTAGTTTCCGACAACTCAAACATTAAAGTGGCGAACAATATTTTAGCCAATAAAAGAGACGGCTACGCTTATCATGCCGGAAACTTGAGCGGATCGCAAATCTCTTTCAGCGATTACAATAATTTATATACGACCGGAAGTTTTGCGGGGGCGTGGGATAATATTGATAAAGCATCCCTTTCCGATTTCGCCGCGGCGAGCGGAACCGACGCAAATTCTCAGAACGCCGACCCGCAGTTTTACTCTTTGACCGACTTGCACGCCGCTTCGAGTCGGTTGGACAACGAAGGAATTCCGCTCTCTATTGTCGCGGACGATTACGACGGAGATACGCGCGACGCCTCGACGCCCAGCGTCGGCGCGGACGAGTATCAATACTTTCAAGGCGTTTTCACAATTGGGACGGGCGGCGATTATCCGAATATTTCAAGCGCGGTAGCGGATTTACTCAAAGGAATTACCGGCGCGGTAACTTTTAATATTTTAAACGGAACTTATATTGACAGAATTGTTCTTTCCGGTCCCATTGCCGGCAACGACGCAACGAACGCGATTACTTTTCAATCAAATTCCGGAAACGCATCCGACGTTTCAATCGTTTTCTCAGCGACAAGTTCGTTAAACAATAATCTTATCAAAGTCGATTCGGTCGATTATGTGACATTTCAAAATTTAACTTTTTCGGCTCAAGGTTCCGCATATTCAAGAATAGCTCTTTTGGAAAACTCTCCGGAAAATTTAACTTTTTCAAATAATATTTTTAACGGGAATTCTTCTTCGCCTTCAACCGCCGATCAAGATTTGTTTTTCTGCAATTCGGGAAGTTTAAATTTTCTTTCTTTCGACGCCAATACGTTTAACGACGGACGCGCCGGATTGAATCTTTCGCCGAACATTCCTTCGTCTGGAATTACGGTGTTTAATAATACTTTCAGTTCTCAGACCGACGTCGGCGTTTCGCTCTACAATTTTGTCGCGCCGGAAATAATTTCAAACGCTATTACCGATTCCGACGGCGGGGCAATAAACTTGCAGGCGTGCAGCGGCGCGGCTTTGATTGAAAAAAATAATATTGTCAACTCAAATACGAACTCGTCAACCGGCATAAACATAAGCGGATTTCTCGGTTCGGCGTCCGGGAAATTATTAATCTCAAATAATTTTATTCAATCGACTTACCGGGGAATTTATCTTTCAAGTTCCTCATACGTCAACGTCTATTTCAACAGCGTGAACATTTACTCGGCGGATCTTTCAAATTTGGTCGGCTCTACCGCGCTTTACATTTTATACGGCAACAGCGCGCTAAACATTGCGGACAACGTTTTGGCAAATAACCGCGGCGGATACGCCTATAACGTTTTCAACAACGGTTCCGCTCAAATATCCAACAGTAATTATAACGATTTATACTCGACCGGAACTTATGTGGGAAGCTGGGAAGGAACTGCGACGCAAACGTTGAGCGATTTCCAAACCGCAAGCGGAAACGAAACGAATTCAAAATCCGCCGATCCTCAATTTGCCTCGATGACCGATCTACACGCCAATTCTCTGTTGATTGAAGCCGCCGGTTTTCCTATCGGCGGCGTCGCAGAAGATTTTGACGGAGACGCCCGAAGCCTTACCAATCCGAGCGTCGGCGCCGACGAGTTCGTAACTTCGGCGCTCGGCGGAACCTATTTTGTCGGCTCGGGCGGCGATTATCCTACAATCTCCGCCGCGATTGACGATATGTATTTAAAAGGAATAAAAACCGCGGTTACTTTCAGAATACTCGACGGCGTTTACAACGCTCAAATCAATCTCGACGGAGCGGTTTACGGCTCGGACAGCCTTAACGCAATTACCATTACATCCGACTTGGAAGACCCGTCTTCGGTAAAGCTGCGATATTCGGCAGCCTCTTCTGCGGAAAATTACGTTCTGCGAATTAATGGCGTCGGATATGTTACGATAAAAAATTTGACTTTGAGCGCAAAAGGAACCGATTACGCGAAAGCGGTTTCGATTGAAAATCCGGATGGAAATTTAACTTTTTCGAACAACGTTTTTAACGGATATTCAGCCGCTTCGCTGCTTGACGAACAGGATTTGGTTTATTCGGTAAGCGCGGGGAACTTAAGCAACGCGGTTTTTCTAAATAACGTTTTCAATTACGGTTATATCGGACTCCACTTAAACCCTTTCAATTCTTCTTCCGGCTTGAGGATTGAAGGGAACTCGTTTTCCGGGCAAATCAATTCTTCAATTTCGATTGCGTCGTTTTCGTCTCCTACGGTCGCTTCCAATTCGTTTGCCTATTTTCAACTATACGCGCTTCACATAAACAATTGTTCCGATTCGCTTTTAATTGAAAAAAATGCTTTCTCTTCCGGCGCAAAAGCAATTTGGCTGCAGAATAACGCCGCGTCGGCGTCTTCCCGCAGTATGATTGTTAATAATTTCGTCCATGTATCTAATTGGGGAATTTTTATAGAAAGTTCGGATTACGTGAACGTCTATTTTAACAGCGTTAACGTTTCCGATTCAACCGAAATCCAACATGGAATAAACGCTATCCGTTTGATAAATAATTCAAACTTAAATATCGGCGACAACATTTTTTCCACTTCGGAAAACGGTTATCTTTATTACGTCGGCGCGCCGAGTTCGTCTCAAATAAACGTCGGCAACTATAACTCGTTCTATTCAACTTATCCGAACTCTTATATCGCAAGTTGGGAAGGTTCGGCTTATTCCACGTTGAGCGCTTTTCAGACGGCAAGCGGGCACGAAGGATTTTCGGTTTACGCAGATCCTCTGTTTGTTTCGGAAACGGATCTTCACGCAAGTTCAACCGCGTTGGCTAACGCCGGAGTTCCGTTTGCCGCTGTTACGGACGATTACGACGGCGAAACTCGCGACTCCGCGGCTCCGTCTATTGGCGCGGACGAATTTGCGAGCGTTCTTAAATTAAACGTCAAAATATTTTTGGAAGCTCCATATTCTTCCGGCGTAATGAATACTTTGCTGAACGCGGGCGGCTTGCTTCCCTCAAACCAGCCTTACGACGCGGCGCCGTGGAATTACGCCGGCGGAGAAAGCGTTTCAGCCTTCCCCGTTAACGCGGTCGATTGGATTTTACTTGAGTTAAGGGATAAAAATAATTCTTCCGCCGTCGTTTCCACGCGCGCGGCGCTGCTGCTGAGCGACGGAACAATTGTGGATACAAGCGGAAGCGGAGCCGTGGGATTTGAATACGCCGAAGACGATTACTTTATTGCAATAAAACACAGAAATCATCTCGGCGTTATGTCCGCCGCGGCTATCCGTCTTTCCGGCGCTCAAACTAATTATGATTTCACTACCGGAAGCGCGCAATTCTTCGGCGGTTCGGCGGGAGCTTTGGAAATTGAAAGCGGAGTTTGGGGAATGTGGAACGGCGATTCAAACAACGACAACAGCGTTACAAACGCCGATAAATCGATTATAAATTCAACCGGCATTTACGAAGGTTATCATACGGCGGACTTAAATTTCGACGGAAGCGTTACGAACGCCGATAAATCGGTCGTCAATATTAACAAGGCAAATACTCCCGCTTCGCAAATACCATAAATTTAATATTTGAGGCAAAAATGAAACTTATAATTCAAATGATTTTACTTTTTTTTACCGCCTCCCTTTTCGCTCAAACAGCCGATATCATTTTAGAGAACGGAAGAGCGGAAGGCGGGCTTTATAAATTCGATATTTCAATAACGCAAACTTCCGCTTGGGGAACCAACTTTCTGTCGAACCATTTGGGCGACGGGAGTTACAGATTTACAAGGAACGCCGCGGGGCTTGACGCCAATCCGGTTATTTCAGCTATCGGCGCAAAGTTTGATAATACAAGCTATACGATTACTGCGCAGATAATCAGCGGACAAATTAACGTGGAAGTCAATTTTATTTATCAAGGAACGTCGAGCGATTTGGTTACGGGCGCAAAATATCTTTTATGCGCCGTCGCTCTGACAATTCTCGACGCAAATCAAACAAGCGGCGTCGGTTGGGCGCCCGCAAGCACTGCGGTTTTTGACGGCGACGACGAAAACGTCGCCTCTACGTTAATAGGAGATTTGAACGCCTCTCCCCTTCCCGTGGAACTTACTTCATTTTCCGCTTCGCTCGATCCGGATAATTCCGTGCGCCTTGAATGGGAAACCGCCACGGAAGTAAACAACTACGGTTTTGAAATCCAAAAAGCAATTGACAATAATCCGGCGTCGTCAAACAACGACTACGCCGAGACAAGTTGGGAAAAAATCGGTTTCATAAGCGGAAGCGGAAACAGCAACTCCGCCAAGGAATATTCTTTTACTGATAACGCTCAGCTGTCCGGCAAAATATTTTACAGATTAAAACAAATCGACGCCGACGGTTCATTCGAATATTCTGAAGTTATTGAAATTGAAATAGACCTTCCCGAAAAATTCGAGTTGTTTCAAAACTATCCGAACCCTTTTTCAAAAGGAACCGGAGGCAGCCAAACAACCGCAATCGAATTTACTTTGCCTAAAAGCGGATTTGTTAAATTGCGGGTTTATAATATTCTCGGAGAATTAGTCGCAACGCTTTTAAACGAACAAATGGAAGCGGGTTATAAAACCGTTCGGTTTAACGCGGAAAATATTCCGAGCGGAATTTATTTATACAATTTATTTACAAAAGATTTTACTCAAACAAAAAAAATGATTTTAATCAGATAATTAATAGGCGGTTAAAAATGAAAAAAATGCTGCAAACCATATTTACGTTGCTCTTGATAACAACGGCGCTCAACGCGCAAGTTACAACATTAATTCCGGCGGATAATTCCACCGACGATAGATTCGGCATTTCCGTTTCGATAACCGGAGATTATCTTTTAATGGGCGCAACGGGAAACGACGATATCGGCGGAGCGTATATTTATCAAACAACGAACGGCGGAGTCGATTGGGAAGAGAAACAATTCTTAGTGGCGCCGGACGCGGCAAGCGCCGATAATTTTGGAGTCGCCGTCTCTTTGAGCGGAAATTACGCTGTTATCGGAGCCGACCAAAACGACGACAACGGACAAGCAAGCGGTTCGGCTTATGTGTTTAAGTTAACCGCTTCCGGTTGGCAGATACAGGCTAAACTGCTTCCCGACAGCGGAACCGAATACGATTTTTTCGGCGCATCCGTCGTTCTGCAAGGAGATATTGCAATTGTAGGAGCGTGGCAGCCGAGTTATTCTAAAACAATCGAAAGAGCCGGAAACGAACCGGAGCGGTTAAGCCCAAACGCCGAAGCCGGAAGCGTTTATATTTTTAAGAGAAGCGGAAACAATTGGCTTCAGCAAGTTAAATTGCAGTCGCCGGCGTCAACTTCTACGAAGAGCTACGGCTGCAGTCTCGCTTTGGATAATAATATCGCCGTCGTCGGCTCCTACTTTGAAGATAACGCGAAAGGAGCCGCTTACGTTTACAAAACAACCGACGGCGGCGCGACGTGGAACGCAATTCAAAAATTAACGGCGCCCGACGGAGCGGCGGGAGATAATTTCGGAACTACCGTCTCTATATCGGGAAACTATATCTTTATCGGCGCGCCGTTCGACGATATCAACGGAGACGGCGACGTCGGCTCCGCTTATGTTTTCACGACTACCGACGGAGGAAATTCGTGGACTACGCAGACAAAGCTAACCGCGTCGGATAAAAATGAGGAAGATCGTTTCGGAACGGTTAGCGTCGCGGGCGATTACGCTCTGATAGGCGCATATCAAAACGACGATAACGGAAACGACAGCGGCGCGGCTTATATCTTTCAAAGAAGCGGAAACGATTGGAACCAAATTAAGAAAATTATTCCCGCCGACGGCGTTGCTTATGATTACTTCGGTTACATAACCGCGCTATCGCCCGACTATATGCTGTTTGGGCTTCCATTTAACGAAGACAACGGCTATGAAAGCGGTAAAGCGTACGTTGCAAATTTGGCGGACGTTGTGCCGGTTGA
>JAADIR010000187.1 GCA_013151245.1 Chlorobiota bacterium
TATGTGAGCATTCTAAAATGACGCTCCATCCACATCTGTTCCGGAGAACCTATCTGAAAAGGGAGATATTCCCACATATAAAATTGCGTTGCCGCCGGGCCAGTTCCGAAAACAAAATATTTCAACGGAATATTGAAAAGCGTTTGTAAAATCCAATCGCGTCCCGTGGATATCCTTTCCACTCTAAAATAAACGTCAAGCCAACCGGAAACAGGTTCAATAAAAATTAGCGGGGTTATTATTAAGAGAATAATCGCAGGAAATAATAGAAATTTTTTATTGATTTTGTAAATTAGAAATATAACCGATACAAAAAGCGCCAGTAATACGGAACGGGAATTAGTAATAATCAAACCGGTTAAGAAAAAAATCATTAAAAAAGAGAAAATAACTTTTTGTTCAGTTCTTTTTTCCCCTACGATTTTTGTAATCAATAACGGAATAGAAATCGCGAAAAAAATCGCGAAAGTGTTTTTGTGAATGTAAATATTTAATTCTTCATTAAACAGTTTGGCGTTTAGTTGAAGAAGATCGAAATTGCTGAGATAAAATTCATAGAAAAGATAAACGCCAAACCCGAAAGTAATTGTTAACAAAGTATTGATTACTATTTCCACTCCCTTTTTCGTATCTATTAATGCGTAGTAAATATAGATTAATGCAAGAAATATAGTCGTGCGAATTATTTGCAACAGCGCTAATTCTTTGTATCGGGTAAAAAGGAAAGAGAGAAATAGCGCAATGTAAAGAATTGACAAGAATATCTTTAAGCCTTTGGGAATTTTCGGGTATTTACTGAATTGCGTTCCGAGCTTTTTGATGAACAAGAAACCTAAAATCAAAAAATTCATAATTTGAACAACCAGTCTGATTGATTCGCCTAGTTGTTCCGTAACTGTTAAAAAAGTAACTATCGTGTACGCAACCAAAGTTTCCTCGCCGAATATCAAGTAAACGATATAACCGGCGGCGCTTCCCGCAAGCGCCAAGCCCGCATAAATATTGAACGCGGAAACAACGGCAAGCAGAACGCCCGAAACGATAAGGTTCCTAGGGTTTAAAATGTCATATTTTTCTTTTCCTTTCAAGTTTTCTTTTCTAATGCTTCTTTAATGAATCTAATTGTTTTTTCGTAAACTTCTTCGACCGTCAAATCGCGCAGACATTCAAGCGTAGCGCAAGTTTTTCCGGCTAATGTATCGCAATAATGCTTTTCTCCGACAGGCGAACAGTGAATGATCTTTTGTATTGTAAAATGATATTTCCCTTCCGGTTTGATGAAAGCCGGATTTGTCGGACCGTAAATCGCGATTGTCGATGTTCCCAACAAAGACGCGATATGAATCGGTCCGCTGTCAACTCCGATAAATAGAAAAGATTTTTCTGTTTCATCAAACAATTGTTCCAAATCATTCGTTTCAATCAATTCAAGATTGCTCTCTTGCAAAAGGTTTTTCTTTTCCTCGCCCGCTCTACCTTTCTCCCAAATAAAAACGGCGTCGAAGCCGTCGATTTTCAGTTTCCCAGCAAGCGCTATATACTTTTCGAAATCCCACTCCTTTTCTTTCCAGCTACCGAAAGGATGAAAAAGAATTCTTTTCCCGCTATTTATTTTCTCGGGTATGTAAGAATACTTCTTTCTTTCGAGACCGCTTTCAAATATTCTTGCAACGTCGAATATTTTATCAACCAAATTCGGCGCGGTTCTAAGCGGAATGAATTTATCATAAAGTGATTTGTATATCTCTTCGTTCATCCCTATAATTTCCGCCGCGCCGATTCCGGCAATAGTAAACGCAGAATGAATACCGCCGGATATGTCAATTATTCTGAAGGGCTTTTTCTTCCTTATTTTTTTTCTGACGTCTAGTTTCGGGAAACGCCCGGAAAGGAAATAATCATTTCGTTTGAAAGTAATAAACTCTGCTTGTATTCCCGCCTTTTCATAAATGATTTTCGAATTTTCAAAACAAGCGATAATAAGTTTGTTCCCGATTTTCCGCGAGAAATATTTTACGGTTGGCAAAGAAAAAACCGTATCGCCCAGTAGATGGAGCGAGATTAAAAATGTTTTCCCTCTTTCGTTTCTTCTAGCCGAATTCAATATTCTAAAAGGAATGAAAAATAAGTATGCAAATGCGGCGACGATTTTTAGAAATAATCCGTTTTGTTTTAGTTTGTAAAATATCATTTCCGTCCGGCTTTTATCAAATTATTCATAGATGAAAAGAGAAGTTCCGATTCTTTTGACTTCGAAAAATAAATTGCCGAAAAATAGACAATCATAAACAAAACAATGTTTGCAACTTTGATTACGTCGTTATTCATTTCATCTAACATAGTATCGAAAACATAAACAATAATGCCGGAAATAATCGCAGCGATTAAATAGAATATGGATTTTTTTACCCACTCGGATTTTTTCGCCATTTTTAATTTATACGCTAAAACATAATACGCGGAAAAGAACATAAAAGAATAAACGATTATTGTCGACGCCGCCAAGCCCGATTCAAAATATTTCGCGACAAAATAATTATTCAACGCTATTTTCATAACCAACGCAACAAACGTAATCGCAACAAGCTGTTTCAAAAGATTTACGGAGTAAAGAGATTTGTTGATGATCCCGTAAATAGAATAGAAAACAATACTGAGCGCGAATATTTTTAAAACTTGAAACGTTTGTTCAGTATCGTGCGCGTTAAAACTTCCGCGCTGAAAAAGAATTTTTACAATTACGTCTCCCCATAAAAACAGAACGGCGGCAATGGGAATGAAAATCATGATGGAAACGTTCATGCTTGTTTTTATTCTTTCATTAAAAACTTCTTCTATTTCGTTGTAGTAAGATTCCGAAAATTTTGAAATTAAAACTGTGGACAAAGTCATGGTAATTATCGAGATTGGAAGGAGGTAAATCATGTAGGCGTAATTCAAGGCGGCAATGCCTCCTTCGTTAACAAAGTTAAGGAAATATCGGTCAACAAACATAAAAGAGAGGGAAAGGATTTCGGCAACTAGAGTGAATAAAAGCGTTTTACTGAAAATGAATTTTATATTCTCCGAAAACTTTTTTCTTCCGGCAAAATGCATATTGTATCTGACAAAAAGAAAAAGATAAATTAATTGAACAACCGTAGCTAAAACAAAGGCAAACGGAATTATTATTACGCCGTAACTCCCCGCAAAAAATATTAACAACAGCACGACAACGATATTCAACAAAAGCTGAGAAGCCGCCGGATGATGAAAAATATTTTTAGATTGCAAATAAGCGCTTGCAATCGAAGCCGCCGCGGTCAACGGTATTGTGAGCAAATAAACCGCGAACAGCTTTCCGGCAAATTCTTTCACGCTCTCCGGCGAAGTCGTGAAATACCAATCAATAATTGAACTTGAAAACAAAAACAGTAAAAGCGCCAAACCTACGCCGATTAAAAAAAAGAAAAGCAGAGCGGAAGTAAAAAAAGAACTTTCGTTTTCGTTGTTTTCGTTTTTGAATTTATTGACGGCGGGAATAAAATAATTTTGCGACAGAAAATAGATTGAAGTATTGATGATAAGAGGAATGGTAACCGCAACAAGAAAAACGTTGTAATCTTCGCTCAGTCCGAATTCCCGCGCGTAAATCATTTCGCGCACAAACCCGATTCCTTTGCTCGCGACGCTTATCGCCGCCAAAAACAACGACGCGCCGAACACGGACGATAAAATTGCGGTTTTCTTTGAATTCACTCTTTGCTAAAATAATTTAAAATAGTTTTAAATATACCTAATATTTTTTTAAGATTTCCGCATTCAGATTTTGTATTATTCTAATGCGACCGCAGACTTTATGTCTGCGCCAACGCCGTAAAATCAAACAAGCGCTTGCAAACAAAAGCCGCGAAAAGAAAGAATCATACATCGCTCGCGGGCAAACGCGACCGTAAAGGACGCGCCTACATGAATAGATAGTTTTTTCTGATGAATTTATCTATTGAATCTAAAACTAAAACGAATTATCTTTTATACGACATTATTGAATCTAATTAACGATGAATAAATTTTGAACAATTTTTTAATTATACCGTCCATCGATATCAGCGGCGGCAAAACGGTTCAAGTTGTGCAGGGAATACCGGAATTGAACTGCGCGGAATACGGAAACGATCCCGTGGAAACCGCAATGTTGTGGCGCGCCGAAAACGCCAAGATAATCCACGTTGTGGACTTTGACAACTCCGCGTCGCATTCTCATATAAATTTTGATATTATCGCGGATATTTGCGACTCCGTTATTATTCCCGTTGAAATGGGCGGAGGAATTTCAACGCTCGAAGACGCCGAGGAAGTTTTTTCTTTAGGAGTTTACAGAATTATTATCGGGTCTTTAATTCACGACGATAAAAAATCATTTTCCGATATTCTGTCAAAATTCGGTCCGCGGAAAGTTGTCGCCGCAATCGACACTGTTGATAACCGCGTCGTTATTCACGGCAGAAAATCCGACGCAAATATTTCTCCGGTTGATTTTGCGTTTGAATTAAAAGCCGCGGGTATTGAAAGAATAATTGTAACGGACGTAAAACGGAACGGTATGCTCGCCGGACCTAATCTCGAATTAACAAAATCAATCGCCGAGGCTACCGGACTGCAGATTACTCATTCGGGCGGAATCAGTAATTACGAAGACCTTATCGAAACGTCTAAACTTGCCGAACGCGGCGTAGATTCGGTTATCATCGGCAGAGCGCTTTATGAAAATAAATTTCCGTGTCAAAAAATTTGGCGCGTTGCGGAATCCGGAATAATAAATTGAGGCGGCTATGAATGAAAACATAAAATTGAAAGATTCATCTTTTTGGACAAACCTTTTCAAATCTCCCACCGAAAGCGAAGACCTCGAAACTCTTCTGCGAAGCATGCCGCCGTTTGAAGAAGTGAAGAAAAAATCATTGCAGAGTTTGATGGAACTGATGCACAACCGAGTTTATCAAGCCGGCGAATACCTTTTCTTTCAAGGCGATCCGGGCGTTTGCTTATTTATTATCCGCGAGGGGGAAATTAAAATTGAATTCAAAAAAGAAGATCGGCGCTTCGATTTGGTTACGCTCGGAAGAGGCGATTTTTTCGGCGAAATGGCGCTGCTTGAAGACGATTCGCGTTCGGCTTCCGCAATTGCAATGACGGAGGTGAAAGCGAATGTAATTTTTCGTCCCGACTTAAATGAATTTGTTGAAAGGAACCCGAAAGAAGGAATAAAAGTTCTTCGCGGAATGGCTAAGATATTGGCTACCCGTTTGCGCGAAACCAACTCCGCTTATCTGAACATTTTAATAAAACATAAAGGAGGTTAAAGTGGAAATAAATAAGATATTAACGCCGATAGATTTTTCCGACTATTCAAAAAAAGCGTTTGAATATGCGGTGGAGTTTGCCGAACATTTTAACGCCTCAATCACTTTGGTTTATGTTGTTGAACCGCAAATCTATCCCGCTGATTTTACGATGGGGCAAGTCGCCATCCCGAATATTGACTCTAACTTAACGGAAGCTGCGGAAAAAGAATTGCTTTCTCTTATCGATTCAAACGACTTCGATAAAACAAGAATCGATTACAAAATCAGAATTGGACAACCGTTTCACGAAATAATTGAAACCGCGGCTGAGTTTGACGTCGATCTGATCATTATTGCAACTCACGGGCATACCGGCGTGGAACATCTTCTTTTCGGAAGCACCGCCGAGAAAGTTGTGCGTAAAGCTCCTTGTCCGGTTCTAACGCTTCGCCAACCGATTAAAGGATTTCATTACAAAAATGTCTGATGATTTCAACGTTAACGAAAAGCTTCGGAAAATATTAAACGACAACTTTTCCGGCGGAACGGATATTTTACTAAATTTAATTTCCTACTTTTCCGAGAAGCCTGAGGAATTGAAAAACATCGAACTGCTCAATTTTCTCGCGGCGCGCTTATCCCCTTTTCAATCAATTAAAAACTTTTTTTTAAGGTCGGAAAAATATTCGTTTTCCGAAGAATCCGAAATTCTTAATTTTTTAACAAATGAAAAGGATAATCTTTTCAAAGAGATTAATACACTGTTTGAAAAATCGCTCCCTTTTTTCGAAGGGAAAAATAATTTTGCAACTATCTCAAACAGTTTCTTTCTGAGAAATTTCATTCTTCTTTTGTACGACGCTAATAAAGAGATTACAGTTTCCGTATCCGAATCGCGTCCGCAGTTTGAAGGACGCATCCTTGCCGAAACGCTTGCAGCCAATAATATCAAGGTGAATTTATTTACGGAAGCTCAAACCCCCAAATTCGTTGAGGATTCGGACGCAGTATTAATCGGCGCCGATAAAATATTATCCGACGGTTCGGTTGTAAATAAAACCGGCTCCAGAAACCTAGCCGTAGCCGCTCAATATTTTCACAAACCGTTTTATGTTCTGGCGTCAAAAAATAAATTCTCCGATTCCAATGATTTTGACGAAGGCGTTCATAAGGCAAGCGAAATTTACAACAATAATAATTTTGAAATGATAAGCGTCACAAACCAATACTTTGAACGCATCGAACCGTCCCTCGTCACAGCTATTCTGAATATTTAAGATTAACTTTGTCTTAAAAAACGGAGCAAGTTATGATTCAAGGTTCAATAGATATCATTGTATTTTCAGACAATTCAGATTTTAATTCAATTTTTAGCGGCGGCATTTCAAAAGTAAATACTTACATTCATCTCTCTGAGAAAGACGATGCCGGTTTTCATAAACTCGGCTCGCATAAATTCGACCTTATCATTGTTGACATTTCTCAACCGTTGGTATCGGAAATTCAATTCATCGAGAAACTATATTCATTAAATACTTCAATTCCGATTGTGATTGTATCGGAATATTTTACCGAGACAAAAGATATCGTTTTCGGGAACAAAGTTTCCGAGTTTATATCAAAGCCTCTCACAGCGGAAAAGTTGTATAATACAATTCATGATACGATCACAACGTTTCACAAGAGCGGTAGAATAAATGAAGCTGCGACGCCGGAGAACAGCGAAGATAAAAAAAAGTTGTCGGTTCTTTTTGAAATATCCAAATATTTAAATTCAATAAATAATTTTGACGAGTTACTTTCCACAATCATTAAGTTATCGCAAGACGCTTTCGACGTTGAACGCGCTACTCTTTTTGTGTATGATAAAAAATCAAACGAATTGTGGTCCAAAGCGGGCAGCGGAATTAAAACAAAAGAGATTAGGTTTCCCGTAACATCCGGGATTGCCGGCGAAACGGCGCTTCACAGAAAATCAATAATTACAAATAATCCTTACAGACATCCGAGTTTTAATAGCGGAATAGACGCAAAAACCGGTTTCATTACGCGAAATATTATCAGCGTCCCGCTTTTGAATTTACGCGGGGACGTAGTTGGCGTTTTCCAATTATTGAATAAACGGAACAATCAGTTTACGCCGGACGACGAAATATTTTTGCGGGCAATTGGTTCAACTGTCGCCGTTTCGCTTGAAAACATTTTACTGCATGAAGAAAACAGAAAACGATATGAGGAGATTCAGGAACTTTACGACTCGCTCTACACCGCTCAAAATATGATTGTTTGGGAAACAAAACACTCGCTCCTTTCCGAACTGCGCGGCTATTTTTCCGAGTTAAAGAATTTTGATTCGGTGAATGATTCAATTAACGATTTAAAAGAGTTAGTTGGAAACGACGTAATTAAATTGGGAATTCTTGATAGAATTGACGGCGCTCATAAAAAAATCTTATCAAAAATTTACGGACGACTAAGCGAAGACCTGGAAAATCTGGAAATTGAAAGCTTGCAGAATGAAATTTCTTAAGTTTGAAAGCGCTTAACAACCTTATTTTCTTCATCCTCGAAGAGCATGAACGACAAAAATAATATTTAAAATAGAGCTTTTATATTAGAATATTTATTATTATTTTTGTTTTCTGGATTATAGTATTTTTAACATATTGCACAGAGGAACATTCTTGTTCAAATTATGTATAAATCCCTCATTTACATCAGATTCTTCAACCCATTTAATTAGTAAGGAGATAACGATTTGAAAATCACAAAGCAATTTACGAATCGCGAAAGCCAAAGTTTAGATAGATATTTGCAAGAAATAGGTAAAGTTAATCTTATTACATCTGAAGAAGAAATTGAGCTTGCCTTAAGAATTAAAAAAGGCGATCAAACGGCGTTGGATAAACTTACGAAAGCAAACCTAAGATTTGTCGTAAGCGTAGCAAAGCAATACCAAAATAAAGGACTTTCATTAAATGACTTAATTAACGAAGGCAACCTCGGTTTAATTAAAGCCGCAAAAAAATTCGACGAAACGAGAGGCTTTAAATTTATCTCTTACGCCGTTTGGTGGATTCGCCAATCGATTATGCAGGCGATTGCCGATCAATCGAGAATGGTTAGATTGCCCTTAAACAGAGTCGGCGCGCTTACAAAAATAGGTAAAGCGGCTAGCGCGCTGGAACAGGAACTTGAAAGAAAACCCACTCCCGAAGAGATAGCCCAAGAGCTTGAGATGAGCGTTGAAGACGTCGCCTACGCTTTGAAACACGCCGGACGTCACGTTTCAATGGACGCTCCTATCTCGCAAGGCGACGACAGCAAAAGCAGTTTGCTTGATTTACTGTCAAACAACGAGCAGCCTCAGCCGGACAAAACTCTTCTCGAAGATTCTTTGAAACGCGATATTGAAAGCGCGCTTTCAACTCTTTCGGAAAGAGAGGCGCAAGTAATAAAGCTTTATTTTGGCTTGGACAACGAGCACGCGGCGACGCTGGAAGAAATTGGCGAAATGTTAAATCTTACCCGTGAAAGAGTAAGACAAATTAAGGAGAAAGCTCTTTTGCGTTTAAGACACGCTTCGCGCAGTAAAAATCTGAAAGTTTATCTCGGATAATCTTTTACATTGTAAAAATTTAAAAAGCGAAACGTTGTAAAAGCGTTTCGCTTTTTTATTACCCATTTTTTTCATTCCGTTTTAATAACTAAATTTATCATCATCTTAATAATTCTTTGTAAAAATTTGGAATGTTTTTATGTCGCAATTAGAAAAGTATTTTGAGCAATTCAGAAAACATATTATCGGAATCGATCAAACGTTTAACTCACCTCTCGGCGAAAAGAAAATCGTTTATGCAGATTGGGTTGCAAGCGGAAGGTTGTATCGTCCCATCGAAGAAAAAATAATTAACGATTTCGGACCGTTTACGGGCAACACTCATACCGACACAAACGTCACCGGAACGCTTATGACGCAAGCGTATCATGAATCGCATCAAATTATTAAGGATCATGTAAACGCCGGCAAAGACGACGTAATTATCACGGCGGGTTTCGGAATGACAACGGCAATCAATAAATTTCAAAGGATTCTCGGTCTGAAAATTCCGGAACAACTAAGACCCTACATCTCGCTTCCGGAAGAAAAAAGACCGGTTGTTTTTCTTACTCACATGGAACATCATTCCAACCAAACGTCGTGGCTCGAAACTATTGCGGACGTCGTGGTAATTGAACCTAACGAAGAAGGTTTGGTTAACTACTCGCATTTTGAAGAGCTTCTTGAAAAATATAAAAAAAGAGAATTCAAAATCGGTTCGTTCACCGCCGCTTCCAATGTCACGGGAGCCATTCCCGATTATTATAGACTTGCCCGTATGATGCATGAACGCGGCGGGTTTTGTTTTGTTGATTTTGCAATGGCTGCGCCGTACGTTGAAATTAACATGCATCCTGAAAATGAAAGCGAGGGTCTCGACGCAATATTTTTTTCTCCTCATAAATTTCTCGGCGGTCCGGGTTCGGCGGGCGTTTTAATTTTTAATTCAAAACTTTACAACAGAACGGTTCCCGATCATCCGGGCGGCGGAACGGTAGAGTGGACAAACCCTTGGGGCGGGCATAAATACTTTGAAGAAATCGAACTTCGCGAAGACGGCGGAACTCCGGGTTTTCTGCAATCAATCAAAGCGGCGCTTGCAATCAAACTAAAAGAAAAAATGGGCGTAAAAAATATTCTCGCGAGGGAAGAAGAATTGTTGAAAATAAGTTACGACAAAATAACCGGCGTCGAAAAACTTCATCTTCTGGCAAATAATGTTAGAAATCGATTGGGCGTTCTCTCTTTTTACGTCGAAAATGTTCACTATAATCTTATTGTAAAACTACTGAACGATTATTACGGAATTCAGGTTCGCGGAGGATGTTCGTGCGCCGGAACTTACGGACACTATCTGCTTCACATCGACCCGACGCGTTCGAAAAAGATCACAGAAAAAATCAACCGGCACGACCTTTCCGAAAAACCCGGATGGGTGAGATTATCTCTTCACCCGACAATGACGAACGAAGAAATAAACGTTATCTTAAACGCTATTGAAGATATTATCGTAAACATTGACCGCTATTCCGAGGATTACAATTATTCTAAAGCGACAAATGAGTTCATTCATAAAAACGGCGACGACTATTCGATGCGGGATAATTGGTTTAAATTATAATTTCTTAAAATATTTTACGGAGTTATAAAGTTGCGAATTATTTTTTCTCCGGCGGAACCCGAATCTTCAATAGAAAAAAGCGCCGCGTAATAATTATTTTTTGCGGCGACCGCGCTAATGTTTTTATCTTCAAAATTTACTTGAGCTACCGCGTTAACGTTGTCAGAAATATAGTATTCGAACTCAAAGTGAAAAATCTCATCGGCGCAGCCTTTTAATAATTTACATTCTTTCAATACTTGCAGTTTCGAATCAAAGCGGAGCTTGTTTCTCATGCAAACTTCCGCATTTTCAAAAACTCCCAAACCGGTCAGCTCCGCGTCTTTAATAAAACGGCAGAATAAAAGCATGCCGGAATTAATACCCAGTATATCTTTCTTAACGACTTTCAATAAACTAAAAATATTGCTGAGCTGTAATTTTTTCAACGTCGATTTAAGGTCGTGAAAATGAGGCAATATGATTTTATCCGACAAAGATATTTCCGCTTCGTCAAGAGTGGCGATATTGTCAATCCCTCGATCCGATAAAAACGAAGAAAGTTTCTTTGCCGCCTTCCGATCGTAATTTACAATAGCAATCATTTAATTATTTTGAAATAATATTAGAAGATTTTAATTTCAATGCAATATCGGCTTTCTTCAAATCGTCTTGATCAATTGAAGTAAATTTCAAAACGTCGGGTATATTTTTCCCGAATTTAAGATATACCATGTGCGATAAACTTGCATTCCAGCCTTTCAGCCAGCAAGTTAATTCAGGATATTCTTTTCGCTTGTCTCTCATCAAAAATATCAATTCGGTCTTTTTATCTTCATGTTTTCCGTATTCATAAATTCTAAGAATTCCGAACTTAGCCCGATCAATTTCTTTTGCAAGTCTCTTAACCATCTCAAGCAGCCATATACGAATTTCCGATATATCTTTGCTTCCGTCGTCTTGGCGTTGCTCTTTAGCGGTTTCGGTTCGCGTAATTTTCTGTCCGGGTCTTAGGAGCAGAGCCATTCCTCTGTCTTCGTCGCCGTTCATCAATACTCTCACAATCATACCGCCGTGAGTTTCGGGAACGTCGATAACTTTTATATAGTCTTTCAAAAATGCAAAATCCGGCAGAATTGACGCTAAAATATTTTCGCTTTCAACGAAGAATTTTTCGTTGAAAATCACGTCGTCGTCATCCGGATAGAGCGGAAGATAACGAATTGAAGCTTCAACCAGGTCCTGGAAAAAATGCGTTCCAAAAGAGAGATCGGGCACATAGTTTCCTTTCTGTTTAGCCACTTCGATAAGCATTGCGGTATTATTGATATCCGAATACGTAACATTGACTCCCAGTTTAATATCTCCCCTGCTGCCCCAGCGACCCGGACCCATAAGAATGAATTTCCTCCTCGGAAGAATTTTATTCAGCGCTCCAACGGCTCTACCTATTTTCTTTAATACATGAATATCGTTCTGTTCCGAATATTTGATAGGATCGATATAAACAAGATGAGTGATTTCCGGCACTCTTCCGTTAGAAATGAATTTATTTGCGGTAAATAATATCTTTTCCTTTTTCACATTTTTCGGGATCTTATCCGGCGAGCTATCTTTTGTAAAACTTTGTGGACGGCATTGCAAAAGATAAAGCGATTCGCCGTCCGAAGCAAACTCCACGTCAACGGGCGTGAACATTCTTTCTTTCAGAAGATTGAGAATTTCTCCCATACGTTTTATGAAATTTGTACCGTTCAGAAGATTATCAAACGTTACGACGAATTCTTCTTTCTCAAAGTCGGTAGTCAAGCCGATATTATTGCGAATTATATTCCCTTCTATTATTGAAAAAACATTTTTAACGTCGGGGAATTTATCTCCATGTTCTTTAATAATATCGTGAATATTTACAGTCTCAAATTCGTTTGTTTCAAGATTAATTACGTCGATCATTTTAGGAGCGTAACGAATCATATCGTCAAAAGAGACATTCACGCGCAAGTTAGGCTGCCCGGGCGCAACAAGCGCCGGATAATCGTCCCCCGTTCTATCGACCGCTCTTGTGCCTAAACCGGGAACAAGACGAATCAAGCCGTCTTCCCTTTTAATGCGCGGAGACCAGCGGAATTCATTATTGCTGAACGCTACGCCCGCGTAGGCGGGGAAATAATATTTATCCACTTTTTTACCGACGACCTCCTGAATCATCACTCCCATCTCTTCATGGAAATCGAGCAAACCGCGCTCCGTTCTGTATTCAATCGGGTCGGGCCCAAACGTTGACGCATAAACCTCTGCGATCGCATCCGTTAGCGCATTGAGACGTTCCTCTTTAGTTCCTTGATTGGCAAGAAACAGACTCTTATATTTACCGGAAAAAGCCGCCCCGATTTGATCTTCCAATAAACTTGAACTGCGTACAATTAAAGGAGCGTCGCCGAAATCATCTAACGCGGCTGATAAACCTTTCAACATTTGAGGGGGAAATTCCGAATTTTTAAATAATTGAACTATGTGCGGATATTCAATTCTAACTTCTTCAATTTCTTTATACTTTTGTTCCAAGGCTTCTTCAAGATTATTATAGTGCATAAATGAAAGAACGCCGTCGGAGGCAATAAACCAAGTGCGTGGAATTTTAATTTCCCGCATATCGGGATTTCTCTCGGCTTCATTTCTAATAATGTTAAACGCTAAAAACATTCCCGTGCTCTTTCCGCCGAGCGAGCCGTGGCTTGACGGCGGATAAATCATTTTTTGGATAATCGCATAGAAATCGGTCAATTTGACTTCTTCCTTAGCAACCTTAATAAATTCAAGGTCTTCGGTAAAAAGCCTCCGCAGAAGCGCAACCCGCAAACCTTTTACCGTTGTCAAAGATATCTTTGATTTTTCAGGCGCAATTAGATAATATTTCCTAATTGAATCGGCTATATCGTTTAAAGAAGAATTGTAATGTTCAAGCACTTTTATTAATGCCACCGATTTCTCTTCTTGAAGCCATTTTTCAATCTTCTGATAAATCTCTTCATCGTCGAAATGCTCTTGAGTCAGTTTCAGAATCGCATTAATATATTGATCGTAATTATTTATTTTCTTCTTTTTCAGAGGACGGTTTTCGTCAATCTTTTCTTCTTCGTCGTCGGAAGTAAGGTTCAAACTCGATTGCCTCATAAGCCTGTTGGCTTCTTCAATATCAAGCATTGAAAGGGTGTGCAGAAATTTACGAGCTATTCTCGCAAAGAAAGGAGGATCCGTTCGGCGAATCATTTTCAGAATAACGCTCCACTCGGCTTCCCCTTTTCTTTTTTCTTTAATCTTCTTGAAATCGGTGAAAATATTTTTAAGTTCGTTTACTAATATGTAATTTGATAATCTATCCGTAATAACTTTCAATATTTCTTTTTCAGTCTGAGTAAAGATTTCCCCTTTACCTTTAAATTTTCTGTAAGCGACGGAAATAATGCCTATTTCGTTTCCGCGCGGTTGAATTTTTTCGGAAATAAGCCACGAAGTGAAAACAAAATTTTCAGAAGAATATTTTTCGTTATAAAGCGTAATTTCTATTTCAACATATTCAGGATAACGATAAAATTTTGGCAGTTCTTTTATGATAGCGTCAATAATATTTTGAAGCGAACTTTTTTCATTGCTGAAAAGCCGCTCGAAACGCAGTATATATTCAAAAGATTCCGTAGGAGTTAGTCCGTCTGACATTAAGCCCTCGTAAAAAATAAAAAAAAGGATTGCTCTTTCTTAAAGTTACAAAGAAAGTACAATCCTTAAAAGCGTAAATTAAGTTTTAGACCCAGCCGCGGTCCTTGCAGGCTTGCGCGACTCTTTGAATGGCAATAACGTAAGCGGCGTCTCGCATAAAAAGATCTTTTTTCTGCGCCAACCGGCTTACCGCATGATAAGCGGCCGTCATTTTTTCGTCCAATTTATCAAGAACTTCATCTCTTGTCCAAAAATAATTCATATTCGATTGAACTTGTTCGAAGTAGCTGCAAGTAACGCCGCCGGCGTTTGCAAGAAAATCGGGGATTACAAAGATTCCGCGCTCTTTCAATATTTTATCGGCTTCGGGAGTCGTCGGTCCGTTAGCTCCTTCGGCGATAATTTTTACCTTGTCGCTTATTAAGCCGACCGTATCTTCGCGAATCTGATTTTCTATTGCCGCGGGAATTAAAACGTCCACGTCCAATTTAATCCACTCGTCTCCTTCCAATCTTTCATAACCCAAATTTGCGGCTTTCTCTTTATCAATTCCGCCGAATCTGTCGGTGATTTTCAGAAGTTCGTCGATATCAATTCCGCTCTCTTTTTTGTATGTGTATGATATTTGATCGTTTTGATCCCAACATGAAACCGCCAGAACTTTTCCGCCGAGTTTATTGTAAAGTCTGATAGCGTATTGAGCGACATTTCCGAACCCCTGAACGCTTGCGGAAGTCTCTTTCGGGTCAACGTTCATTTCTTTCAAAGCTTCGCGCAAAGTATAAATAACGCCGTACCCGGTAGCTTCGGTTCTTCCCAAAGAGCCGCCCATTCCTACCGGTTTACCCGTAATAAAACCGGGATATTTTCCTCCATTAATTACTTCATATTCGTCAAGCATCCAAAGCATGTGCTGAGCGTTTGTCATAACGTCCGGCGCGGGAACGTCGTTAATCGGTCCGACGTTTTTAGCCATTTGCCGCACCCAGCCGCGCGCAATTTGTTCTTGTTCTTTCAAGCTAAGATTATGAGGATCGCAAATCACTCCTCCTTTGCCGCCTCCCAGAGGGATATCTACAACGGAACATTTCCACGTCATCCACATCGCCAAAGCCCGTACGGTATCAACTGTTTCTTGAGGGTGAAAACGAATTCCGCCTTTATTGGGACCGCGCGCGTCGTTATGCTGCACCCGAAATCCTTTAAATACTTTTACGCTGCCGTCGTCCATTTTTACCGGTATCGAAAAATGATATTCCCGCAGCGGTTCTCTTAAAATCGCTCTCGTTCCCTCGTTCAATTGCAGTAATTCAGCCACTTGGTCGAATTGAGTTTGCGCCATCTCAAACGGATTGAAATTTTCAGAAGACATCTATTCACCTTATTAGTTTTAAAAAATATTTATATATGTAAATTATATAATAAAATGAAGTACATCAAAAGGAAAATAGGAGCGGGAGAAATTTAATTCTGATTTTACCGAACGAAGTCTTTGAAAAACCCGATAATCACTCTACTCGGGTGTGCGAAGCAAAATAAATATTTTAATTATACGGAGGCTTTGAATGACATAAAATCGTATGTCATTCCGGCAATCTTTTAGCCGGAATCT
>JAADIR010000018.1 GCA_013151245.1 Chlorobiota bacterium
TAATAAAAAAGCAATACGCGCGGCAGGCAATAAAAAACTACTTGTCCCGATTTATCCCGATGCTTTTTGTCGGGGTGTTTCTAATCGGGAAGGATTTAACTTGTAATACTATAAATTGTAATCAAGCGTAATTGCATGAAGGAGCTTGCGATCCCGCCGGTTCGCGGAATCCCTTCGGGAGAAACTGCGCAATAGCAAAAATGTAACGATTGCGGCGAATTACCGCGTCGTCCGGCAACCGCAGGACTCCTTGTAATCACGCAAGTTTTTATTGTTTTTGTCGCATAGTAAAATACCGTTTAACGCAAGCAATTAACTTCCATTTATTTCAAACCAAAAACTTTCGCATCCAAATATTTCGCTAAGCGGTAACTTCCGTAAGCGAAAAACGGCGCCGCAATAACGTCAACCGAGTAATGCGTTTGCTGAAAAAGCACCGCGGCGCCGACGAGAAAAATCCCGATAAAATAAACGGTTTTAACTCTCTGCGTAGCCGCAGTTAAAAAAAGAAGAGTCATCGTTGAAGTATGCCCGGAAAAAAAGAGGTCTTTCATTAAAATATCGCCCGAACCGAAAAGCTGAATAAACGGATCGATAAGAGGAATTGTATTCGGCGGCGGCTCGAGCGGAAGAGAATACATTGCAATCATCCTAAAAATTGCGAGCAGAGCGTAGGTTTGAATAGCAAAGAGAAGATTCTTCGGGTGTTTCAGCAGCAAAATAATTCCCGCTAAAAGCCCGACATAAATCAATCCGAAGATAAGCCACGTAAGATCGACCGGCTGAAAACGGCTCATATAAGGATCGGGGAAGGAAACGCCGGTTCTCGATTCGTTGTAGGTTAAAAACCGCGAAAGAATCGGAAGCGTAACCGCCAATAAAAATAATGACAACCAAAAGGCTTTCTTAAATTCCTTTTCAGCGAAAGCGGTTTTCCACACGACTTTAATTTCTTTAAACATTAGCGACTCCGGATTACAAAACGGTTTTAATTTCCAACCGCTATTTAGCGAATTTATCTTTTACTTGTCAAGTTTCACAAGGTTGTTTACGAAACCTTGTATAAAAATGTGTAATGTTCTCTAAAAACCAAGACAAAAATAATATTTGGAAAAGAGAAAAACTCTAAGCAATTATTCAAAAATATTTCCGTATTTTCAGTTGTTTTAGCATCATATATACTGAAATCAAAGTGTTTTTCGGATTCCGTAAAATTGTCATTGCGATTCCGACTTTGTCGGAAGAAGCCTGTCCGCCGACAAGGCGGGCAATCTGTTAATTTTAGTCTCCGTTCAACAGATTACTTGTCTGCCGACAAGGCAGGCTTCGTCATGAAAACAGTCCTCGTAATAACGTTGAATTTTATCCCGAATGGCGGGACCAAATTGGGTTTAGTATATCGCAGACATTCTTGCAACCGCCGTCGTTTTTCCTCTGCGCTCTTCGCGCCCTCTTTTCGACCTTTGCGGTTAAACTAACGTTAGATAAAAAACGCAAGACGGATTATTTGAACCATTGATACTTTATCCGCGAAAATCATAATCGTCATAAAAAATCAGCGTTCCTATCCGGTTACAATAGGAACGCCGCATAAAAATTAGTCCGGCAATCCGGTTTCGTAAGGATTATTCGGATCGGCGCTCCACTCGAACCATCCGCCGTCAAAAACCGATACGCGGGGAAATCCCATCAACCAAGCGTTATAAAACGCTTCGCTTCCGCGCCAGCCTGTGCCGCAGTAAAACGCCAAATGCTTGTCGGGCGTAATTCCTATTTTCGCCCAATCGTCCGCAATTTCATGAAATTCTTTCGTAGTGTGATCGACGTTTCTGTAATTTTCCATGTGGTAAGCGTCCGAGCCGCAGTTGCCGAACACCGCGCCGGGAATTCTTCCCTTCTTTTCAATGTAATTATAGCCGCTTACTTCTCCGATATATTCGCGCCGGCTTCTAACGCAAACCAGCTCGGCGTCTTTTGATTTCAGCATCTCTTTCGCTTCGGGTAAATCGACCGCAAGTTCTGGATTTGCGGGAATTTCCGCGCCGAAATCTTCCACGGGTTTCTTCGGAACGTCCTTTACGCTCACTTCAAATCCGGCGTCTTCCCACGATTGAAATCCGCCGTTCAAAACGCGCACGTCTTTAACGCCGGCGTACATCATTATAAAGGCGTTCCTTATCGCTCCGATATGACCCGCGGCGCTGCCCGGAAATTGGTCCGCGTTATCGGGCGACATATATTTACCGTATAAAACAACCGTAGTGTCCGCGGTAATTCCGTGCCGCTCCAGCGCTTCTTTTAATTCTTCGGGAGTTCGCCGGTTCCACGTTTCGGGAGATTCGAGCGCGAGCGTGTCTATATCAATCGCGCCGGGAATATGCCCCGAAAGGTAAGCGTTTCGGTTTCTGTAATGAGCGTGGCAAATAACCGTCTTGCCGCCGTTATGCTCCGGAGGAATTTCTCCTTCCGTAACGGCTTTTACCCATTCGGGATAAACTAGATGTTTATATCTTTCCAATTTTTCCATCGGCAATTCCGAATCGCTCGCCCATTCTTCAACAAATTTGTCGTAAATATTTACATCTTCAAATCCGTTTCGTAAAAACCGTTCGGCTACTTTAACGGCGTTTTCATTTTTATAAGCGTAAATAATAATTTTTTGTTCGGGGGTAATTCCTTTTGAATTTACGATTTCTATCCAATCCATATATTTCGTCCATTTAAACGGAAGCGATTTCGCTCCTTTGATATGTCCGCCCCGCGGCTCGTTCTTTAATTTCCAGCCGTTGTAAGCGTCAACCGGACGCGCGTCGATAATTTTTACGTTCTTATCGCCGAGTAAATTCGATACTTCTTCTGTTGATAGGTTAGTTTTGTTTTTCATAATTTCCTTTTGTTAATACTAAATTGATATGTTTCTTCCGCACAATAAAGTTTGCAATAAAGCTAAACCAAAACATTAGTCGCTTATATTTGTAAATTTACAATTTATAGACTATCAATAACAAATTTTGTCTTTCAAACGACAAAAAAATAATTTTACTACTGTCGTCATTCTTACAATAATCTTCTTCATAGCGCGGTAAACCGCAATGGATAATTTATCTCGGCATTGCGCAGCGGAGACGAATGAACAATTAACAGTGAAATATTGCTTCATTGCGAGGAGTCCCGATTCATCGGTAAGACGCGGCACGCTTTGTCGGCGGACAGGCAATTTACTTTACCGTGTAAGAGGTAAGAAGGTAGAGGTAAGAGGATTGGTTGGCGCAAGCTGTAACCGCAAGCTGTAGGCGCAAGCTTCAGCTTGCGCGCGGCGCGTTGTTTTTCCGGCGGATCGCCGTTCTTCAACGTTCTCACAAATCAGCATTAACCCCTCGCTTCAGCGCGGGGATGAAACGTCACACCAATATGAGAAATAAAACCCCGAAGGGGTGGAATTATTGTAATAACAGCGCGCCCCAAAATAAGCGAAACCCCGAAGGGGTGACATAATTGCCAATACCGGCGACGGATAATGTCACCCCTACGGGGTTTCTTAATATTCTTTTTTCTATATTTCTACAATAATATCACCCCTTCGGGGTTGAAATACGGCTTCCGGATTTGCTTCCGGCTTCGCTACGCCGCGACAGGTCGCCGCGTTAAATTGTTCATCCGGCTTCGCTCCGCTACGCCGCGATAAATTCTCCATTGTTCATTGTTCGTTGTTCATTGTTAATTTTCCATTACTTTAACTCCTCGCCAAAAAGCGATGTAACCTTTTATTTGCGTTGCGCGCTCTTTCGGATCGGGATAATACCAAGCGGCATCTTTGTTGGCAACTCCGTCAACGACAATATTATAATAACGCGCGTCTCCCTTCCAAGGGCAAGTAGATTGCATGTCGCTATCCGTAAAAAATTCTTTATTAATCGATTCCGGCGGGAAATAGTTGTTGTTTTCCACTACTATTGTTTCGTCGCTTTCGGCTAAAACTTGTCCGTTCCATATCGCTTTCATTTGAAGCTCCTTAATTTGATTTTCACTGATTGTTTAATGCAAATATCGGGAATTAAGTGTTGAAAATTTGTAATCTGGGCGACTAATTTTCATGTTTCAAAAAATAATCCGAATCGGACATTTAAAAATGTTTTCTACAGTAAAAGATTGACTAAAAAAAACAACTCTCAAAAACCCGTTTTACGAACGATAATTCAAGGAATCGGAAATAATCCTTTACGGCATAAAAAAAATATTTGACGTTAAAAAAAAATAATCGGATATTAAGCGCTGAAAATATTTTAAATACTTTGATACTAGCAAACAATGGATTCGACAAATTTTATATGAGTAGATTTATTTTCACTTTCGCGGTTTATTTCCTGATTTGGATGGGATTTACAACTTCTTTCGACCCTCAAGAATTAATTGCCGGCGCAGTTCTCAGCTTAATAATTACTTTTTTCAGCTATAAATCATTTACGGATTTGGGACTCTCTTTTCTCAATCCGAAAAGATTATTTAACATAGTCAAATATATGTTTGTTTTCATAATTGCATTATTCAAAGCAAACTTTGACGTCGCTAAAAGAGTAATCAACCCGAAACTGCCCATCAATCCCGGAATAGTCGCCTACAAAACAAAACTAAAAAGCGATACGGCAAAAGTTTTTCTTGCAAATTCCATTACGTTAACGCCCGGCACTTTAACCGTGGACGTGATTGGCGATACTCTTTATATTCATTGGATCGACGTTATTACGAAAGACCCGCAAAAAATTTATTCCGAAATCGGAGAACAGTTTGAAGTTATTCTGAAGGAAATTTTCGAATGACAATATTTTACTTAATAATGATTGCGCTGGCTATAATTTTTGCCGCCGCTAGGGGACTTTTAGGACCGACAGCCTCGGATAGAATAGTTGCGTTGGATAGTCTTACTACAATTACTACCGCGGGACTTGTTCTGCTGGCGTTCTTTTTTCAGCGATATATTTACGTTGACGTTTCGCTGGTTTACGGCGTTCTTTCATTTGTCGGCGTATTGACGCTGGCAAGATATATGGAGGGGGGATTATGAGCGTTTTAACCTACCTCGGTTATGCGATGGTTACCGTTGGAGTAATTTTCCTTTTCTTGGGCGCGCTCGGTATCTTTAGGATGCCCGACGTTTATAACAGACTTCAAGCTGGAACAAAAGCCACTACGCTCGGAGCGCTTGGAACAATCCTCGGCGTTGGACTTCTTCAACCCGAATGGTTTTGGAAAACTTTAATTATTGCCATTTTCATAGCTATTTCAAACCCAATAAGCTCTCACGCTTTGGCTCGCGGAAGTTATAAAATCGGGATTAAACCGATTACAAAAGAAGACGATATGGACGCCTATGCCGGCGTGGAAACAGAGAACGAGGAAGAATGATGGAGTGGATGACGTTTTTAGTAATCGGATTGATTATTTTACTTATTATTGCGGCTGTTTTTGCTATTACGCAAAAGGATTTGATTCTTGCCGTTATCGGCGCTTCCGCCGTATCCGTTGTGCTTTCAATCCTTTTTTATATTCTGCAGGCGCCCGACGTGGCTCTTACCGAGGCGGCAATAGGCGTTGCGCTTACTACAATTATTTTTGTTATTACAATTAAAAAGACCAAAAGGTACGAAGAATGAGAAAAGTAATCGCTGTATTATTATTGGGCATTTTCGGTTATTATATTTTCGCGCTTTTTGTAAATGTTCCTTTCGGCGTGCGTCATGATAACGTCGGGCAGCATTATCTCGAACATTCGGTGCAAGAGACCGGCGCGGTGAATATTGTTACGGCGATAGTCGTTAGCCATAGAGGGTTTGACACGCTCGGCGAAGTTACCGTTCTTTTTCTTGCCGCAACCGGTTTGGGCGCAATTCTTTACGATAAAAAAGGAAAGAAAAGAAGATTGCAGAACGCAAGCCTTATTGTTAAAGTAGCTTCAAAATTGATTTATCCTCTGATAATACTTTTGGGCGCTTATGTTTTTGTACACGGGCATCTCACTCCCGGCGGCGGATTTCAGGGCGGAGCGATTATTGCAACCGGCGTTCTGCTGATGTTCATTTCATATAGAAGGTTTGAAACAAATCATAACGCTCTCAGCTGGGTTGAATCTTTAGCCGGAATGACTTTCGTTACAATCGGATTGGCGGGGTTAATTTGGGGAACTTCTTTCCTTCAAAACATTTTACCGCTCGGAACTCCCAATACTCTTTTAAGCGCGGGCGTTATTCCGCTGATCTACATCGCGGTAGGATTCAAAGTAGGAGCCGAATTAACGGCATTATTAGATAATATGTTAAAAACGATTAAGTAGAATTTCGAAATGATTTATTACGCCGCTTCAATATTGTTAATTCTTATCGGAATGTATGCAGTTCTGGTTAAAAAGAATATAATAAAAATAGTTATCGGGCTGTCAATTATAGATAGCGGAGTGCATCTTCTTTTTATTGCAATCGGCTATGTGAAAGACGCTACCGCGCCTATTTATTCGCGGCCGGGGCTGGAAGCCGGACAGATGGTCGATCCGGTTCCGCAGGCTTTAGTGCTTACCGCCATCGTTATCGGCTTGGCTGTTACGGCGGTCGCTCTTTCGCTTGTAATCAGATTATACGACCATCATAAAACGCTTAATATTAATCGTATCCGGAAATTAAAATGGTAGGAATGAATTGATGAGTTTGAGTCCCGTACAATTTATTGCCGTTCCCTTATTTGCGGCGTTTTTGATTCCGCTTATCGGCAAAGCTTCCAAAGAAACCGTGAAACTTGTGCCGGGGATTGTGCTGCTTTATTTATCTTACGTCGCGTTAAATCTCTTCCCGCGCGGACTTGAGAGACCGATTGTGGAACATATCGCTGGATTCAATCCGCCGTTTGGAATCACTCTTTATTATGGACCGTTGGCGGCGTTTTTAACGACGCTGGTTACGTTGATTGGATTTGTTATTTGGCTTTACAGTTATAAATTTATTATCCGCGAACCGTTTGAAAAATATTATATGCTCTTTATGCTGTTAATTACCGGTTCAACGGGAATTATTCTAACGGGCGATATTTTCAATATGTTCGTCTTTTTGGAAATTACCGCTATCGCAGCGTATTCGTTAACCGCATTTCTGCGGGATAAAGACGGCGCCGAGGCGGCTTTCAAATATCTTTTGATCGGTTCGTTTTCTTCAACGTTTGTTCTTCTCGCCATTTTATTAATTTATATGCAGACGGGAACTTTGAACTTAGCCGATATTGCCCTTAAAATGGCGGACGTTCCGATAACAATGAAAATTTTTATCTTAATTCTTTTTATTACGGGATTGGGAATTGAAGCGGAGATATTTCCGCTCAACGGCTGGGCGCCGGACGCTTATTCGCAAGCCCCGTCTCCCGTCGGAGCGGTTTTCGGCGGAATTGTCGTTAAAGCCACAATTTACGCTTTGATGCGCATCGTTTATCTGATGTTTAATTTCCATTCCGTTCTTCACTTCTTCGTTATTATGGGAGTTATTACAATGCTGATTGCCGAAATGTCGGCGATGCGTCAGCATCAGATAAAGAGAATGCTCGCTTTTTCAAGTATCGGTCAAATGGGGCTGGTAATCATTGCCTTCGGACTCGGGACCGAGCCGGGCGTAAGAGCCGCTTTGTTTCAGATGTTCAATCACGCTTTAATTAAAACGCTTTTGTTCTTTTCCGCCGGTTATTTGGTTTTCCATTCCGGTTCAAAGCACATTTCGGCGCTCGACGGTCTTGGACGCGATAAACCTTTGACAAGTTTCTTCTTTGCATTCGGCGCGTTGGCAATTATAGGACTGCCGCCGTTCGCGGGATTTTGGAGCAAACTATATATCCTTCTTTCGGTAGCCGACGCTCATTTGGTAACGGTCGTAGTCTTAATTTTGATAAGCGCGGTCATTGAAATCGTTTATTATTTAAGAGTAGTAAGCAGATTATATTTTAAACGCGAAACCGCTACCGACGTTCGCAGAACGCCTTTGTCCGGTTTGGCGGCTATGGGAATTTTAGCGGTTGTTATTCTTTTTGTCGGGCTTTATCCGAACACAATTTTAGACTGGCTAACCCCGGCTGCCAGAGAACTAATGAATACTTCGGAATATATTAGAACGGGACTCCATCTTAATTCCGGATTATTATCAATTAACTTTTGAAAGATTCGAGATAGCGGATTTTAACTTATGGTATCATTAACAACATTATACGAGATTACTTTTGGCGGCGCAATTCTGGCTTTTATTGCGCAGCATACTATAAAACAATTGCGAACGTTTATCGTTATTGTTACTTCGGCTTTGGGAGTTTACATTGTTTGGCGTCTTCCTTCGCAAGCGACGGATATTTCATTCCGCCTGGGCGATTTCCAAATTCTTTGGGGAGTTAACGAATACAGCCAATTATTTGCTCTGCTTATTGCGGTTCTCGGGTTCTTCACTTTGATTTACTCAATCGATTTTATGAAAGAACGGGAACGTTTGGGCTATTTTTATATGAACTTCCTTATTGTAATCGGCGGAATGTACGGAATCGTTTACAGTCAAGATCTGATTTCCCTTTTCTTCTTTTGGGAAATAATGACTTGGAGTTCTTTTATGCTGGTGATTTACTGCTGCGACGACGCCCAAAGCATCGGATTGAAATATTTTGTTTTCAGCGCAATCGGCGCGTATGCAATGCTTACGGCAATTGTATTGATTTGGGCGAATCTGGAAACGACTTCTCTTTCCGTTCTTTTTGAAAATTTCACGAACTTGAGTTCCGGTCTGCAAATTACCGTGATTGTGTTATTTATTGTCGGCTTCGGCGTTAAAAGCGCAATGATGCCTTTCCACGTTTGGGCGCCCGACGCTTACGCGATTTCGCCTACTCCTTTTACCGCGCTCTTTTCAGGCGCGCTTTCAAAAATGGGTATTTGGGGTTTGGGAATCGTTTTACTGAAACTTGCGGCTCAAAGCGGTTTTTACGTTTGGGTGCAGGACATTGTAGCCTGGATTGGCGCCATTACCGCGCTGCTCGCTACGTTTTATGCAATCGTTCAAACCGACGCGAAGAAACTTCTCGCGTATTCGTCAATCGGACAGTTGGGCTATATTATTGTAGGTTTGGCAATCGGAACGCCTCTAAGCATTATGTCCGCTCTCTTTTTAGCGATGCTTCACGGAATTTTTAAGGCTATGCTCTTTATGTCTGCCGGCGCGGTTTTTTACAGAACCGGTTCGACCGATATGAATGAAGTTACCGGTTTAATTAGAAAGATGCCGTGGACGTTTTTAACCGCTTTGTTCGGAATTATTACGGTTGCCGGAGTTCCTCCGCTCGGCGGTTTCGCCGCAAAGTGGATGCTTTATGAAGCGACAATACAATCGGGGCATTACTTTTTAGTGATTGTTCTCTTTGCCGCAAGCACGGCGGCGTTCCTTTATCTTTACAGATTTATCTTCTCCCTTTTCTTGGGGCAGGAAGAAAAAGAATACGCCGATATTAAGGAAGCTCCTTTAACGATGACCGTTCCGATGGTGATTATGGCGTTGTTCACTCTCGTTGTCGGCGTATTTCCGGGAATATTTATTAACCCTATCGGAAACGCAATGGGCTACTTCGGTAATTATACTTTTAATTGGGATGTCTCTTCGCTGCTCAACGAATGGGGCAATCACGTTGATATGATGACGGTAGTAATGACTATCGGAGCGATTTTTATAATTGCGGCAATTTTTATCACGATTAAAAATTACAGAACGACTCGTTACGTTACTACTAAAGATATTCATACATCCGGCGAAATCCCTACCGAAAACGAAAACTTAACTTACGCGGTCGATTTTTACAAACCGTTCGAAAGAGCTATTGCGCCGGTTCTTAAAAGAAGCATTGATAAAACATATAATTTGATTGCCGAAAATCTTGAGAGCGCGTTCGATTTCCTCCGTTATGTTTATACCGGCAACGGACAAACTTACGCATTGTATGTCGTTTTGTTTCTTGCGGTTTTGATGGTTTTTGCGGAATTGATTTTTGGAATACAGTTATAAAAAATAAATTGATTTAATTGAAGTTAAAGTAAAAGGATTTTGATTCAATGGAAATAAATTGGTCTTCGGTAATTGGAATAGTCGCCACTCCGGTTATAGCTTTTATTGTGGGAGTCCTCTACGGCGGCGCGGTTCGTAAAATTACGGCAAGGGTGCAGAATAGATATGGTCCGCCAATCACTCAGAATTTATTTGATATTATAAAACTTTACAGCAAAAAGACTGCAATTCAGCACGGAGTAATGCAGCATTTGGGCCCGGTTTTTGCAATTACCGCGTCGGTTACTTCGCTTTATTTTATTCCGGTGATTAAAGATTCGCCCTATTTCCAAAATTTCAGTTTCAACGGAGATCTTATTTTTCTCCTTTATATGATGGTTTTCGGTTCTCTCGGAATGGCGCTCGGCGCGGGGCAAACCGGCAACCCGAACTCCGCGATAGGCGTTTCCCGCGGTTTGAGTCAAATGGTCGGCTATGAAATTCCTTTTGTGTTGGCGCTTGTGGCAATTATGATTCAATTCAAAACGACAAGTTTGAACGAATTGCTTGCGGTTCAAGATCATTTTACAAACTGGATTATTTTTCAATCGCCGTTGGCTTTTGTCGCCGGAATACTCGCGTTCCTTGGAATGATGCACTATGCGCCGTTCGACGTTGTGATTGCTCCGGCGGAAATCGCTTCCGGTCCCCCTTCGGAGTTCGGCGGAAAATATCTCGGTTTGATGATGACCAGCGGCTCGATTTTCGCTTTTGTTAAGCTCGTTCTTTTTGTGGATATCTTCCTCGGCGGCGCGTCGGATTTTATAACTTTAATAATTAAGACTTTTCTGCTTTATATGATTCCGGTTCTCACGGGCATTGTAAGTCCGCGTTTTAGAACGGAGCAGTCGATTTTATTTTTCTGGAAATGGCCGACTTTCATCGGCATACTTGCAATAATTGTCGTAGTATTAAACGGATAGAATATAATGTATAACGATAAAGACGCTAAAAAAATTGTAGATATAATTCAATCATACGCAAGAAAACATTCGCTTTGGGTTGTCGCCTACGGCACCGGTTGCGGAGCGATTGAAATTCCGCCGACAATGACTTCCCGCTACGACGCCGAACGTTTCGGCATCCGCGGCTCGGCGACGCCGCGCCAAGCCGACGTTCTGTTAATCACCGGTTATCTTGCGGTTAAAACCCTTAAAAGAGTAATCCGCACTTACGAACAGATGCAGGCGCCTAAGTTTGTAATGGGATTCGGTTCTTGCACAATTAACGGCGGAATGTATTGGGATTCTTACAATACAATCAACGCATTAGACAGATATCTTCCGGTGGACGTTTTCATCAACGGCTGTATGCCCCGTCCCGAAGCGGTTATCAGCGGTTTTATCAAACTGCAGCAGCTTATCTCGGAAGGAAAAGCCGAAGGCGCGGAAAAATATTTGAAGAATTTGGAATGGTACAGAGAAAATCAAAACAAAGTAATACCTAATTGGAATATGCCCGATTATAATTGGTAAAAATTATGGAAGAATTAAAAATAGAAAAAGAAATAGCCGAGGAAATAAGTAAAACTTTTCATTCGGCGGAAGTGACGGTTAAAAGAGAAAAACGGGTTGTCGTGAAACTGAGAGACGATTTGATTACTCCGTTTCTCAGCTATGCGAAGAACAATATGAACTTTATTCATCTCGCCCATATTTCCTGCGTTGACTGGCTGGAAGATAATAAGTTTGAATTGATCTATTCGCTTCTGAATTATGATAATAAAGTTATGATATTGGCTAAAACGTATATAGACCGCGAGAATCCGGAGTTTGTATCTCATACAAACTATTGGGATCAAGCGGAAACCTACGAAAGGGAAATGCGCGAAATGTACGGAATCAATTTCAAAGGGAACAAAAGACTTACGGAATTTATTTTGGAAGACTGGCAAGGGATTCCGCCGATGAGAAGGGATTTTGACACGGTTAAATTTTCGCAAGATACGTTTTATAATCGTCCCGGACGCGAAAACGCGCAAGACGTTAGAACTACCGTTACTAAAAAGAGCGGCGAAGAAATACCCGAGATAGGAAAAGATTATACTGTACGGAATTTATGATGAGAGAAAAAGAAACCACATTATATCTTGGACCGCAGCACCCCGGAATAACCGGGAATATGATGGTGAAATTAAAAGTCGCCGGCGACACGGTCGTAAAAGCGGAAACGCACGTCGGCTACCTTCACAGAGCGTTCGAAAAGCTTATGGAACAAAGAACCTGGATGCAGTCGTTCCCGATTGTCTGCCGCATCTGCGTTCCCGAACCCGACCCTAACGAAGAAAATTTAGCCCGCGCGGTCGAAGAAATTGAAGGACGCGAAGTTCCCGAAAGAGCGAAATACATTCGAGTTATGGCGCTCGAACTTTCCCGCCTCGCGGCTTATATGCTTTGGATGGGCGGACAATCCGGCGGTCTCGGTCTTTACACCGCGCCGCAGTGGTCGGTGGGCGATAGAGATTATATACTCGACCTGTTCGAAGAATTGACCGGCGGAAGAATCTATCACATGTATATTTGGGCCGGCGGAGTTCGCCGCGATTTGCCCGACGGATTTAAAGAAAGAGTTTTAAAAACGATGGACTATTTCGAAAGCAGATTGCCCGAATACGACAAACTGATTTTTGACAACGCTATTTTTAAAAAACGCACAATAGGAATAGGCGTTATTGATAAAGAGAAAGCTTTGGAATGGGGCGTCGTTGGACCGCCGCTTCGCGGATGCGGTATTAAGCACGACGTAAGAATTGACGAACCGTACGAAATTTACGATAAGTTGGAATTTGAAGTTCCGACGGTTGAAGGCGGAGATATTTACGCAAGAGCGATGGTTCGCCGTCGGGAAATGGAACAGTCAATTTCTATGATCCGTCAAGTTTTAGACAAAATGCCCGGCGGACCCGTTTATAATAAAGTTCCCAATCCGCTTAATTGGTATGTTCCTAAAGGGGACGCCTACGTTAAAACGGAATCAGCCCGCGGCGAGTTCGGTTATTATGCGGTCAGCGACGGTTCGCTTAAACCGAGAAGAGTTCACGTGCGCGGTCCGGCTTATGTGCACGGCGTTTCGCTTCTCGAACGTATTTTAGTCGGAGCGAATATCTCCGACGTATCGCCAATTATGAATAGTCTGGGCGTTTGCCCGCCGGAAATAGAAAGGTAAATGAGGAAGTTATGGCTTTTGATATAAAAGGAATCATATCGCCGTTCAACGCGTTGAAACAATTCGGTAAAACGCCGCATACGGTTAAATATCCTTATACAAAGAAAGAAGCGGCTGAAAGATACCGCGGTTTTCACTTTAACGATTTGGAAGAATGTATCGGCTGCGGAACATGCGCGACTATTTGCCAGAATAAAGCAATCGATATGATTGAGATTGAAGGAATTGAAACCACAACGGGCGACAGCGGATTGCGTCCCCGCGTCGATAACGGAAGATGCTGCTGGTGCGCGCTCTGCGTTGAAGTCTGTCCCACCGGCTCTTTGAGTTTGACCAAAGATTATCTTCACGTTACGGACGATCCGGATTCATTTTTGTGGACGCCCGGCGTTGACAACCCCGACGGAGAAAAAATAAAATCCTGGGTAAGCGACGTTGAGCATTCTCTCCTTGATTATCAAAGAATTCCGATGAGAGAACTCGAAGGCAAAGAAAGGGTGAAATCTTTTGCCGAAGTTGTCCTCGGTTATTCCGAGGAGGAAGCGAGAGAAGAAGCGGCGCGCTGTATCGGCTGCGGACTTTGCACCGACAACTGTCCCGTTCACATGCACATTCCCGAATATATTAACGCAATAGCAAGCGGGCATTACGACGACGCGGTAAGATTGATTTACGACAACAATCCGCTCGGCGAAACTTGCGGAAAAGTTTGTACAAGACGCTGCGAAGACATTTGCGCCGTAAGCAAACGCGGCGAACCTATCGCAATCAGATGGCTGAAACGCTTTGCCACCGAAACCGCTGCGAATAAAGAAATTATCGCCGAAATCGTCGAGCCGGAAATACTTCCGCCGAACGGTCATAAAGTCGCAATTATCGGAGCCGGACCTTCGGGATTGACGGCGGCTTACTATCTTGCAATGCGCGGATTTGACGTTACAATATTCGAATCGAAAGCGCACGCGGGCGGAATGATTATGTATGGAATCCCCAAATATCGTCTGCCGCTAGACAGCATCGATAAACAAGTTGAATATATGAAAAGCATCGGCGTTAAAATTCAATACAACACGAAAGTCGGAACCGATATTACGTTCGACGAACTTCATAAAAACTTCGAAGCGGTATTTGTCGGAATCGGGTTTGAAGTTCCTTATTCAATCGGTATCGAAGGAGAAAACGCCGAAGGCTCGATTCAGGCGGTAAATTACCTTCGCGAAATAAACAGCGAAAGAAATATTGATATCGGAGATAAAGTAGTAGTCATAGGCGGCGGCAACGTGGCTATTGACGCGGCGAGAGTTTCGCGCAGATTCGGCGCGGATGTTACAATCCTTTACAGAAGACGCGTTGAAGATATGCCCGCAGATTGGGAAGAAATTGAAGGCGCCGAGGATGAAGGCGTTCATATTAAAACGCAAGCTATCCCGCTCGAAAATATTTTGGACGAAAACGGCAGAGTAAAAGCAATCAAATACGCAAACGCCGAAATGATTCCCGACCCCGACGGCGGCAGACCTCGTCCGAAAATCATCGAAGGGGACGAGCACGTTATGGAAGTAACGACCGTTATCGGAGCGATCGGGCAGGAAGCCGATTATTCGTTCTTCTCCGAAGATATCAAAGAGAAAATTGAAATCAAACGCGGAAGAATCGTCGTTAACGATTTGCAGCAGACAAGCGTTCCGTGGCTCTTTGCCGGCGGCGATATTTCCAACAGACGCGCGGACGCTATCAGCGCGGTTGCCGACGGTTACAGAGCGGTAAAAGGAATTGAGAAATATATTCTTGAAAAATCATAAAAAATAGATTAAGTTTTCAGCGTTCATAAAAGAGGATAAATATGGCGGATATAACAACTAAATATTTGGGATTGGAATTGAAAAACCCGGTAATCGCGTCAAGTTCAACGCTTACCGATAATATTGAAAGCATCAAACAACTTGAAGAAGCCGGCGTTTCGGCGATTGTTTTGCGTTCCATTTTCGAAGAAGAAATAACGCTTGAAAGCGACCATTTTATTAGAGAAGCGGCAAAGGAAGGTTTTGACGAAGACCTGTTCGATTATTACGACGCGAGAGTGAAACAACACAACGTCGAAAAATATTTGGAGCTAATCTCCAACGCTAAAAGGGAAGTTAATATTCCCATCATTGCAAGCATCAACTGCGCCACAAATCACGAATGGAATTTCTTCGCTAGCAAAATTGAAGAAGCCGGCGCGGACGCTTTGGAATTGAATATGTTTTTCCTTCCTTCCGATTTTGAAAAATCGAGCGACGAGATTGAAAAACAATATTTCGAAGTCGTTGAAAAAGTTCTTGAAAGAGTTACCATTCCCGTTACGTTGAAAGTGAGCCATTATTTTTCAAACCTTGCGGGAACCTTAAATAAACTTTCGAAAACCGGAATAAAAGGTTTGGTTCTGTTTAACAAATTTTTTAGTCCCGATTTTGACATTGAAACGGAAAAAATAATACCGACTTACGTTTTCAGCAATCCGCAAGATATCGCGATGCCTTTGCGATGGATCGCAATAATGGCTGAGA
>JAADIR010000144.1 GCA_013151245.1 Chlorobiota bacterium
GGAAACGTAAAACGAAAGACGAGAAACGGAAAAAAACTCATAACCAATAACTAATCAACAACAAATTACGTCGAAGCGAAGCGGAGACAAATTACTATTAATGACTAAATTTCTTCATTCGTAATTCAACATTCAACATTCATAATTCAACATTCATAAAACCAGATGTTTTTTGCGCAGCGTTCTGCGATATTTGTAATGCTACACCGTCTAATTTAAAATAAAAAACCCCGTCGAAACGGGGCTTTAAATTTATTCAATAGATGATAAATTTTATAATGCTTTTACTTCGCTTGCCTGCAAACCTTTTTGTCCTTGAGTGACTTCAAATTCAACTCTCTGACCTTCTTCTAAAGTTTTGTAGCCGTCGCTAACGATTGATTGAAAGTGTACGAATACATCGTCGCCGTCTTCCTGTGAAATAAAACCATAACCTTTTGTGCTGTTGAACCATTTAACGGTTCCTTCTTTGCGATCTGACATAATACAGATGCTCCTATAAATAATTAAAAAAAGAAATATTGACAGGGCTCGGAATGTTGTGGAAGGATAAATAAAAATTTACATCTACATCTACTTCTAAACTTACTGTCTTACTATTGTAAAAATAGGTAAATAAAATTTAGAAACAAAGAAAAATAGTGCGAATTAAAAATAAAAAAAGGGACGCTTGGTTACGTCCCTTGAAAGTCCGGCTTCGCTTTCGCTTCGCCGCGACGCGTGGGCAGAGACGGAATTGAACCGCCGACACATGGATTTTCAGTCCATTGCTCTACCAACTGAGCTATCTGCCCTTAAAAATTTTGAAGCACAAAAATAGATTTTTTTTACAATAAAAGAAAGAGTAAAATTATATTTTTTTATCTTTTTTTATTCGGGATAATTCTCGTTCCGCAATTCTCTTTCTTTATTTCGGATTGAGAAGTTATTATCGCTTCCGGTCCGCCGTTTTTTACGAATTCCATTGCGGCTAATATTTTCGGTCCCATGCTTCCGGCGGCAAAATGTCCTTCGTCAAAATATTTCTGCGCCTCGTCAATCGTAATCGTTCCGAGCGCTTTTTGGTTTTTCTTGCCGAAATTAATATAAGCTTGCGGAACGTCTGTAATAATATAAAACGCGTCCGCGCCTATTTCAGAAGCCAAAAGCGAGGAAGCCAAGTCTTTATCGATTACCGCTTCGATTGCCTCTAGAAAATTATTTTTGTGTTTGAAAACCGGAATGCCGCCGCCCCCGACTGCAATTACTATTTGTCCTTTCTTCGCTAAGTCTTTTATAATGCGTTTGTTGTAAATATCAATCGGTTTCGGAGAAGGAACTACTCTTCTCCAACCCCGTTTTTGCGGGTCTTCTTTGAAAATAAAATTATTCTTTTTTGCCAACAAGTCCGCTTCTTCTTTAAGATAATATCCGCCGACAGGTTTTGTGGGATATTGGAATGCAGGGTCTTCCCTATCGACCAGAACTTGCGTAACAATTGTTACAACGTTCTTTCTCATCTTCAACTCCGCAAAGACGTTTCTGAACTGTCGTTCAATCATGTAGCCGATTCCGCCTTGGGAATCGGCTACGCAAATGTCGAGCGGCATTTTGGGAATACGATATTTCTCGAAGCCGGCTTCGTTGCGAAGCATTATATTGCCGACTTGCGGACCGTTTCCGTGAGTAACCACTAAGTTGTAACCGCTATTAATTAAGCCTAAAATATCTTTGCATGTTTCATACGTATTTTTTTCCTGGTCTTCAATCGTTCCGACCTCGTCGCCGCGAAGCAGTGCGTTTCCCCCGAAAGCGACAACGGCTATTTTTTTCATATAATTCCTTTTTCTTTTAAGGCGTCTTCAAGCGTGTAATTTCCAATTTCTTGAATTTCATACATTACTCGCGTTGAAGGTTTATTGATGTTCAGAATTCTTCCGAGATCAATCGGCGTTCCAATAACAACGGAATCGCACTCAACTCTGTTTATCGTTTCTTCCAAATCTTTCATCTGTTCCTCGCCGTAGCCCATTGCAGGAAGTAATATTCCGATATTGGGATATTTTTCATAAGTGGCGGTAATTGATTTTACTGTGTACGGACGCGGATCAACAATTTCCGACGCGTAATTTTTCTGCGCCGCCACGGTTCCCGCGCCGTATTTCATTTCGCCGTGCGTAAGCGTCGGACCGTCTTCAACAACCAATACTTTCTTACCTCTGATTAAATCGGGATTGTCAACGGTTAACGGCGAAGCGGCTTCAATTATTTTAGCGTCGGGATTGACGTCTCTGATGTTATTTAACACTTGTAAAATATTCGCTTCGTCCGCGGATTCCATTTTATTCACAATGGCAACGTCCGCCATACGAAGACTTGTATTACCCGGATAGTAAGTTAGTTCGTGTCCCGGTCTGTGCGGGTCAACAACGGTAAAAGTCAAATCGGCTTTGTAGAAAGAGAAATCGTTATTTCCGCCGTCCCAAAGAATAACGTCGGCTTCTTTTTCGGCTTCGCGTAAAATCGCTTCGTAATCGACTCCGGCGTAAATTATTCCGCCGAGCGCAATGTGCGGTTCGTATTCTTCAATTTCTTCAATTGTGCATTCGTGCTTTTTCAAATCTTCCAACGTTGCGAATCTTTGAACTTTTTGTTTGACCAAATCTCCGTAAGGCATCGGGTGACGAATTGCGGCAACTTTTTTTCCGGCGGCGGTAAGTAGTTTAACAATCTTTCTTGAAGTTTGAGATTTACCGCAGCCCGTTCTCACAGCCAATACGGCGACAAGCGGTTTAACGCTTTTCACTTCAGTTTCAGCCGCGCCCAACAATCTGAACGACGCTCCCGCGGCGTTTACTATCGAGGCTTTAGTCATCACATAATTAAACGGAACGTCTGAATAAGAGAATACAACTTCGTTTACGTTAAATTCTTTAATTAATTTCTCCAAATCTTTTTCTTCGTATATCTTGATCCCGTCGGGATATAAATCTCCCGCTAATTCCGGCGGATACATTCTTCCGTCGATATTCGGAATTTGCGTTGCGGTAAACGCCACAACGTTATACTCTTCGTTGCCTCTGAAAAAAACATTGAAGTTGTGAAAGTCGCGTCCGGCGGCTCCCATAATAATTACGTTCTTTCGTGCCATAACAAAATCTCCTTTAGTTATTCAACAGTTACACTTTTAGCTAAATTTCTCGGCTGATCTACGTTCAAACCCTTTTTAACCGCAATGTGATATGCAAGAAGTTGGAGCGGAATCACGGTTAATATCGGAGTCAGCATATTTATTGTTTTCGGTATTTTTATTATGAAGTCCGAAAGCTCCGAAATCTTTCCGTTGCTTTCGTTAGCGATTGTAATAACTTTTCCTTTTCTAGCTTTAACTTCTTCTATGTTGCTTAAAACTTTGTCGTAAATAGCGTCGTGAGGCGCAATAAAGACGGCGGGCATATTCTCGTCAATCAGCGCAATCGGACCGTGTTTCATTTCCGCCGCCGGATAACCTTCCGCGTGAATGTAAGATATTTCTTTCAGCTTTAACGCGCCTTCGAGCGCAACGGGAAAGTTAAACCCTCTTCCGAGATAGAGGAAATTTTTTGCGTCAACAAATTCTTCCGCGATTTTTTCGATCTCATCGTTTAGTTTTAATATCTCTTTCATGCGATCGGGAATTTGGAGAAGAGCTTCTGAAATTTCTCTTCCCTTTACGGAACTCATCCTTTTTCTTCGCGCAATCATCAAAGTAATTAACGCGAGAACCGTTAGCTGCGACGTAAACGCTTTTGTAGATGCGACTCCGATTTCCGGACCGGCATGAATGTAAACGCCCGCGTCGCTCAAACGCGCAATAGAGCTTCCCACAACGTTGCACACGCCGAGGACAAGCGCGTTACGGCGTTTAGCTTCTTTCATTGCGGCAAGCGTGTCTGCGGTTTCCCCGCTTTGCGATATAAATATTACCGTGTCGTCTTTGCAAAGTATCGGCTCGCGGTAACGGAATTCCGAAGCGTATTCAACTTCCACCGGAATGCCCGCGTATTGCTCAATCATATATTCGCCTACTAATCCCGCGTGCCACGAAGTTCCGCAAGCTGAAATAATGATTCTTTTTGAATTTGCTATTCTCTCTTCGAACCCGATCAAACCGCCGAGCTTCGACAAACCTTCTTCGTGGATAATTCTTCCGCGCAAAGAGTTCTTTACCGATTCGGGCTGTTCCATTATCTCTTTCAACATGTAATGAGGATAACTGCCTTTCGAAATTTCATCAACGTCCATTTCAACGCTTTCGATAGTTTTACTTAATATCTTGTTTGAAATCGAACGGACGGAAAAACTATCTTTTTTTATCTCGGCTATTTCACCGTCTTCCAAATAAACGACGTCGCGCGTATATGGAATCAATGGAGTAACATCCGAAGCGATGAAATTTTCATTTTCGCCAACGCCGATTACAAGCGGCGAACCGTTTTTGGCGACAATAATTTTGTCCGGTTCGTTGACCGCGATAACGGCGATGCCGTACGCCCCGTTGACTTTTTTCAACGCGCGCCTTACCGCTTCGAACAAGCTATTTCCCAATTTAAAATATTTGTCGATCAGATTGACCAAAACTTCGGTGTCGGTTTCGCTCCGGAAATTATATCCTTCCTTCTCTAACATAATTTTCAAATCCGAATAATTCTCGATTATCCCGTTATGAATAATCATAATCGTTTCATCCGAATTAAAATGAGGATGCGCGTTTACTTGATTCGGCTCTCCGTGAGTAGCCCAACGCGTATGCCCGATTCCTATTTCGGAGTCCATTTTCATCCTTGCGATATTATCTTCAAGCACGGCTACTTTCCCGGCGTATTTGGCAATTTTAGCGTCGCCGCCGTCAAGAATGCCGACGCCGGCGGAATCATACCCTCTGTACTCCAATCTTTTAAGACCGTCAATTAGAATCGGCACGCAATTTTTTGAACCTATATATCCAACAATCCCACACATTTATAAATGTCTCCTTAATTAAAAATAGTTTTCTATAATAAAATAATTTAATGGTCTGGGCAAGGACGGAGAAGCAGGAAGAGGATTTCTTTCTTATTTTTTATCGCTATGTTTATCTGATGCTTCAAAAATAATTTCCCGTCTATTAGTAATCGAAATTTGATAATTTTAAATAAGACTGTCAAATAAATTTGTTAAAATAATTTAGCAATTATTAACATTATCAAACAAAGCGAATACAATTTAATAATTTTGAGTTATACAAATAACGATTTGGTCCCGCCATACGAGATAAAAGAATGTCATTTCGATTCATATATATATACATACGAACAGTTGATTTGTGCCTCAACTTTACATTTAATTCTTTTAAGGCATTCCCGATATTCACAGAATGCTGCGCAAAAACATTTGGGAATAACAATTTAACAATACAATAATTAAACGGTTAAAAAACAAAAAACTTATTCGACCTTCGCCATCTTTTTTATCTCGGAATAATTTTTCCCTTCAACGGTGAACCTTACTTTGTACAAATATGTTCCGTTTGCTATTCCATCTCCGTCTTCGTCTTTTCCGTTCCAATAAATTCTGTTAAACCCAAACTGAAGTTTCTCTTTTGGAACAATTATATTTCTAATCAATCTGCCGGCAATTGTATAAATTCTTATCGCGAGATCGTCGGGAAGGGACGAGCCGGAGATTGAAAATGTAAAATGCGTTTCGTTTGCAAAAGGATTCGGGTAATTGAAAACGTTCATCAAGCCGGTTTCGCTTTTTACGTTGTATCGCACTCTGTACGAAGTCGAGTCAAAATAATTGCCCGAAGCGTCTTTCGCCAAAACTTCGAGAGAATGATTGCCGTTGTCATATTTTGCATTCCAAGTTACTTTCGCCGTAGGGTCGGGAGAACTTTCGTAATTAAAACTCAAACTGTCGCCGGCAAATGAAAGTTTTCTTCCGTCGGCGAAGATAGTAAAGCTGGAAGTATCCATCGGAAGCGGACTGTTGTCTTGTAATGTAATAGAAATTTCCGGATTGTCGGAGACCAGATCATTATTGATGATTTCAACGCCGTCGAACAGAACGTCAAGCTGCGGGCGGGTTGTATCGGCATATACAAAAAGATTTTTATTTACCGTATTATTGAAATCAAACAATTCGCCGTTTGTCGGCGTAGCTTTAAACGTTACGCTGTTGTTGCCGAGATCATAAACCGCTTTCGAAAAATTAAAAGTTATGACAGAATCTTTCGGTATTATGATTTTTCTGCTCGACGCGTCAACATCATTATTCCCGACGGCAAAAATCACATTGATTGAATCAGTGTCAGAGTAACCCGCGTTCATTATTGTTGCGGCTGCATTCAAAACAGAACCTTGCAACAGAGTGTCCGCATCCGTAATCGATTTCGAAACCACCGTAATTATTTCCGCCGGTTTTGTGAAAGAAGTTTTTAATTCTTTCAAAATAAGTTTGGAAATTCCGCCGGTTGAAGTGTCAACAAACGAAATGTTATATTTCAGATAATTATACTTTGTTGCGTCAATCCATGATAGGTCGGCAGATGAGGAGAGGTTAGAATCCAAAACCGCCCATTGATTTGTTGAATTGTTCAACGCCGAAAGTTCGACGGAATAATTTCCGCCGGTTTTATCGTTCTCAATTTTGTAAAAACTATTTTCCCATTTTGTTGCGGGACCAACGGTTGGAGAAACGATATTTCCCGAAGACGCGTTATATGAGCCGGCAAATTTTGTAAACTTCGGTTGATATCCGTTATGAAAAACCGAAGCGTAAACCAAATCGTTTTGATAATCGTACGTCCATGCAAAATAAGCCTGATAAGGAGTGAAAGTAACCCATTCCTCTTCAAATTCAAGCGTTTTCAAACTTACCCTACGCATGTAACCGGAGATGTTTCCTTCATACGGATAAAGATAGCCTTTTGCCACAAAGAAACTCATAAAACTTTGATAACTGGAAGTTTTTAATTCAACGTCCTCTCCAACTTTTCTCCAACTATTTTTCGGATCGAATTTTCTTAGAGTATAAACAAAATCGCCTTCAGCGTTTATGTAGGAAAGATTATATACCAAATCGCCGTCGGTCGCTAAAAAAAACGCGCCGTCGTGAACTTGCGCGTCGGCGTCATTAATCATACCGTCAGGGATAAAAACATGGGACGTATCTCCCGTAACAACGTCAACCGTCAAAAGAGAATGTGCGTTCCCTTCGGGGACGTAAAGTTTGCCTTCAAGGTAGAACATCTGATGCCATATTTTCACTTCAACGTTAGGTATTTTACCGTAATTAAACGCTGCATCCGTTCCATTTAAACCGGTTCCAATTTTGTAAATAGGACTATTAAATCCGCTGTAATAAAACATATGCGCAACGTAAAGATATGTTCCGTCCGTAGCAAGCGCGGAAAAACTTTGCAGATCGTCCGGCAGTTCCGTAAACAAGTCTTCAATAAACTTATCAACGCTTGGACGCGGCGGCAAATTATTCGGGTTCAGCATAAGTCCGCCGTTTTCAAAAATCATATTCGTGTTTTGGAACGACGTCAGCTGTTTCCCTTTAGCCGAAAATCCTTCGTCTGTTTCTCCGCCAATCGAGAAGGTTCTTGTTTTTGACCAGTTTTCTTCGGCGTCAATAATTGTCGTTCTCCAAAAATAGTCGTTCTTACCTAAATTTGCGGACGTCCACTTTGCCAAGCCTTCGAGCGCCGTAAACTGCGGAGAAGTTATAATAGGATTTTGAAAATCGATCGCAGTATCAATTTGAATTACGTATCGAAGAGTTTCTCCGATGTAATCGCCAACGTCCGCAATCTTAAAAACGACCGAATCTGACGTAGTTGAAAATCCATTATACGGAGCGATTATACTTGGCTCGCTTAAATTAAAAATCGTGAACGAATTTGTTGCAATGTTATCAGTTAAGTCGTCTTCCGGAATTTGATTGGAAATATTTACTCTGCATGTAATATTATAGATCCCTGCTTTCACGGGCGTCCAATTAAAAGTCAGCGAATCGAGCAATTCAAAACTACCGAGTTTTTTGAATAGCGAAAATGAATTACTTCCGTCGCTTATTTCTAATTCAACGGATACTGAATCAGCGGGAAAAATAGCGCCGATATTGCGTATCTTCACTTTTATTTTCGTAGAATCACCAAGCACAGGAGCGTCCGGAGTAATTGAAATATTCTCCGAAGCGATTAAAAAGTCGGGTAATTTCGGCAAAGCAAGTTCAAGCGCAGGGTCGCCGAGATAAGCAATTGTCGCAATATGGTCTTTGGTTCTAACGTTCATAGTACCGGTATAATCAAACCAGGTATTCAGAAGCGCATCGCCAAAAATATGATTGCCGTTTTTAAATATTTTTGTAAATAAGTTTTCATTTATACTTTTCCCGTAAGTATAAAATGTAAGAACCGTGTTGCCCCAAAAACCGACGCTTCCCTTTCCTTCGATTTTATTGAATATTTCACCGAAAACATTTTGGTTGGCAAAATGCGCGGTGTAACACGTGATGCTAAGAACTATCGGAAGCATATCGCCGTTTTTCAGAAGATAAATATCGTCTGTTAAAAAAACTTGGTCCCACTGATAACCGCCGCCGTGCCCGTAGAAATTGCTTAAAACTACGCCGTTGTTAAATCCGTCTCTAATTTCTTGAGTGCTTCCGAGATATCGTTCGTGCTCCGGTTTATTCGGATAATTAAATACAATTCTCGTATCATAGCCGGCTTTGTTAATAAATTCATTTTTAAGATAAAGACTTGCGTCGTTAAACCTGAACCTTGCTTCGTCAACAAAGTTTTCCCCCGCGCCGATTAGAAGCAAATATTGCTTCCATAATTTTGTGTCGTCCTTTGGATAAGATATTATTTTATCCACTAAAACTTTTGCCTCGTCCAAAGTTTCGCACGATATTCTCCCAATGGAAATATCCGGGATTACGTCGTCTCCGGCAACGGCGGCGATTGTGTTATCGCTTTCGGCAATTCCGAAAGGATAAGCAAAGTGAGGAATTGAAGGGACAAAATTAGGTCTGCTCTCAGGCAATATCTGTCTGTAATCCCAACTCATATCCCCGAAAAGAGCGACATAAGCCGGAGCCGGACGCCGCCAGTTTTCAAAAGCATATTTTAAAAAATCTTGAAGCGCATAAGGATTCAGCAATCCGTAAGAAAATTCATCGTAAATATCGAACACGTTAACAATAACAATTCTCGGCGAATCAAATCCGCGCAGATTCCCGCGCCAATAATCGGCGAGTCTTTCAACTTCGGGAAAAAAGTCGGGATGCGCAATAAAAATATAATCGGCGCCGTTCATTGCGCTTCTCAAATTACTGTTTTCATTCAGAGCAATAGAATCCGGTTTTGAGAAATATGAATCTTCCGCGCAAAAATATTCCGTTTTACCGGAAATAGTATCGACAAAGAAAAGCGAATTGTCTTGCGCATCAATAAACGGATTTGTGATAATCACATTTTTTTGGGGAATATAAATTTTACCGTTTCCAACTTTCCAATTAGTCAATTTATATTTATTAGTCCCAATATTTCCGGTTGAATTTATGAAGTTGTAATGATTTGAATCCGCTCTGTTTGTTCGCAGATATTCAACGTCGAACCAGTTAATTCTAATTTCGTCGCTGTTTCCGTTTAATTCTTCGGCAAGCGTTTTTACCTCGACATAATTTTCAGGATAAATTGGAACTTCGCCAACTTTAAAAGTCGTTTGATATTCCATAAGTTTTTGTCCGTACCATTCAGCCGAGCCGATTAATACGGAGGAAAAATAAATATCCGCTTTGTGAAAACTTGTAGTCATCCCATGTAATTGGATAGTTATTCTTATTGAATCGGCGTTTCCGCTCAAATTTTCGGGGTAAGGAATTTGCTCGGCGAAAAATCTATCTACAATTCCATCGTGTCCGGAAGCTTTTCCCCAAAACCAAAAATCCCTATCTAAATTTCCAGCGTATCCGAGTTTTTCATAAATCAAATCTTCTTCATAGTGAATTTGATTAACGTTTGTCTCAATTGCGCCGTTCCAATCGGAAGAACTTCCGTTTCTGTTTTGGTAGCGTAATCCTTCCGCCCCGCTGTTAATTTCCAGCCAAAAAACATTTGTCGTGTTGTAAATATTCTGTCTTGCAAAAGGAGTAGGTTCAGCCGGATAGCCCACGAATTGAATGTAGCCGCCCGCGTCAAATATTCCATCTCCCCCGTCATGAATTTCCAAGGGAAGTTCAATGCCGTTACAGAATAATCTCAGCTCGTCGCTTCTTATTTCCTCTCCCGCATTTCCTGAGTTAAGCAGATCCTCGTAAGCGATTCTGTAAATATCTTTTTTATTTAGATATATTTTGAAATATTTACTCAGAGGATTATACCAATAATCATCCGTTACGGATTTTTTATTATCCGATATTTTCCCAATCCATTTGATCGCTTGTTTTGGATTAAGAACATTCTTTAATACTGAGTTTTCCGTCGGCTTATCTTGAACTATTGAAAAGCCGCTTTTATTATTTTCATTAAAAGTTATTTTAATTTTAATACTTGAAGTTAAAACCAATTCCCTCGTAACGGGATTATATTTGAAAGGACGAAAAACAACAGGCTGAATTTTTGCGAAACGGAAAATAAACGGGTCCTCTAAATAAACATTTTGGACGGGGTAGAACTCGTTTCTCGAATAAATATCTTTATCTATTTTTAGTTCGTTTTTCTGCAAGTCAATTATCGAATCGTCGAACGGTATGATTTTCACGTTTGAATATGAGCGTGATTTTGTGTCGGAAATTTTTAAACTCGGATTAGAATTATATGGAATAGCTATTTTATAATTGTAAATTGGAAGAGCCGGTTTCCCCTCTTCCGATATGTTGATTGACTTTAACTTTAAATAATTCCACTTAACATTTTTTACGAGCGAATCATTTATTGAGAAGTTTTCGTTGAATCTAAATTCAATTGTTATACTTTTTGAATCGGAAGAAATAACGTTTACGCTCTGACCAAAAAGCAAAGATGAGTTAAACAGAACGACTATAATTAGAAAATATATTTGTTTCATAAGCTTAATTCATTTCTTAATAATTATATAAAGTTATCTAAATGGGGAAAATATTTCAAGTCAAAAAAAACTAACCAAAAAAATTAAAGAAAAGCATAACCGAGTTGCAGATGAAACGTGTTTGACTGTTTCCTTTTATTCCGAATCTCTTCTCTGAGATGATTGAATTGAAATTCAATGCCGAGGTTGTAAGAGAATCTGTACATGAATTTCAGAGTATAAATATTTCTAACTTCAAGAATTCCATCCAGAAGGTACGCCGATTCCGGAATAAGCAAATTGTAACTTAAAAAATAAGAGCCCCCGACGTTTCTAATTACTTCGCCGTTTTCATTATATTCGTTCGCTCCGTGAAGATAATTGTCATATCTGATTTGGGCGGTAATCTTCGGCGTAAAAGTATAATCAACCGCAAATGTAAACAGAGTTGAGTTTGGCTGGACGTTTACGCCTAGCGGATAACCGTTATTCGTATATGCCAACGCTTCGCCGATTTCAGGATGCGAAAATGTAAACGGGCGAATCTGCATATAGTCAACCGCCGCGCTCATTCCGTCCGGCAGCAGAGGAGACGCAAAGTTAAAACCGGCTTGCCAAGCCATTCTGTTCCGGATTGTATTCCATTCGGATGATTTGTAAAAATCAAAATTTAAGTCGTCAAAATTTATATTTGCGTAAAGTTCCATTCCATTTGTTATCAGCCAGCGAGCGTCCAATTCAAGAAACGAGTTATCCAAATCGCCCATCGATCTTTGAGCCGATTCCCAATAAATAAACGGAAGAAAATACGCCGCTTCAATCGGACGATTTGAAAACAGAATTTTCTGCGTAACGCCGAGTTTTACTCTTTTGCCGGGATTAAATCCGAGACGGGAAACCGCAATATATTTTGAGGGTTTTCGTTTTATATTTCCTACCGTGTCGTTAACAAAAAATGAATTGGTCGGCATAACTAGCCAGCCGAAAATGAAATCATATCGGAATGATTTATATTGAATTGACATTGCCGCGTGGTCAAAAAGTTGAGGAGTTTCCGAAAATGTAGCTCTGTTAACGGAACTGTTTCCCCACAGAACTCTTTCGCGCGCAATTCTTAAACTGAATATTCCTTTTTCAAAATTTACGAACCCGGATGTTCCGTCAAAATTATTTAATTCCGTGTCGTTGAAAGTAAAACTCTGCGCAATTCTTCTGTCCAGTTTGGCTGTCTCCCTATTTCCGTACTGCGTTCCGTTCCATCCTTCAATATTAAACGAAAGAAAGTTTTTGTAGTTCAATTTCAGCTTTCCGCCGAAGGTAAAATAGTGAGTCGCTCCCTTGTGGTTTTCTTGATTGCTTGTTAAATAATTCCAACTTAAAATAGGCTGAACGGAAAAGTTTAGAAGCGAATCGGAGTAAAAATAGAAATAATTTTCATTATCGGACGCCAAATGTTCGCCGGCGTGAATTCTTTTTTCGCCCGTCGCCGACAGTCCGTCTTTGGAAAGATTGCTTATTGTCGTAAGATAATATTTTACCGTCGCCAGATCGATCCGCGTTAATTCGCTTTTCTCTATCAGCGATAAATATCTTCTTATTTCATTTCGCGATTTTGGAATGACGATATCGTCGTAAGAAGGAACGACGCCTTGCACCTGCATTCTTTTGAGGAAAGAATAGACTTTGTTTTCAACCGGAATTAAATCCGACTGCGCGTAAATTAATGAAGAGATAAAAAAAAGAATAAAAATATTCTTCGGCGCGGAAAACATGCCGTTAAATATTACCTTCGTTAGAAAGTATTATAATAGGCGTTTTGAGCGCTACCTTTAAATCCGAGAAAATATTTGCGCTAGAGTAATATTCAATTTCCATACGCACTCTTTGCGCCGGCGAAAGCGTCTGCCGCCCGTTCACTTGCGCGATGCCGGTAATCCCGGGTTTAAAACTGAAGACTCTTTTTTCTTCATCCGAATAATGCCTTGCAATGCCGGGCACTTCAGGTCTGGGACCAATGATGCTCATATCTCCTTTCAAAACATTTATGCACTGAGGAATTTCGTCAATACTGATTCTTCGTAAAACCTTTCCAATTGGCGTGAGCCTCGGATCGTCTTCCTGCGTAAGCAGCGGTCCCAAAGCTTCCGCGTTATCAATCATACCCCGAAGTTTTATCATCTTAAACGGTTTTCCGTTATAGCCGATTCGCTCTTGCACAAAAAAGGCTGGACCTTTTGAATTTAATTTTATCGCAATAATTGAAATTAATAGCAGAGGTGATGATATCGTAAGTAAAACAATACTTAGAAAAATATCCGTGATCCTTTTAACAATACTTCCGTGTTTTCCCATAGCCCTTATTTTTTATATTTTTTAAGTAAATCTTGCGTTGTGTTAATTACATGATCAACTTCTTCATCTTTTAAACCGGGATAAATAGGCAATGAAACAATCTGCTCGTAAACGCTTTCAGCCACCTCAAAATGAGAAGGTCCAATATTTAACTTATCCTGATAAAATTGATGTCTGTGAACCGGCATAAAATGGACTCCGGTTCCGACTCCTCTTTCTTCCAATTCGTATATGAAATTAGCCCTGTCGATTTTTAGCGCATCCAAATTTAAACGAATTGTATATAAATACCAAGAGGTTGTTCTATCTTCTTTGATATGCGGCAATTCAATTAATTCGCTTCCCGCAAAACCAGCGTTATATTTTTCAGCTATTGATTTTCGTCTTTCGAACATTTGTTCGGTTTTGGCAAGCTGAGTTAAGCCTAACGACGCGGCAATATCGGTAAGATTGTATTTATGCCCGGGCGCAACAACTTCATATTCCCATTTAACCGTATTATTAAAACGTTTCCACGCATCTCGGTTAATTCCGTGCAATCTCATAAGTTTTGTGCGATTAGCGATCTCTTCGTTTTTAGTGCAAATCATTCCGCCTTCGCCGGTTGTTAGCGTTTTTGTTGCGTAAAAACTAAAGCATGTATTTTCCGAAACCGAGCCGATCTTTTTCCCTTTGTAGGTTGAAGGAATAGCGTGAGCCGCGTCTTCGAGCACCGTTATATTATGTTTGTCGGCAATATCCATTATCTCATCCATATCGCAAGGCTGACCGGCGTAATGAACCGGAATAACGGCTTTGGTTCTCGGCGTAATCGCTTTCTCAAAATTCTCCGGCGTCATATTCATAGTAACCGGATCAACGTCAACTAATATTGGTTTGGCTTTGAAATAACAAGCTATTTCCGCGGTTGCGGGAAAAGTCATCGTAGGAACGACAACTTCGTCTCCTTCCGAAAGTCCGATTGCCTCAAGAACGAGATGCCCCGCCGCCGTCCACGAGTTTACGGCTACAGAGTACTTTGAATTTACGTAATTATTAAATTCATTTTCAAACTGCATGGTTTTAGGTCCCATGCTAAGCCAACCGGTTTTAAGAGTAGCGACGACTGCGTTTATTTCGTCGTCGGTAATTAATGGTCTGTGAAACTGAATGAATTTATCCGGCATATACTAATCGTAACACTTTAAATAATAGAAACATTTTTTTGTTGACTCCCCCCAAATAGAATGTAATATTTAAACGAATTTGTGAAGTTAATAATTTTTTTATTTATGGCAAAGAATTTAACTCACAGATTTTTAGTCCTTTTTTCCACTCAACACTTTGTTCTTTGAATAACTTTCTTTTAGAATTGCCCAAATTAGTCCCAAACCGTAAGACGTATGAAGAATTATCACTGCAAATATATAAAGCGTTCCGATCTTCAAACCGTTCTTAAAAAATATTTTAAGAGAGAATAAAAAAATGATAATTAAATAAACCGCCGGCGTCCAAAGAGCTAATAATAAGCTATGCATAAAAAAACCAAATGCGGCGGTTAGAAATAATGTCATTAAAAAAACCGACGGGACAATTTGTCTAACGGAAATTTGCTTTTTATGTTTTTTAAGAACGAAATATCTCCAAAAACCGTATTGAAAATACTGTTTGAATAATTTTTTCGGGGAACTTCGGACGAAATATTCGCTTTTAACTTTGGGCGAGATGAAAATTTTTTCTCCGGCTAAATTAAGGCGAAAGCTAAATTCATCGTCTTGATTTCGAATAAAACGTTCGTCAAAATATCCAATCTTTTCAAACGCTTCCTTTTTGTAAAATGGAAAGCACGCCATTTCCGCAAATCCTTCATATTCCGGGAAGCGATGTTTTGCGTTTCCCACTCCGATCGGAGAGGACATTGCCAAAGAAACAGCTTTTCCGAAATCAGAATTGCTTACGCTTATAATTGGACCGCCTGCGCCAATAATGTTTGGATTTGCCTTTAGCAACTCAACTCCGTTTTTCAAAAAATATTGATCGTATATCGCATGAGCTCCGCAGATTGCAACAATTTTACCTTTAGAATTTTTAATTCCTATATTCATTGCCGAAGGCGTGATCCTATTTGGATTATCTTTTATACGAACGATATTTCTATATTCTTTTTCCCCTTGAATAATTTCGCGCGTTTTATCTTCGCTCATTCCGTCAACTACGATAATTTCATATTGAAAATCTATATCTTTTTGCTCCAATAAAGAATCGAGGCATTTTCCAATATACTTTTCTTCATTTCTGCAGGGAATTATTACCGAAAGTAAAATATCTTTATTTATCATTTCGATATGATTCTTTTATAGTGTTCAATCATATTATCAAGAT
>JAADIR010000257.1 GCA_013151245.1 Chlorobiota bacterium
AACGATTTTCGATTTCAGATCAAAACTTCAAAAATCGTTCCCGAAAACTTTCGGGATTAATCGATATTCGATATTCAATATTCAAAAATGAACTAACTTTACAAAAAAAAAAAAACTGCTTGTCCCGATTTATCCCGATGATTTTTGTCGGGGTGTTTTTCCGAAAGCGGAATGTTCCATTTATCGGGAAGGATTTAATTGACAATACTATAATGAACCGGCTGCTTTTTATAATCCCCTGCCTCGCGCGAGTTAAATTTCACGGAAAGCTTAATAGATAAGCGCGTATTTCGTCCAAACGCCGAGCGCCAGAGAAGTTTTTTCGAAACGGGAAACATTTATGTTGCCGGAAAAAATATCAAACTCGTTCGCTTCCAATTTTTTCAAAAGACGAAAATAGATATGCTGCATTGCGCGCGCGGCAAAAAGAGAAGGTTTGTCCTCAAAATCAAGCGCATTATCGGCTTTGGCGTAAAAACCTTTGGCGCGTTCCGCTTCATAATACATCAGCTCTTTGAAATTGTCGTCGTATCCGCCGTCGATAATTTGACTTTTGGAAACGTCAAATTTTCGCATATCTTCCTGCGGCAAATAAATCCGACCGATTTCCGCGTCTTTTTTAACGTCGCGCAGAATATTTGTCAATTGCAGCGCAAGCCCGAGATTAACGGCGTAATCGCGCGTCGATTTCTTTTTATACCCGAATACTTCGATGCTCATCAAACCGACGGTAGAAGCCACGCGATAACAATATTGAAGCAGGTCGTCAAATTTAAGATACTCTTTCTGCTGAATATCCATTTCAACTCCCTTTATTAAATCAAAAAAAGGCTCCAAAGGAATGTTAAAATGTTTGATTGTTTTTGCAAGCCGGTTGAGTATGGGATAAGCCGAGTTTCCGCTGATGGATTTTTCCAATTCTACGCGCCATACGTGGAGTTTGCGGTACTTCAATTCATCCGGTTCGTTTCCTTCGTCAACAATATCGTCGGTCTTACGGCAGAAAGCGTAAACGGTATTCATCGCGTCCCGCTTTTCCTCGGGCAATAAGTTAAAGGCAAGATAAAAATTGCTTTTACTTTTTTTCGATATTTGTCGGTCAGCTTCCATCAATGAATAATCAATTGCGTTTCGTAAAAATTAATTTTTGCAGAGAGTTTTCCAAAGAATGATTGAATGAATGATTGAATGGCTGTATGAGTTAAATATTCATTCATAAAAATATTCACATTCACAATCCGGTTTTTCTCTCCGTTATTTTGATACGAATGATTTTATCATAAGTATCATAAACTCATATTTTGACAATTTCGGACGAAAATTCAATACGTCATAATCGAGTTTTTCTATTTTATTTAAAATCGCTTCTCCCCCTTTAACCGTCCAAGTTATTTGAAGTTTCAAATTCTTCGGAAGATTCGGAAGAAGTTTTTTCCCTTCCGTGAAAAATTCCCGCGTTCTTTCCACCTGAAACGTCATTAACTTTTTAAAGTTATCACATTTTTCTCTTTTCTCAAAAACATTTTCGCCTACGCCGAATTTTTTCATCTCGTCGAGCGGAATATAAATCCTCGATTTTTTGAAATCCGTTGAAACGTCCTGATAAAAATTTGTTAATTGAAGCGCCGTGCAAACGGCGTCGGAATATGCCGCCGATTCGGCGTCGCGCGCTTGAAACAATTCAAGAATAAATCGTCCTACCGGATTTGCCGAGTTCCGACAATAATCTTTTAGCTCGTCAAACGTTTTGTATCTCTTCTTTATTACGTCTTGCTTAAACGCTTTCAGCAAATTAAAATAATTCTCCGGCGAAAGTTTGTTCCTTTCAATTGACAGAGCAAGTTCTTTCCAAAACGGGGTTTTGTATTCCCCGTTCAGGGCTTTATTCAAAGCGTTTTCATATTCGTCGAGAAGATATAATCTTTCGCTGTCGGTAAAATCTCCTTCGTCGGCAATGTCGTCGGCTTCGCGCGCAAATCTGTAATAGAGCGCAACGTCTTTTCTTTTCGATTTTGGAATGAAGAACGAAATTACGGGAAAATTTTCGTAATGCGTTTCCGCTAGTTTTTCGGATTCCCTTATTTCGTCAACAGTATTTTTTTGTTCGGACATTATCCGTAAATATTCAAATCATTTTTGGTTGAATATTTCCCTAATTCTTTGTCAATCTTCCTTGCGTCTTTTACAAACGTTTCAAGCAAAGCCCAAAACTCTTTACCGTGATTTTTTTCCACCGTATGCGCCAGCTCGTGCAAAACAACGTAGTCGATTAATCTTTCGGGCAGTCGCATCAAATGAAGGTTTAAATTTATATTATTTCTATTTGAACAACTTCCCCATCTTGTTTTTAAATTCTTAATAAAAACTCTATTGTAACTCAATCCGAATTTTTCGGCGAACATTTCAACTTTTAGCGGCAAACTCATTTTTGCTTCTATTCGCAGAGCTTCGACAACGCCCAGCCGGACTGCTTGCTGCGCTTCTTCGCTAGTTATATCAAAGGAACGAGGTAACGCGATTTTGATTATTCCTTGATAAACGGCTATCCCGATATTTTCTCTATTTTCTTTTTCAATTATCAGCTTATGATATCGCGTTTTGAATTTTGTTTTTTCGTCGAAAACAATTTTGGGTTTTTCTTCGGCTTTCATCTTGGAAAGATGTTTTAAAATCCAATCGCTCTTTTCCCGCGCTATTTTTTCGGCGTAAGAAAACGAAACGTTTTTCGGAAGCGTAACGATAACCTCGCGGTTTTCTTTAATCGTTATCCTGAGTCTCTTTGCGCGTCCGCTTTTGCGGAAAAGAACTTCGCCTAAAGGTTTAATTTGTTTGGTTTAATTTGTTTCGTTTTTTCAGTCAACCGGTTTCCCAATATTTCTTAAAACTGAGTTCCAAATAATGCGGTAAAATATCTGAACTACTTCGTACTTCTATAAAGTTTGGTTATCTTCAACCGCGTAATTCATACGCGGTTATTATTATTTGACTGCTTTGCAGTCATAACAAAACTGTGAAACAGTTCAAAATATACAGAAATCGAAATGGTTTTTCATAGAATCTGCGATCAGATTATATAATTTGTCATTTCGAGTACTAACTCCATAGCGGCGGATTGTTGAGCGACAAATCTCTATCTATAAGAAGCCTTTGCATAACCTTTAAGTTACGTCTTTGCGAGGAGCTTTTCCCCGAAGCGCTCTGCCAAAATGCGGGAGATTGCCACTCCCGACTTTGTCGGGATCGCAATGACAACCTTACGGAATCTGAAAACCAATTTGATTTCAGTATATCTCGGTAATTACTTAATTAGAATATTCTATTCAAACGAACGTAGAACCAAATCCAAATTCTCCATTTTCCATTCTCAATCCGTCTCCGCTACGCTTCGCCGAG
>JAADIR010000242.1 GCA_013151245.1 Chlorobiota bacterium
ATTGAAGTTGACGCCGCTATCCCGCCGGAAAGAGAAGATTCTTATAACAACCTTGCAAAGAATTTAGCTCTCGCCGATAATTCGCTTTATTACGTTGATCAGCACAATAATTTGGATAACAACGAAAGTTATTATATGTCTCTCGGTCCCGAAATTTGGGAGCAGACCAACGGGAATATTGATTACTTAATTGCGGGCGTTGGAACGGGCGGTTCGCTTTTCGGGACGGGGAAATATTTGAAGGAGAAAAGTACCAATATTAAAATTATCGGAATCGATCCGGTCGGTTCCGTATTTTATGATTTTTACAAAAGCGGCAAACTGATTGAACCGAGCCGTTATCTTCTTGAAGGAATGGGCGACGAATTTCTGATAAAAACCGCAACGTTAAATTTAATGGACGATATGTTCCAAGTGACCGACAAAAAAGCGTTCGGCTGGACGAAAAAACTTGCCTCGGAAGAAGGAATAATCGCCGGCGGCTCAAGCGGCGCAAACGTTTGGGGAGCGGTAAAACTTGCAAAGGAAATTGACGATGAAGCCGTAATCGTAACGCTTTTACCCGATTCCGGCTACAAATATTTCAGCACAATCTACAACGAAGAATGGCTGAAAGATAAAATGTAACGCAGATTGCTTAACGCAGCGGGCAATCTGCGGTTTGATTTTAAAGCCTCGATAGCGTTACAATAATATCGCCCCTTCTTGCAGCATGCAAGCTAACGGAGTTTTATCTTTTTTCTATCTTCTGATGTTCAATTTTCATTCACATTTTTAAACTCACAGATTGCAAAGCAATCTGTGTTACAATCTCTGTAACGCAGATTGCTTAATCCCGATTTATACGCGGCAATTCGCGATTAATTATTTTTGATCAACGCCTTCAAAAAAATCACATTTCAAATCGATATTTCCTTACATTTGTGTTTTAAAAGAAATCCGGTAAAATAAAATTATGTTGACAATTATTGAAAGTATAAATCTCAGCGAAAAATATCTGAAAGAGAGAGGAATCAGCGAACCGCGCATAAACGCGGAGATTATGCTTGCGGAAATATTGAGTTGTAAACGGCTTGATCTGTACCTTCGTTTCGATAGACCGCTGAAAGAAGACGAAAGATTAAAATATCGCGAGTTTCTTTCGCGCCGGGGAAATAACGAACCGCTTCAATATATACTTAATAAAACGGAGTTTTACGGACTGGAATTTTACGTTGACGAAAACGTATTAATACCGCGTCCCGACACTGAAATTCTTGTTGAAGAAATCATCGAAAGATTTTCCGAAATTAAAACCGAAATAAAAATTCTCGACGTCGGGACCGGTTCCGGCAACATTGCCGTGGCGCTTGCGAAAAATATTCCTTCCGCTAAAATCGCGGCAATCGACGTTTCTGAAAAAGCTTTGCAAATTGCGGAAAGAAACGCCGAAGCAAATCAAACGGCGGGCGTTGATTTCAAATTGGTTGATATCTTCAACTCAAGCGGCGAAATTGAAACTCATAATTTCGACGTTATAGTTTCAAACCCGCCTTACATTTCAAAAAATAATTTGGAAGAATTAGAGAAAGAAGTAAAAGAACGCGAACCGCTGAACGCTTTAACCGACGGGGGAAACGGCTTGTCGTTCTACGAAAGGATTTGCGAAATCGGGAAAACCGCGTTAAATGAAAACGGGCTTCTCTTTTTTGAAATCGAAAAAGACGCGGAAGAAAAAATCGGAAGCATTATGCAAAATCACGGCTATAAAGAAATTGAGACGAAAAAAGATTTCGCGGGAATTACAAGAATAATTTGGGGCAAAAATAAATGATTGCGATTGTTCAACGCGTCTCTTCGGGCGGAGTATTCATTAAGGAAGAAAATTACCGCCGGGAAATCGGAAATGGAATTGTGATTCTTCTCGGAGTTAAAGAAAGAGACGGATTTGAAGAAATGAAATTCGTCGCCGACAAATGCGCCAACCTAAGAATCTTCGGAGACGAGAACGGAAAAATGAATTTATCGTTAAAAGACGTAAACGGCGAAGCTCTCGTTATATCGCAGTTTACTCTTTACGGCGACACGCGCAAAGGAAACAGACCAAGCTACGCAGACGCCGCAAAACCGGAAGAAGCAAACGAACTTTATCAAATGTTTGTCGAACGAATGAAAGAAAATATCGGCGCGGAAAAAGTGAAAACCGGAATATTCGGCGCGATGATGGAAGTGAAAATAATCAACGACGGTCCCGTGACGTTAATTGTAAAATCAAAAGAATGACGCATTCAACGTTAATCATATTTCTCGACGGCGTTGGAATTGGGGAAAAAGATTCTAAAAAAAATCCCTTCTTCAAATTCGGCTTCGAAACGTTTGAAAATATTTTCGGAGAAATTCCGTCGCTGGAAAAACCGGAATTGAAATCTAAAAACATTTTCTTAAAAGGAATCGACGCAACGCTTGGAGTTGAAGGACTTCCGCAAAGCGGCACCGGACAAACCTCTATTTTCGCGGGAGTTAACGCGCAGAAGCTAATCGGGAAGCATTTCGGTCCCTTTCCTTATTCGACGCTAATTCCAATTTTGAAAGAAAAGAGTATCGTCTCCGATTTCAGACGACTCGGCTATTCAGTTGAATTTGCAAATGCGTATCCCGAAATATTCTTCAAGTATTTGCGGTCGGGCAAAAGACGACTCGGAGCGATAGCGCGAATGATGCGCGAAAATGAGATTGAAATTAAAGACGTTTCGTTTTTGGAAAACGGAAAAGCTTTAAGCGCGGAGATTGACAATTTCCTTTGGGCGGAAAAATTGAAATACGATTTGCCGATAATAAAACCGGAAACCGCGGCTGAAAGATTGTTGGAAATATCGTCCCGAAATCAACTGACAATCTTTGAGCATTTTCATACGGATCATTTGGGACACGGAAGAATAAAGGATAAATTCAATCGCTTGTTCTCAACGCTGGATAAGTTTCTCCTTTCGGTCTTGCGGAATTACAACGAGAGCAAACAAACGATCGTAATCTGTTCCGACCACGGAAACATTGAAGATTTGTCAACAAAACGGCATACTACAAATCCCGCGCTCTTTATTGCAGCCGGTAAAAACGCGGAAGAAATATTTTACGGCGTAAACGGAATTGACGAAATTAAAAAAGCGCTCCTTAAAACGTATCAATGATAAAAGATTTTCCTCTCATAAAATTTGTAATTTACTTTGCGTTGGGAATTGTTCTCCAACGCTTGTTTGAATTTGAGCCTTTTCTAACGCTGGAAATATTTATCCTAAGCGCTGCGGCTATTTTGTTTTTCTTAATCTTCAAAAAATATTACGAGCCGGTTTTGGTTTCGTTTCTTTCCGTGATTTTACTCGTATCGTTCGGCGCGCTTTATTTAAGCGTGTTTTCAATGAATCCGGTCAACTATCCTTTCGAAAAAGAGAAAATAAAAAACGCCGAAATATTCGGGACAATCAAGAAAATCAAATTGCCGCGCGAAGGAAGAATCGATTTAATCATTTCGGCGGATTCAATTCTCGCAAAAAATGAAAAGTATTATTTGAAAAGCGATATTCTTTGTTTCCTCAAAATCAAAAGCGAAAAAAGACTCTCGAAATTATTCAATGAAATATCAATCGGCAATTATGCGTCGCTGAAAGCCGTTATCCGCAAAGGAAAAACGATGCGGAATCCCGGCGAGTTTGATTATCAAGCGTATCTCGAAGGGAAAAATATTGTCGCTACCGCTTCGGCAAAAAACGCCGGCTCTTTGAAAATATCGGACGGCTCGAAAGCGTTTTTCGCAAACGCGGTTTTTGAAGTTAGAAAATCAATCGACGGAATCTTCCGAAAGTATTATGATAAAAGGGCTGCGTCGCTGCTGCGCGGCGTAATACTTGCGGACAGAGGGGAAATCGATTACAAGACAAAGCAATATTTTGTAAACGCCGGAGTTATTCACATACTTGCGGTTTCCGGTTTGCACGTCGGTTTTATTGTGTTGATATTTTTTCTTCTTTCGGGAAGATTTAATCTTAAACTTAAATTCGCGTTTACGATTGCCGGAATTGTTTTCTTTTTAATTTTAACCGAATCGCCGCCGTCGGTTTTTCGCGCTTCCATTATGGCTATCGCTTTGATAATTGCGTTTTGGACGAATAGAAGCTACAACGCTTTCAATGCAATTGCGTTTGCCGGTTTGGTAATATTGGCGCTAAATCCCGCGGAATTATTTCATCCCGGATTTCAACTTTCGTTTTCCGCCGTGCTTTCAATTTTGATTTTTTATCCTATCTTCTCCGAATATATTAACGAAAAAATTACAAATAATTTGTCGAGGAAAATCGTTCTATTTTCCGCGGTTTCGATTGCCGCTCAAATAGGCACAATTCCGTTTACGTTATTTTATTTCAAAAAACTTTCCGTGATTGCTTTGTTTGCCAATCTTCTTGTGATTCCATTAATCGGTTTTATAATTTCGCTCGGGATATTGACAATAATAACGGCGTTTCTCAGCGTTTGGCTAACGACGGTTTACGCGGCGGCTAACGGAGCGTTAATAGACGCGCTATTTTGGCTCGTTCAAACCGCGGGAAGCTGGGAGTTTTCCTATCTTGACGTAACAAGATTTTCAACGTTCGATTCGGTTTTGTTCTATTCTTTGCTGGCTCTGTTTCTATATTTTAGGAAGATGATTGTTAACGCAAAAGCGAAAATTGTTTTTATCCTTTTGCTCGTCGGCAATTTCTTTTTGTACGCTCAAATTGACGACGAGAATCTTTTGCCGGAGAATAAACTTTCCATTGTCTCTATTGATATTGGGCAAGGAGATTCTTTTCTGATAAAATTCCCGAACAATAAAATTGCGCTGGTTGACGCGGGCAACGCGACGTTCGGTTACGACGCGGGGAAAATGACAATCGAACCGCTGCTGAAAAACTTCGGGATTAGCAAAATAGATTACGCGTTTGTAAGTCATCTCGACGCCGATCACTACAAAGGCTATTTGTCTTTAATCAAAGACGGATTTGTGCGAAAGGTTTTCAAACCCGCAATTGATTCTTCTTTAAAAAAAGACGTGAAATTCGAAAGACTTTTGAGAAGAAACAAAATTCCATTTTCATATTATCACAAAACGTTTATGGATATTGGAGGAACGCGGTTATACATTCTGAACGACACTGCCGACGCGTATTTCGAGAATTTGGATACTAATAACAAAAGCGGAATAATGAAATTGTGTTACGGAAAAAACGCTATTTTATTTACGGGCGATTTGGAAAAAAGGGGAGAAGTTTATTATGTTAACAAATACGACGGATTCTTAAAATCACAAATATTGAAGGTTGGGCATCACGGAAGCAAATCAAGCGCGAGCGAAAGATTTTTAGAAGCCGTTAATCCCGAGTTGGGAATAATCAGCGTCGGCTCGACAAACAATTTCGGTCATCCGTCGCCGCTAATTATTGATAGATTAAAAAACGATAATGTTAAAATATTGAGAACCGACAAATCGGGCGCGTTAATTTTAACGTTTGACGGCGATAAATATACAATAATCAATTGGCGGGAAATGTAAATACTTACCGTTATTGCAATGGAGCGAAGCGACTGAAGCAATCTATTTATTGCAGCGAGACTGTGTTCAGACAAGATCGGAGTTCATTATTACGGCAAATATCTTTTATAATGACAAACAAATGAAAATAATTAAAAACAAATCGTTAAAAGAATTTAACTCGTTTGCGGTTGAAGCAAAAGCAAAGTTGTTCGCTGAAATCAACTCGATTGAAGATTTATTCGAAGCCGCTAAAATCATTGAATCTGAAAATTATAAATTTAAAGTAATCGGCGAAGGAAGCAACGTTCTGTTTACGAAAGATTTTGACGGTCTTATTTTATGCAATAAAATCAAAGGCGTTAAAGTAGTCGCCGAGGATGACGATTTTGTTTTCGTCGAAGTTGCTTCGGGGGAAATTTGGGACGAATTTGTCGCGCGTTCGGTTGAAAATAATTGGAGCGGAATTGAAAATCTATCGGGCATTCCCGGAACGGCGGGCGCCGCGCCGATTCAAAATATAGGGGCGTACGGAGTTGAATTAAAAGACGTTCTAATAAGCGTCGGCGGGCTGGACGTTAAAAAAAGGGAAGTAATTAAATTAACAAAAGACGACTGTGAATTCGGATACAGAACGAGCGTTTTCAAAAACGCTTTGTCGTCGTTTGTTATTACCGGAATAGTTTTACGTTTGAAAAAGAAATTCAAGCCAAAATTATCGTACAAAGATTTAACTGATGAGTTTAAGAATATTAGTAAAGATAAAATCACATTGCAAGCCGTGAGAAACGCGGTTCTAAAAATCAGAGAGAAGAAACTTCCCGATCCGAAAAAGATTCCAAACGGCGGCAGCTTTTTTAAAAATCCCGTTATCTCAAAAGAAGAATTCAAAATACTAAAGAAAAGAATTCCCGAAGCGAAAGCGTTTCAAGAAACGGAAAACTCGGTTAAAATATCGGCGGCGTTGTTAATTGACAAAGCGGGATTAAAAGGATTTCGAAGCGGCGACGCCGGAGTTTATGAAAATCATGCGCTGATTTTAGTCAATTACGGAAACGCTTCAGGGAAGGAAATATTAAGTCTCGCGGAAAATATTTGTGATACGGTTTTTAAAAAATTTAATATATCTTTACGGTTTGAAGTAAATATTCTTTAATTAAAAGAGGGCAATATGGCGGATACGGAAAATATTGAAGAACAGAAAAAACAAAAAAAGACTATTGACGAAGTTGTTCGAGACGCATTCAAAGAACTGAAAGAAACGTTTGTCGCATTTTTTAAGGCTCCGAAAGCGCTTTGGGGAATTAATGTTCCTTACATTGTTGAGGGATTGGTTTATTTTGGTATTTTAACGATTCTTGGAAAATTTGCTTCGGAAAACCTCGGAGTAACGGACTCTCAAGCAGGTTTGATCTACAGTTTCGTTACCGGCGGCATTACGTTTGCAATGCTTGTGCTTGGAGGCTGGTCGGACAAACTGGGAGTTCGGAAATCGCTTGTCCTTTCTTTTATTATGATGCTTGTTGGAAGAATTATTGTTTCGTTATCGGGAACAATTAGTTTAGGACACGGGCTTTGGTCTCCGATGTTCTTTTTAATGATTGCCGGTCTGCTTCTTATGGTAACGGCTTACGGTTTGTTTCAACCCGCGGCTTATGCCGGAGTTAAAAAATATACTACAAAGAAAACTGCTGCGATGGGTTACGCCGTTATTTACGGACTGATGAATCTCGGCGCTTTTCTCTCCGGTTTCATTTCCTCATTCACTCGTCATAGTTTTGAAAGCATTTTTCCGCCGAACGGTCTTACGGCTGTCTTTTGGGTTTATGTTGTTCTTACGGGATTATCGCTGCTTCTCACCGTTGTGCTGATTACGCGAAAGTCGGATAAAGACGCTATGGCAAGAGTTAAAGCCGCAAACGCAATAGACGACGGGAAGGAAGAAGAAGACGATGAGAAAAAAGACGTTATACCCGATCTGAAAATCAATAATCTCCCGCTTGTTCTCTTTGCATTATTTGCCGTTATATTATTTATGTTCTCCGAAATCGCTTTCAACAGTCCGTTCAATCCTGTTTTTAATTTTACGATTGCCGGTTCTTCTATCCATATCGATACGGCTTTGATTCTAAGTATTATTTTTGCCGTAGTCGCTTTTCTGGAGTATGTTAAGAAACGTCCGTATCATCCGTTTAGGGATAAACGATTTACATTTTTCGTTTTTATTTTAATTCCCGTGCAGACCTTGTTCGCCCATAATTGGCTTACTCTTCCGTATTATTTAGATAGAGCTTTTCAGGGAACGGTTATAAGTCAATATTTTGAGGTGTTTTCAAACCTAAATCCGATTTTAATCTTTATTCTCACGCCTATAATTGCCGGATTAACCGCAAAAGCGGACGTTTACAAAATGATGATTTACGGAACATTGGTTATGGCGCTTCCGACTTTTTTATTGGCGTTCGGTCCAAATATATATCTATTTTTAATTTATGTTTTAGGAATGACGATTGGCGAAGCGATGTGGTCGCCGAGATTTTTACAGTGGATTGCGGAAATCGCTCCCGAAGGAAAAGTCGGACTCTATATGGGCGTCGGACAGTTCCCGTGGTTCCTTGACAAAGTGTTTACGGGATTCTACTCCGGTTATTTTTTGGAAAAATACTGTCCAAAAGGCGTTCTTCCCGAAGATATGAACACGGGAATGATGTGGTTTATTTACGGACTGATAGCGATCATTACGCCGATTAGTTTGATGCTCGCAAAAAAATGGATGATGAAAAGCTTCAACACAAAAGCCGCTTAATTTTAAATTGGGATTAGGTTAAATATGAAAAAATTATTAACGATCGTCGCGATTTTTGGAATCGCGGCGATTTTATCTGCGCAAAATAAATCGGAAAAGAATACGATGGAAAAAGCTAAAGAATTGGCGAAGAAAATTATTATTGTCGATACGCATATTGACGTGCCATACAGACTTGAAGAACATTTCGAGGATATTTCAAAGAGAACCGAAAAGGGAAACTTTGATTACGTCCGTGCGAAAGAAGGCGGACTCGACGCTCCGTTTACCGCAATTTACACTCCCGCGCATTTCGAAAACGAAGGCGGCGGAAAAGAATTAGCCGACAAGCTGATTAAAATGATGAATAAAATTGCGAATGAAAATCCCGATAAATTCAAAACCGCAAAATCAATCGATGAAATTATTCAAAATCATAATAACGGAATAATCTCCTTTGTTTACGGAATGGAGAACGGAACGCCTATCGAAGGGAAGCTGGAAAATCTTCGTCATTTTTATGATCTCGGAGTTCGTTACGTTACTTTGACTCATTCAAAATGGAATCACATCGGCGATTCATCGTACGACGACGATAAGCATTGGAACGGTTTGTCGCCCTTTGGCGAAGAGCTAGTGAAAGAAATGAACAGAATAGGGATGATGGTTGATATTTCTCACGTTTCCGATTCAACTTTCTACGACGTTCTGAAAATTACAAAAGCTCCCGTTATCGCGTCTCATTCTTCGTGCAGATTTTTCACGCCCGGTTTCGAAAGGAATATGAGCGACGAAATGATAAAAGCGCTTGCGGAAAACGGCGGCGTAATCCAGATTACTTTCGGCTCTTCATTCTTAAGCGGAAAGCTGAAAGATTTGCGGAAACAGAGATCGCAAACCGTTTCAAAATATGTAAAGGAAAATAATTTATCCGGCGACGCGGCAAAGGAATACAGAAAAAAATATTATGCGGAACATCCTGTTCCTTATGCGGACGTAAAAGATATTGCCGATCACATCGACCATGTAGTTCGGCTTGTCGGCGTTGATTATGTTGGAATCGGTTCCGATTTTGACGGCGTCGGCGATTCGCTTCCAACGGGAATGAAAGACGTCTCCGATTATCCGAATCTTATTGCCGAACTGCTAAAACGCGGCTATTCGGAAGAGGAAATAGAAAAAATATTTTCCGGAAATATTTTCCGCGTCTGGCGCGAAGTCGAAAAAATATCGTCGGAGTTAAAGTCGGAGTAGTTTGTTTTGACGTTTATGTCGATTTCAGTTAAAAATCACGTAATTAAACTTGACTTTACTGTCCGATATCAAGATATTTGAAACCCTATTCACGGTTTAAAAGCTTTCGTGATTAGAACTCGTTTATTTTAATTCTTCATATTTTCATAGCGGCGCGCTTTCAAAATATGTCGATGAAATTTCAAAAAAAAATAAAAATTTGTATTATAAAAAATTAAAGGAGTACTTATGAAAGAAAAGGCAAAAGCAATTCAAAAACCGCTCTCCGTTTCCCTTTTGGAAGTGAAAAATTCTCAATTGTTTTGGGTAATTTCATTTTCTATTTTAACGTTTTTTGCGGCTCAGGTTTTAGTTCCCGTTCAGCCGGTTCCTTTTACGTTGCAGACTATGCTGGTTCTGTTATCGGGAGCGTTCTTAGGCGCGCGTAACGGCGCGTACAGTCAAGTTTTATACGTCGCCGGAGGTTTTGTCGGGCTGCCGGTTTTTGCCGGTTTTGCCTTTGGTCCCGCGGTTATTTTCGGTCCTACGGGCGGTTATCTTCTCGCTTTTCCGCTTGCCGCTTTTCTCGTCGGTTTTATACTCGAAAAAAATAAATCCGTTTTGGCGGTTATCGCTTCTATGATTTTAGGAACGGTTGTAATTCTCGTTACCGGCGCTCTTTATCTTTCTTTATTTATGAACCATAATTTCAAAGAAGCGTTTTTTGCCGGCGCCGCAATATTTTCTATTTGGGGATTGATAAAAGTTGCCGCCGCTTCAAGCGTCTATTTATCGCTTAAAAATAAATATCCAAAGTTACCGTAACTCTAACGCAGTTATAAATCCGAGGAGAAAATGGAAACTAAAAACATTATATTTTTATTTGTCTTCATAGGCGCATTCGGCTTTCTCTTTTACAGCTTAAGGAAAAAATTAAGTTATATCAAACTCGGTCATGATGAAAACCGTTTTGATAATATCGGCGAGAGAATTAAAAACGTAATTTCAATTGCGCTTTTCCAAAAGAAAATATTTCAAGATAAAGCGGCGGGAATTGGGCACGCTTCAATTTTTTGGGGATTTATTATTTTTCTCTTTGCCGTTTTGGAAGCCCTTATTCAAGGGTTCTATTCTCATTTTACTTGGGAATTTCTTGGACCGTTTTATTCTGTTATTACACTGATTCAAGATATATTCGCGATTATTGTTCTGCTTGCGGTAATTTATGCGTTATTCCGGCGATTTGTTTTGAAAGTTCCGCGGCTTCAAGTTGAGAAACACGGGATGCTGGACGCCGCTTTTGTTTTAATGATGATTTCTTTTGTCGTTATTTCGATGTTCGGGCAGAATATTTCGTTAATTGTTCAACACAATTATCAGCTCGGCGAATATGAAATTCGTCCTATTTCAATGTTTTTGGCAAATGCGTTTTTCAGCGGTGGAAGCGCGCACGCGGCGACATATTTTGAAGTCTTTTGGTGGATGCATATTCTAACGATTTTTGTATTTATGAATTTTCTTCCGTATTCAAAGCATTTTCACGTTTACACTTCAATCCCCAATGTTTTCTTCAAGAAATTGGGAAAAGAACAATATGTTATCAAACCGCTGGATTTGGAAGACGAAAGCGTCGAGCAATTCGGCGTTGCGGACGTTGACGACTTGTCTTGGAAACAACTTTTGGACGGCTACGCCTGCACCGAATGCGGAAGATGTTTTGCCGCTTGCCCCGCGGCTAATTCCGGCAAACCTCTATCGCCGAGAGACGTTATTGCGGAAGTAAAACACCGGCTCGAAGAAAAAGCTCCGGCGATTCTTGCAAAAAGCGAGGACGAGAAAATTTTGGGAAACACGCTCGTCCACAACTACATCAGCGACGAAGCGATTTGGGCTTGCACAACTTGCAACGCCTGCGTTTATGAATGTCCCGTAACAATTGAACATATCGATACAATCGTCGATTTACGGAGGAATCTCGTCCTGATGGAATCTCAATTCCCGTCCGAATTGAATTCCGTATTCAAAAACCTTGAAACCAATTTCACGCCTTGGGCGTTTAATCCTCAAGATAGAGCGGCTTGGGCAGAAGGAATGGACGTGAAAACGATGGCTGAAGACCCGAACGGAGAAATACTTTTCTGGGTAGGATGCGCCGGTTCATTCGACGCGAGAAGTCAAAAAGTAACAAAAGCTATCGCTGAATTGTTGAAGAAAGCGGACGTTGACTTCCGGATTCTCGGTTCCGAAGAAAAATGCAACGGCGATACGGCGCGCAGATTGGGCAACGAATATCTCGCGCAAATGCTGATGCAGGAAAACATTGAAACGTTGAACGGTTACGGAGTTAAAAAAATTGTTACCGGTTGTCCGCATTGCTTTAACAGTCTTAAAAACGAATATCCGCAGTTCGGAGGCAAATTTGAAGTCGTTCATCATACTCAATATTTGCAGGAGCTTGTTGACGGCGGAAAAATTAAACTGAAAGGAAAAGGAGAAAATAATCGTGTAACTTATCACGATTCTTGTTATCTTGGGAGATATAATGGCGTTCTTGATGAACCGCGGAAAACAATTTCGCAAATTGAGGGCGTCGAACTTCTTGAAATGGACAGAAATCGCGAAAAAGGCTTTTGCTGCGGAGCCGGCGGCGGAAGAATGTTTCTTGAAGAAACCGAGGGCGAACGGATAAATAATATTAGAACCAAAGAAGCTCTCGATACGGGCGCCGATACGATTGCAAGCGCTTGTCCGTTTTGTATGACTATGTTTAACGACGGAGTTAAGGAATTCGACAAAGCGGAAGAAGTAGAAGTAAAAGACATTGCTGAAATTTTACTCGAAAATTCTTTATAAACCATAACAAACTGGAGGAATAATGAAAAAATACTTTGAATTGATTGACTACATTAAGTCGTTGGAAACCGACGCGCAGAAATTTTATGATAAAGGTCAGTCCGCTGCCGGAACTCGATTCAGAAAAGGTATGAGCGAAGTAAAAAAAATGGCTCAAGATATCAGAAATGAAGTTCAGGAAATAAAAGCGAATAGAAAAGAAGGGAAATAATTCTTTTCCGTTTTAATAATTTAAAGGGCTGTTCGAAATATGATAAATGTTAAAAATAATATTAGAACAGCCTTTTTTAGTTTAAAATATCGGGCAATAGTGAAAATATTTATTTTCTATTTTTTAGTTTGCTCTCCTTTTATTGCCGACGCTCAGAATTTTAGTCCGCCGGATGATTCCGTCGCCGTCGTTTCGTTCTCTTTTGTCGGCGACATTATGTGCCACTCAACACAATTCAAATTTGCGCGAGTAAAGAAAGATTCCTTTGATTTTAAACCGTCCTACGAATTTATCAGACCGATATTTAAAAACTTCGATTTTAATTTCGGCAACCTCGAAACGGTTTTTGCGGGTAATAAAATCAAATACACGGGATATCCGCTTTTCAACACTCCGGACGATTTTTTGGAAGGATTGAAATACGCGGGTTTCGATTATCTTTTTACGGCAAACAATCATTCTTACGACAGATTCGAAAAAGGAGTCCGCCGGACAATAAAGGTTGTAAAATATAATTTTATGAATACAATCGGGACGAATCTTTCCGCAAATGGAAAAAAATATTTAATCGTTGAAAAGAATAATATTTCAATCGCGGTTTTAGCTTTCAGCTTTGGAATAAACGGATTTACAATGCCGGAAGGAAGGGAATATTTGGTTAATTTGATTGATAAAGATGCAATTTCTTCTCAGATAGAAAATGCGAAGAAGGAAAATCCGGATATTGTTTTGGTTTATTTCCACTTTGGAAATGAATATCAAAAAGAACCTTCGGCATATCAAAAGGATATCGTTAAGTTTACCGTTGCGCAGGGCGCGGATATTATTATTGCAAGCCACCCGCACGTTATGCAGCCGGTTGAGTTTTTTAAAACCGAAGGAGGGAACCTCGACACGGGATTCGTCGCATATTCTTTGGGGAATTTTATTTCAAACCAGAGATGGAGATATTCCGACGCTTCGGTTATTATCAGTTTCGAAATTGAAAAAAATCTTTTGTCGGATAAAGCGCGATTGAAAAACGTTTCTTTTCTTCCGCTGTGGGTTTACAAAGGGAAATATAAAGGAAAACCTCAATATATTATTCTGCCGTCGGAGATATCTCTTTTTAACGATCGTCCGCCTTTTTTAAGCGGCGACGATTGGACAAAGATGAAAGAAAGTTATGAAGATACAAAATCAATAATTACAAAAAGAACGAAAAACATAAAACTCTTACATTTAAAAGAACTCTTTCCGATAGATAAAATTGTTATTAACTTTTAGGGAGTTAACAAAACCTATTTATTGTTTGAAATCGTTATTTAAAATCTTTATTTATGATGTATAATAGTAAAGATTTATCGGGTCATTCAAAGTGTTCTTTTAAAAAGAAATGTTAAATTATTTTCACAACCTTAAAACAACTTTTGAGAAATTTTCAATCGAAAAAGGAAACTATGCTCAAACGGTTTATATTTAAACTTGAAACTATAATCGCGATATTTCTATCGTTCGGAATATCGAATGTTTACGCTCAAACAAATACAAACGGCTCGGCGCCGTCCGAATCGGATTCAATTACGGTTTCTATCTCCGCCAAATTCAACTCGCGCAGCAAGCACAATAAAATATATCTATCTTCAAACAAAAAGGACTTTGTCATTCGTTATACTTTGAACGGTTCGAATCCTACAGGCGAATCTCCGAGGTTCGGAAAACCTATTCAAATTTTCGGAAGCGGAATGGTAAAAGCCGCCGCTTTTAAAAACGGAAAACAATACGGAGCAATCGATTCGCTTCTCTTAATAAACCATAAAGCAATAGGCGTTAAACCCGAATATGATTCAAAGTATTCGGAAAAATATGACGGCGGAGGAAAATACGGACTGACGGACGGAATACGCGGAAGCAAGAATTTCAAAGACGGATTATGGCAAGGCGTTGAAGGAGCAAACTTTGAATTCGTTCTTGATTTAAATATTAGTAAATTAATTTCAAAAATTTCATTGGGAACTTTGCAGAACGCCGATTCGTCTATTTTCTTTCCCAGAAAAATAACGCTTTTCGGTTCGCAAGACGGAATGGAATATCATAAAATAGACGAAATAATAAATCATATCCCGCTGAATACAACGGAAGCGAAACTGCACGATTTCATTTTTCAAAAAAGATTCAAAGCCAGATTTGTAAAAATAATCGCCGAAAATATAGGCGTTTGCCCTGAATGGAGCGCCGATGCGGGCAAAAAAACATGGATATTTGCGGACGAAGTAATCGTAAAATAAATTAATCGGAAATATTTTATGAAGAGCAAACTTATTTTTATCGCAGCCTTTCTGTTTTCGCTTTCTATTTACGCTCAAAAAGAAGGTTTTGATTACGTTAATCCGTTTATCGGAACCGGAGGACACGGACACACATATCCCGGAGCTTCGCTTCCTTTCGGAATGATTCAGTTAAGCCCCGATACGGATAACAAAGGGTGGGACTGGTGTTCCGGTTATCATTACACAGACTCGACAATAATGGGTTTCAGCCATACGCATTTGAGCGGAACCGGAATTGGAGATTACGGCGATATTTTGTTTATGCCCGTCAACGGAAATCAGGGTTCTTATCCCGGGAGCAAGTTTAACCCCGACGGCGGTTATCGTTCCCGTTTCTCGCACAAAGACGAATACGCGGAACCGGGTTACTATTCGGTTTACTTAAAAGATTACGGAGTGAAAGCCGAATTAACCGTTTCGGAAAGGTGCGGTTTTCATCGATATACGTTCGACCAAGTAAAAGGCAACGGTTTGATTATCGATTTGAATCACGGTATTTCGGACGAAACCGTAGAATCTTACGTTAAAATTATCGGGAAGAATAAGATCGTCGGATACAGGAAATCAAAAGGCTGGGCGAAAAATCAAACGGTATATTTTGCGGCTTCATTTTTACAGCCTTTCAAAGATTA
>JAADIR010000029.1 GCA_013151245.1 Chlorobiota bacterium
TTAATTAAATCTCATTAATATTTTTAATCAAACAACTTAAAATTTTGATAAGATAATTATTAATATAAGATAAAAAAGTAAGATTATAAAGTCTTTTTTAAACATTGTTCGTCTCCTTCAATAATTAGAACATCGCCTTGGAGACAAAAAACGCTCCGAACAAAACCCAAATGAAAAAAATAATTACAAATATTAATTGAAATGATCTTTTCATTATAATCCGTATCTTGTTATTAAATTGAGTTTCTGCAAAATAAGATATTGTCGTCTCGAACCGCGCGCAGCGTTCTGCGGAAAGAGAGAAATCTTTTAATATCCGTAATAATTAAGATTTCTCATCCGGTCACAGACTCCGTGAGCGGCTGCGGGATTCGAACTTGTCAACCGCCGGCTGAATGACATGACGTTTATTTTACGGAAACTATAATTCGCAGCAAAAAATTGTTTGTCTATTACACGAACAACTCTTCAAATAGTTGCGCTTCCTTAAACAATTTTTCGCAATTTTAATTATCTTGTTGTGCAACTTTAAGACGACTTAATTCGTATAGTAATTGGAAACAAGATTTTGAACGAAAAAAAATCGGATAACAAATTGATGAGGGAATTTGCGGGATGTTCTTTAGGAGCATACACAATTCTTTACGAAAGATACAATAACAGAATTTTAAACTTCGTCGTCAGAAGCTTTAAAATGGATTTCGATTACGCGGAGGAAATTGTCCAACAGGTATTCATAAAAATGTTTGAAAATAAATATACATATAAAACCCATTTTCAATTTTCTACATGGCTTTACACAATCGCAAGAAACAAAACAATTGACGTACTGCGCGTAATAAAAAGAGAAACCGTTCTGGAATCAGCCGAAAAAGCTACCGCGCAAGACAATCCGTCGGCAATAATTGAAAGCAAAGAGAAAAGCAAATTGATTTTAGAAGCAATCGGAACTCTGAGCGCTAACCAACGGGAAGTATTAATTATGAGGTACAAACTCGGTCTCTCATTCCAGGAAATCGCGGAAATCACATCGATAAAAATCAACACTTTAAAATCGCACGCGAAACGCGGGTTGGAAAAATTGGAAGCCAAGTTAAAGGAAATTGATTATGACTTTGCTTGACGATAAATATCATCCCGAAGAAGATTTCGAAAAAGAAGAATTTTCAGAAGTAATCCGCGAGTTAAAAAATCTTGAATACCTAACCGTTTCGCCTGAAGCAAAGAAAAAATTATTCGATAAGTTGGAGAAAATTCAACCGAAAAAACCTTTTTCATTATTATTCAAAAATTATTTTTTTGAGCCTTTCCATCGCGGCAAAACCGTTCCCGCTTTTTCCATGCTTGCCGTAACGTTGATTATCTTTCTTTTTATGCCGGCAAAGAAAATTATTTTCACACAAAAATATCTGAATGAAATAAAAAATGAAATCCCTTTGAGCGGTAAATATCAAACTTTTAACGACGACCCCGAAGACGCGCTTTCCGTTTTTGAAGAAGACACAAACGGCGACGGTTCGTTCAACATTATCAGTTATGATTTGAATAACGACGGATTAATTGATTTCATTACTTTTGATATGAATCATGATAACGTTACCGATTTGATCGTCGAAGATAAAAACAACGACGGTTTGATGGATTATTTTGAATTTGATTTGGATTTCGATTCGCATTTCGATTATGCCGGAATCGACATAACCAAAGACGAAATACCCGATAAATTTTATATTTTGTAAGGAATGGATTTAGAAACAATTTTTGCGCTGGACTGTTGAATTATTCTGAATTGAGGATAAAATGAATAAACAAAATACCGTTTTAGTTTCCGCTTTTTTAATCTCTTTTATGATTCCATTTTTTCTTATCGCCCCGCCTGAACCGCCGAAAATAATTATGGACGCTAAATATTACGATGATTTGGTTTCGCTCGTCAGCTCTTACCGTAAATACAAAAAGGTTGACACAAACAATGACGGAAAATTCGATACGCTGATTTATGAATTGAACAACGACGAAAACAATGAAGTTGTAATTGCAGACTTGAACCACGATGGAAAAATCGATATTATTTACGTTGACTTAAACAGCGACGGAAAAATTGAGGCGGTTATTACAGATGAAGATAAAGACAAAAGTTTTGAACATTATCTTTTGGATACCGATTTCGACGGCGAGTTCGATACAATAGGAATTGACGAAAACAAGGACGGAATTCCGGACAGTTTTAAAAAATTAAAATAAAAATTATTGAGTTATATACATACGAACAGTAAATTTATTAGTAAAATGTTCTTAACTTCACATTTAATTCTTTCAAGTCATTCCCGCACGTTTTAAGCCTGCCTTTGTCGGCAGACAGGCGGGAATCCATTGCTTATGACGCCCGGTTTTCCAGTCAAACCGGAGATGATAAATTATTCTTAATTTGCATAAACTTTATTTTATTTCTAAATCCTTAATTATTTTGAACGGCAATGTCGCAAAATTTTTTTTATATTGTGAAACAAATTGAAATCGGTGATTTTTAGAAACGCTAAAATCCATTGTTGGAAAGAGAGAAATGAAACTCAAATTAGTCGTAATATTAATTATTGTGAATCTTCTTCTCATTGCGGGTTCCCAACTTGAACAGGGCAAAATGTTTTTTTTAACGGGTCCGCTAATTGTAATTTTTAATGTGATTTTCAGTCTTTATAATTTCTCGCAAAAAAATGTTAAGCTAGGCGTCGCGGCTCTTGTTCTACTCTTTGTCGCGCCAATCATTGGGTTTATGTTATTTATAAAAGTTTTTCAATTCTTAACAAGATAACCGAATCCAACTGCTTTGTAGCCTGCGCTTACAAAAAGCTCACTTTAATTTTGAATGCTCAACCCAATGCATTATCAAATCCGCGCCGGTTTTAAGGCTGAGAAAAATCAGAAGCGATATTGTTGAACCTTTTGAAAAAGCGCCGCCGAAGATTATCGTAAGATGCATCGGCAAAATTCGCGCATAGGGAAAAAACATCAGCGTTCCGATGTTCGGAACTCTTGCGCTGTCTCGTTCCAAATTGTGTTTGTAGGAATAGTAATGATTAATCGCAAATATTAAGATTCCGACGGCAATTCCCATCCAAACGAAATTACTCAGCGTGGGAATCATCGCTGAAATAAAAATGAAATAGACAAAGTGAAAAAAACCGTAGTGAAAAAGGAAAAACCAGGCGACTCTCCTTTTTGTTTTTTGCGTCGGATCAACGGAGACTTTATTGATAGTAAAATTTTTTGTAGAAAATTGCCTTAAGTTTAATATTCTCCGCCAATTGGAAATTCCTATAATCACGCTCTGCGCCCAATAGATAATCAGCAGCGGCGCCAAATCCCATTTTTGAATAACCGCAATCGCAATTGTTATTAAATTTGACAACAACAAAACCCAAGCGGATTTATCCGAAGTTTTTTTCATTCTTATCACGCAAAAAATAATTTATGAAAGTCAATGATAATATAGGAAGAAAAGGAGAAGGAAAGCAAAAAGAAAAAGCCCGAAAACAATAGGCTCCCGGGCTTCGCATTGTTGTCCCGCCAGGGTTCGAACCTGGACTCTTCTGATCCAGAGTCAGACGTGTTGCCAATTACACCACGGGACAATTAACAAAATTTTGAGTTCAAAAAATAAGAAAGTAAAAATGTAAAAACAATCTCAATGTTCAATAATTTCAATCCGTTCTTTGCGCGGCTCCGACCAACCGCTGACGGCGGGATAAGCGTTGAAATCTACGTAGCCGTTTCCGTACCACCAGCGGGTTGACATACTGAATTTATCTATTGATTCCGGCTTGCCGAGAAGTTTTTTCACTTCTTTCATCGTCATATATCTTTCAAGCTTACGCCAATTTTCTTTTTCTTTAATTAACCGTGCGCGCGATTCCTTTTCCATCTTCTCGATTTTTAATCGAAGTTTCTCTATCTCGCCGTTTTTTAATTCCAGCGAATCTTCAAGAGAGCTAACCGCATTTTTCAGAGAATCAACGTTTTGCGCTTTAACGTGAAAAGCAAACAGAAAAAATATCGGCAATATGTAAATAAGTTTCATTTTGATTTCGCTGACTAAAAATTGACTAATAATGAAATCAAATATAAGAACTTCCTGTAAAAGCGTAAAGCGGCAGACAAATCAATAGCTTTGCTTTTATTAGTTTTAATTAAACAATCGCTAAACTTTTTTAATTTACTGTCGATAATTTATCAACAACTCGGAGGAAAAAATGAACGAGAGCGTAATTTTCTTCAGATTGCTGCAAATAATGAGCGCGGGAGAAAAAGAACTTTTGCAGAGAATGATTCGCAGCAACAAACGCCAACGCGTTAAACAACTGCTCATTACTTATTTGAAAAAGTATTGGAAGACGTTGAACGTTGTTTAACAAAACCGCTTTGCAAATATTGATTTAGCTCCGCGCTTGCATTCTAACGCCTCCGGCTACATATTTTTGACCGCCGCCTCATTTGACCTTTTCTCATTATCCCCATATATTAACCATTATGAAAAAGTTGATAACATTACTTTTCTTCGTCGTTTCTTCTTTCTGTTCCGGACAAACTCTCGTTAAAACAATCGGAGAGTTCGCAAAGGCAGAAGCGTTTTCAATAAGCCCCGGCGGATTGATTTACGTTACGGACATTGACCAAGACGAACTTTACCAATTCGACGCAGAAGGAAAACTTCTCGAATCAATCGGCGGATACGGATGGGAATCGCTTGCGTTCGATCAGCCTGTTGACGTTTACGCAACGACTCTCCGCATTTACGTCGCCGATAAAAACAACAACCGCATTCAAATATTCGATAAATTTTTGAACTATCTTTCAAATTTCTCCGTTTCGGAAGATACGGAATCGAGCTACGCTTTCGCCTACCCGACCGGTTTCGGCGTTTCGAATCAAGGAGATTATTTTATACTCGATTCCGACAATTTGAGAATTTTGAAATACGACATAAACGGAAATTTTCTTCTGCAGATCGGGAACTATGATTCCGGAAAGTTCGCGCTTTCAGAGCCGACAAAGTTAGCCGTTTCAGCCGACGGAAAAATTTTCGTAATCAACAAAGAACAAGTGTTTGTTTTCGACCAATACGGAACCGGACTGATTAAACTTTCTCCGGGATTTGCGCCGAAGAATATCAACATAACCTTTTACAATCTCACGCTCAACAGCGATTCTAAAATTAAATATTTAAATTTAAAAGACATTACGGGCGGTTTCAAAGCGTTCGCTCCGAACATTGACGAGATTGAAGGCGAAGAAATAAAAGAAGCCGCTATTTTCAACGAGAAGATTTTTGTCCTCACTGATAAAACGATTGCCGTTTATAAATTAAATTCGAACGAAGAGAAAAATTGAGCGGAAAACTTAAATTTCTTCTTTCATTTTTAATTTTTCTTTGGATTGCCGGGTTTATGATAGAATTCGTAATTCCCTATTTTGGTTTCGGCGCCTTTCTTTTCCCTTTTCTTAAAAATTTTTACGGCAACGTCTGTCATCAGCAGCCGGAAAAAACAATTGCGATTTCCAGTCATTCAATGCTCGTCTGCGCGCGCTGCGGCGGAATTTACTTCGGCGCGTTCTTATCGTCGCTGATAATTTTAGTTGCGAAGTTTCAAAAATCTTTGCCGACAAAATATTTTTTCATAGCCGGCGTTCCTATGCTTGCCGACGTTCTGCTCTATTCGTTCGGCGTTTATTCATATTCAAAAACGGTCGCTTTTTTAACCGGACTTCTTTTAGGTTCGGCGGCTTTTCTTTATTTTTACGACGCTCTGTTAATCTTATTTCGAGAAAAAGAAAAGAAAGAGGTAAAGTGAAAAAAATTCTTCCCGCGTTGGTTCCCGGATTTGCCGCCGGAGTTTTGGCGATAGTTCCGGTTGCAAAAAATTTCGGATGCTGTTTGATAATTCCCGCAGCCGCGGTTGCCGCGGTCTTTCTTGAACAGACTTCCAAAGGAAACAAAGAAAGCGTTGAAATGAGCCGCGCCCTCGTCCTAGGTCTGCTGACGGGAATCTTCGCCGCTCTTTTCGGCTCGGCTTTCGACGTGATTATCACGCTCGTTACAAAAAGCAACGAACTCGTTTCGGCATTCGGAGAACTTCAGAAAGTTCTTTCAAATTTACCGCTGAGCGACGAAGTTAAACAACAGGTCTCAAATCTTTTCACTAATATGATTAACGACATTCAGGCAACCGGATTCTCTTTGGTTTACACAATCTCGATGTTTTTTAACAGCTTGATTACAAATATCATTTTCGGTTTAATCGGAGGATTGATTGGAGCTAAAATCTACAACTCAAAAAATCAAGCGATGAACGGCTGATGATTATCTTTTTGATTTTCGCCGGACATTTTATTTTCTGGCTTTACATCTTCTTCAAAGCGAAAAAAGAAGAATCCCTAACGGCGGCGTTTCAAAATCTTATTTTTGTCGTGATTATTTTTGCCGTCGGGTGGACGCTTTTTACTTTGTTAATAAATATCTTTGTTGAACCGGAAGGATTCGGAACGCTCGTTATTGAAAAACTTTGGGGCGACAAGGATCAGATTATCAGCTTCAACCGCGACACGATTACGCTTCTTCTTTTAAGCGTTGGGGAGTTTTTCTTTTTCAAAAATTTTTCAAAAAGATAGGACGCGGATTTTTTATGATCCGCCGCGGCGGATTATGATTTCCGCATGATGAAATTTCATCTCTCATCTCAATTTTGACGTTTTACAGTTATCAGAGCTAATCATAACAACTCATGAAAATCAGCGTGCTATTTACTCACAGGAATTAGTTGCCTATCTATTAAACTATGAACCTTGCATCCTTTTTTCTACTTAACCTTTGTTTTTCGTTTCACGCAAAGAACGCAAAGAGAATCGCAAAGTTGCCAAAGATTTCACTAAAGCATTTAAAACCTGTCCCGGCGCAGCGGAGCGGAGACGGATTTTTCGTCTTACGTTTCTACGTTTTATGCGACTATCATAATAAATCATGAAAATCCGCACGCTGTTTCACAGAAAAGAACGCAATAGTCTCATCCTCGCATTTTCCCATTCTCCCGAACCCGATAGATTCCTTCGCTCCGCTCGGAATGACAGATTGCTTTTTGTCTTACGTTTCCAACATTAATATTTATCTCAACCGATACGGAAACACAATCACGGCGGATTGCTCTATCTGTTTTTGATTTGACGAGAGAGGCTCGAAACGCCATTGTTTTAGCGATTGGATTGAAACCGATTCGAGAGTCGGGTCGGCTTTTATCAGGGGAAAAACTTTTCCGACCGTGCCGTCGGGAAGAATCGTGAAGCGTAGTTTAACGTCAATCTCCTTCGAAACGCCGGGCGGATATTTAGGCAGAGAGTAACTGTAAATCTTCCGGATTCCCTTTCCGCCGAAATCAATTTCAAATCCGAAGTTTCCGTTTCCTTTGTCTGTCTCTTCTTCCCCTTTTGCTTCTTCGTCCGGTTTTTTGTTTGTCGTTTCAACTTTTTGATTTTCCGTTATTGCAACGGCGTCTTCAGCTTTTTCGGTTTCCGATTTCACGGGAATCTCTTGCGGATTTTTCGCTTTGGGAAGCTCCACCGTTTTTAGCTCTTCCGGCTGAGGGTCTTTCTTCTGAACGATCTCCTTCGGAGCCGGTTTTTCTTTCGGCTTGTTCTTTCCCTTGCTTCCCGAAGTGGAAACTTTACCGTAAGTTCCGAATCCGACGGTTACGAATTCGTCCTTCGGTTCTTCAATATTGAAGCGAATAAAAAGAAAAAGAAAAATCAACAGAAGATGAACGGCGAACGAAAGCAAGTACGACAAATGTCTCGGATTTTTAATATCCATCAGTAAGACTCTTTTTTAGTCTCGATTGTAAATCTTTCAATTCCCGCGCTTTTGGCGGCGTCTATTACTTTTATCACGGTTTCGATATTTGCCGCTTTATCGGCGCGAATTATCAAATTGGCGTTTACGCCTTTTGTATTTTTTTCGGCAATCGCGCCGGCTAAACCTTCAACGCCAATCTCTTTTCTTCCCAAATAAATTTTATTGTACGAATCGATTGAAACCACTAATTTGGACGGCGAAGTCTGCTCGTTATTTTTCGCGCCCGGAAGTTTGACCTTCACTCCGGTTGTAACGACAAACTGCGAGGTAAGCAAAAAGAAGATCAGCAACAGCATCACGATATCGGTCATCGACGAAAAGCTGAACATCTTTATCGGTTTGTTTGACATATCGAATTTCATAAAAACTCCAAACTCATATTTATTTAATCGGAAGAGAGAAATAAGACAGTAATTTTAATTTTAACTATTTCAGTTTTAACGACAGTTTGATTGTATAGCTGTATGAATGTATGGAGGCTAGCTCAAACACACAGTCATACAATCATACATTCATTCGCCGTTTACAATTCCACGTCAAATTCTTTCGTTACGTCTTCGTTGTAGCCTTGACGTATTTCTTCGAGTATATCTATCACGTCGTTGGAAATCACTTCCATATCGAGCACAAGTTTTTTGATTCCGCTAACGAGAAAATTGTAGAACATCAAGGCAAGAATTCCGACCGCCAATCCGAAAGCCGTCGTTAGCAACGCTTCCCAAATTCCGCCCGCCAAATCGCTGGGATTAGCGGCGCCCTGCAGATCTTGAATTTTCATAAACGCTTGAATCATACCGGTTACGGTTCCGAGAAAACCGAGCAGCGGCGCGACTCCGGCAATAGTTGCAAGTCCTGAAAGCCCGCGCTCCAATTTGGCGATTTCCTGCTTGCCCGCGCTGTCAATCGCTTCCTTAACGCGGACGTGTCCCAACTTATATTTGGAAAGCCCCTTGCGGATGATATTCGCCGCCGGACTTCGCTCTTCCATGCAATACGCGACCGCGCCGGATATGTCGTTCTTCTTCAGCAAGCCGCGAATCTTTACGAGAAATACCGGAACGTTCAATTTTGATTTTCTGATTACAATATATCTTTCAATGATTATTACCGCGGCTACGAACGACGTGATTAAAATCGCCAGCATCATCCAGCCGCCTTGCATCAATATTTGTAAAAGTGACATATATTATCCTTCGGATTAAAATTTATTTTTTGTTCTAAACTGTTTCGCTTCTTCCGGCGAATTAAAGAATCCCACTCTCACCAGATACCATTTACTTCTTAATGCGCTTAGATATTTCTCTACAATAAACGCGTTATAACCGATATTCTTTAACCGCTTTGTTTCCGATTCGGCTTTGTTTTTGTCCCGCCACGAAGAAATTTGAACGCTGTAAGTTCCGCCGTGTTTGAATATCAAATTGCTAATTTGTTTTTCGCCGGGGAATTTTCTGTAAAGCGAATTATTTTGTTGAACAGTCGTTTCTTCCTTTTGTTTCGGTTTCTCTTCAACTTTTTGCTCATGTTTCGGCGGCGCGGTTTCATGTTTTGTTTCCGCCGGTTTTGCTTCTTCTTTATTCGCTTCTTCCGGCTTCTTCTCCGCTTCCGTCATATCGGGATGAATCGTTTCGTCGGTTTGTTCCTCGGCTGCGGCGTTGGTTTCTTCCGCAGTTTGATTGTTAGATTCATTAAAAGCGATTCTGTCTTCTTCAGGTTTCAGCCGCTTTCTGTATTCTTCAGGCGGAACTTCTTCCTTCTGTTCGGTTGCGGCTTTTTGTTCCGCCGGTTTTTCCCCGCCGGTGAAGAACAAAAAATACGCGCCCGTAATTCCAATTATCAAAAACGCCCCGAGAAGAATCCAAAACAGTTTTCCTAACTTTGGAATGGCAAATCCTTTCTTCTTCACTTTCGGTTCCCGAGGCAAATCTCCCGGACTATATTCCACCGTTTCGCGCGCGTTATCAAAATCGTCGCCCGCCTCGTCCTCAACTTCCGCGTCTTCTTTTGCCGGCTCTCCATCATTTTCGGATTCGGGTTCGTCGGTTTCTTCCGGAATTTCCTCCGCCTCCGGTTCGTTCTTTTCTTCCTCGTCGTCAACCGGTTCAAAAAGTTCCGAAGTTTCGTCGTCGATTTCCTTATTCACTTCCTCCTCCGGTTCGCTTTCTTCAAGCGGCGTTTCTTCCGATTCGGCTTCTGCGCCAAGTTCTTCTTTCAGTTCCTCGCCCCAATCCCATTTAATCTCTTCTTCGGTTCCTCCGGTTTCGGGCTTTTCTTCTACTGGTTCTTGAACGCTATCTTCTTCAATTTCTTTTTCTTCGGAAATTTCATCTTCCGGTTGCGGCGCTTCCGCCTCTTTTTCCGTCGGGCGTTCGCCGACGTTTTGCGAAATCAACTCTTTCAAATCGTCTTCAACGTCTTCGCTTTTGCCTACGGAGGAAAGATAGTTGTCCCACAAATTGAAATCGGCTGTCCGCTCGGAATTTGTAACAAGCTGAGTAACTTTATCCTCGAGCGTCGTTTTCATAGCGCCGTCGTTTTCGGACGAATCGAAGTTTTTCACTCCGGTGGGCGTTACAATCGGTTTGCCGACGCTTACGCTGAAAATATTATCGCTGAATTCGAAGTTGTCTTTCTCCATTTCATCGAGATCAAAAGAGAGAAATGCCGAATCGCTGTCGCTCGAAAAATCGTCCGATACGGGCGAAAAAATCAGACTGTTCTTTGAAGTCGCTCCGACGTTTAACCGTTCTTCGCGCGGAAGCGGTTCTTTTTTAAGCATGAAAACGCCCAAGTCGGGAATCTTCAAAGCTTCGTCCGGTTTGATCAAGCCGGAGATTTTTTTAATCATCAACTCAAAAGCGACTTCCGATTCCGAAGCCGTAACGTCAAGAAGTTTCCGAATTTTTTCTTTCAGGATGTCTTTTGTCATTTTACATTATTATCCGAATAAATTTGCCTAACAATATAAAAAAGTTCAAAACTTAAATCTTCATTTGCGAAGGATTTTTTAACTAACGGTTTCCGATTGCTAAACAGCTCAATAAATCTTAGCCGTTCCAAAATAACTAAAACTTATAATCGATTCCGAATAGAACGTCGAACGTTTTTTCCTGATAATTGTTGAAGTAATAATTCTCTTTGAAGAGAAGATTCTGTAGATTCGCCGTAAGGGCGAAGTTCCGCGTTAATCTGTATTCGAGTAAAAATCCGAGATTCACGTACGACGGAATCTTGTTTTGGTTAGCCGCGTCGGTATAAGTTTCGGCGCGGAAATCGAAATTTATCTTGTAGCCGATTTTCGAAAAAATATCGTCGCCGTAAGTTAAAGTAGCTTCGATCATCGGACGGTAAGGAATGTCGAAACCGTTTTCAAACTTCACATTTTGAAAATTCACCGTTCCGTAAAAATATCCGAACGGTCCGCGGTGGTAAAGGAAATTGGCGTAAACCGTAAACTCTTTTACGTCGTCAACTATCTGCGGAAGAAAAACTCCCGGCTGAACCGAATCTTCGAAATAAAGATAATTCGACACCCGCGAATATTTGACTCCGCCGCTTATTTCAAAATATTTATCGTATTGATATTTCGCGCCGCCGTGGATAAAATTTTTGTAAATTGTGAAATTGTTGTCAACGTTCGTGTTTTGAAAGAATCTGTTGGTTTGCAGAAAATCGTCCTGCGTTTCAAAGTCGGCGTACGGCGCGAACTCGCCGAAGAGATAAAAATATTTATTTAATTTTATCCCGATCGCGGCTGTGGGCATAAAAATATACTGCGTGTCCTGCGCCGCATACATTAAACCGCCGAAGAGATCGACGCTCTCGGAAAGTTTATATTTCAGATTAAATTTCCCGCTGAAAGAATTGTAAGAATCGAATCCGGAAAAATTATTTTTGAGCGATTGGCTTTTGAAATTCCCTTCAACCGAAGCCGAAAGAATTTTTCCGCCGAAATTGAAAAGCAGTTCTCCGTCAAATACCGACTCGGAAAAATCGTTTTCTTTGAATGTTAGTTTTTTGAAATCGGTTTTAATTTCATATCCGAAACTATTTTCCGTTAAATTTTTAATTGAAAGGTTCGCCGAAACTTTTTCCGGTTTTCGTTCTTGGGTAGGATTTGCCGAACCGAAAAATTTGTAAGCGCTTCTCCAATAATCGCTTTTTATGTTCACGGCAGCCTTTGGAAGAAACGAAGAATTGCGCCCGATAAAAAACTTCCCGCCGACGCCGAAATAAGCTCTGTTGTAACCCGCGTTGTCAACGTAATCTCTAACGTTAATTCCTTTTAGATCGGCAAATAATATTCCGTTTTCAATCGGATAGTAATAAGAGAAAGCTCCTACGGGAAGCGCGTATAATCCCGCGCCGGCTCTCGCTCTGCCGTTGAAATAACGCGGCTTTTTCTCCTTCAACGCGCTTAATATTTCCGGCTGCGAAAAAGCCGCGACAGAGAGCGCCTCGGAAGAGATCGAAGGTCTGAAAAAAGATTCCGATAAAATATTTACCAATTTTGCTTTCTTCTTTTTCTGCTTAGGAATTTTTACGTTCTGCACGCCCGTAATCACAAAATCCGGCAGTTCGATGCTTTGATTGTCTTTTTTCTCCTGAGCGAAAAGGAGAAACGGTACAATCAGCAATATGGAAAATATTTTCTTTATCATAATTTATTCAACTTTTCTCTCGCTTCTTTCCCGAGCGAATCGTTTTTATGGCGTTTCAACGCCGCGCGATACATTTCTTTCGCGCTTTTCGTATCGTTCAACTTTACGTAGCAATCTCCGAGTTTGATGAGCGACTTTGTGTACCATTCGTCGAACGCCGAAAAGACGGAACGTACGCGGACAAACGCCGAAAGCGCGTCTTCATATTTCTCTTGGTCGAATAACGTAACTCCGTAAAAGTATTGCGCTTTCGCTCCAATGTCGTCCGTGCGGTTTTGCCCTAATCCCTTAAACAAAATTTCAGCGTTTTCATATCCGCCGCGCGCAAGCTCCATAATTCCCATTTCAATTTTTGATTTTGCGGCAAAAATCGTATCGTCGTAGTAATAAATAACTTGATTAAAAATCTCGTACGCTTTCGCATATTCCCCTTTAGCCACAAGCGCGGTCGCTTTCATAAAAAGAAGTTCCGCGATTCTCGGCGACTGAGGAATTTTTGAAGCTATTTCGTCGTAAAGTTTTATCGCTTTGTCATATTCTTCTTTTTCAGAATAAATTTTCCCGAGTTCAAGGACGGCTGCAACTCCCATATCGGTTTTCAAATATTTGTTTATCACTATTCTGAAATTCTTTTCGGCTTCGTCTTTTTCATCGAGCGCGGCGTTGCATTTGCCGAGCCAATAGTACGCTTCGCCGGTTAGTTTGCTTTTCGGGAAATTTTCGATAACGTCACGATAGCTCAATTTAGCCATTGCATAATTTTCGTTGCTGTAATAAAGCTCCGCCTTTTTCATCATAACCCTATCGGCGTATTTTGAGGACGGATTATTTGCAATAAACTCATCCAAAAACCGAACTGCGTTTTCCGGTTGATTTTTCGCTACGTAGCAATACTGAATTCCGGTAACCGCGTCGAAAACGCTTGACGAGTTTGGATAATCGTCAATCAATTTTGCGTAGAACGCAATGGCGTCGTCGTATTTGCCGAGATTAAAATATGAATCCCCTATTGAATAGAGCGCAAGAGGTTTCAAGTTCGATTGCGGATATCTGTCGAATATTTCCCGATACGCGTCGATCGCGTCGTTGAATTTTCCCCGCTGAAAATAAATCCATCCGATTAAATATTGCGAATCGTCGGCGTATTTTGAGGACGGAAATTTAGTTTGAAGTTTTTTAAATTGCGCGATTGCATCCGAAGGCTCGCCGGCTTTGAAAAGCGCTTGCCCGTACTGGTAATAAGAATAAGAATCGTTCAACTTTGAACCTGCTTCGGAGAAAAGCGCTTTGTAAATTGAACTCGATTTTCCGAATTCTTTCAATCCGTAATAACTGTCCGCCAATCTGAATTTTGCGTCGGTTATTTTATTGCTTTTCGGGAAACGTTTTATGTAATCGGCAAAGTAAAAAGCGGAATTTCTATAATCGCCCGAGTTGAAATAGGAGTATGCCTCTCCGTATAACTTCTGTTCGTAAATTCGCGAATCGCTTTTCCCAACGGCTTTGTAATGCGAAAGAGCGTCGTTAAATTTCCCCGTCGCGAAATAGGCTTCAGCGAGATAAAAGTTCACTTTATCTTTCTGAAAATTCGGATTATCAACGCGTAATTTATTCAGCAAAACAATAGTATTTTCGTATTGGTTGAGATAGTAGTCAGTTACGGCAAATCCAAGCGCCGCGCTGTTCAGTTCGTCGGCTGAAGATTTCGGAACGTTTAACGCCCGCTGAAAATAATCGTAAGCTTCTTTGTAATCTTTCTTCTCAAGACTTATTTCGCCGAGCAGATTCAAAGCGGCGGCTTTGTCGTCTTCCATCTCAACCGAAGAGGCAATCAACAACCTCTCGGCGCGTGGAATTTGACGAAGGTTGTAGTATATCAAGCCGACATTAAATTTTACTTTCGGCGTTAATTTTTCATTCGGATAATTATCCAAGAATTCTTCGTAAATCGCAAGAGCTTGTTTTTCGTTGCCGGAATAACGCTGAGATTCCGCGCTCCAATAAAGCGATTTCATCGCAATAGAATCGACGTCCGACGAAATTAACTCGTCGAAAATTTTATACGCCGAATCGTAATTCTTCAACTTGAAATTCACCCACGCCAAACCGAATTTTATTTTTTCTTTCTCCTCTTTCGTAGGCGCGGCATTCAAAAGAGATTTGTAAATTTCTTCGGCGTCTTTAAATTCGTTCAAACGGAAATGGGCGTTTGCAAGAATGAATTTCACTTCGTTTATCTTTTCTTGCGGAAGTTCGTCAATTAAAGGATCGGAAAGTTCCAGAATTACGTTGTCGTATTTTTCAAGATTAAAATAGCAAATTCCTATTCGCATCTGCGCGTAAGGGGCGAGCGGACTGGAAGAATGAAACGTGAGAAGATCGTCGTAAAATCTTACCGCCGTATCGTAATCGCCCAAACGCTCGTTTGCCGAAGCCAGAGAGAAGACAGAGTAATCTTCGTAATCGTTCGTTTCTTTGTTGGCGATAGCGGTTTTGAAAAACGGAATCGATTCTCTAATTTCTCCGCGCCGCATAAAAGTTTCTCCCGCAAAATAATTTGCCGAGCCGAAAAATTCGGAATGCGGAAACTCGTCGATATATTTATTATAAAATCTTCTGGCGGAAAGATATTCTTCTTCTCTGAAATAAATTTCGGCAAGTTCGTAAATTGCCCGCGGATAGTACGAAGATTTTTTATAGTTTGCAATAAATTCTTCGAACTTGGCAATCGCGCCGTCGGTTTCGTTTAATTTAAGAAGAGACTCGGCTACGTAATAATCCGCAGCCGAAAGAATTTGTTCGTCAACGTAACTAAGAGTTTTTTTCCTCAAAAATCGAAATCGCTTTTCCGTAGTTGCCGTCCGAATAATACTTCATCGCTCCGTCAAAAAGCCGTGAAGCATTTTGGGCGAAAACGGCGGAAGAGAAGAAGAGTATTATCGTTATTATTTTATTTATTCTCGACACGGGTTCCTAAAAAATGCGAATTCAAATAAGTTAAAAGTTTTAAGTATGCAAGTTAGGATTTGCAACAGAATATTAAAAGCGCAACAAAATATTATGTTCATAAAAAATACTTTTGTTATATAAAATAAAGGCGATAATGTTCCGAAAACTTTCTTTTATTACGGAAATAATTCATATTATTATTACTTATTATTTTTAATTAACCTAACCATTAAATTGAGGAAAATCATGAAAAAAACATACTTTGCAATACTTATCGTTTCGGCGTTATTTCTCGCTCAAAGTAGCGTTGCGCAAATTCAATTCGGAGTCGGCGCAGGCTATACTACTCTTTCCAGCTCAACGTCTTACACGGAGCCGATTGAAGACGGCGGGACGGGAT
>JAADIR010000023.1 GCA_013151245.1 Chlorobiota bacterium
AGTTCACAGTGTTTTTAGCGAAAACAAAATAAATGTAATAAGCGTAAGCTACCCTGGCGCACAATCTGATATGCCTATATTACCGGATAAAGATGCTGGGAGAAAACAAGAGCGAATCTATCTTGATGTAATAGGAGTAAAATCTAAAAAATTAATTTTTCAAGAAAATAAAGGGAAATTTACTGTTGCTAGCGTTACAAAAGATGTTGAAAAGATATCGCTTTTCAAGACAGATACAAACTACAAAAAAGCAATAATAACATTTACGAAAGAGAACTCTTTAAATATTGAACAAACAATAATTGGTGTTGGTTTTGGAGAAAGTGTGAAGATGGATTTATTAAAAGTGAACCTTGATAAGGTTGATTATTTCTTAATTATTAGTAAGAATTTGGAAAATTGGAAAATATATTCTAATCTGGATAAGACTAGCGATGTATTTAATCAAAAAAGTGGAAAAATTATTTTACCTAAAACATATGAAGTATCTGATAGATGAGTTACTATGTCCAACCTTTACCGATAATCGGAACACTTAGAAAGCGAGTATATTGAATGGAAGAAAAAAATAAATTAAAATCATTTGCGCCGGACGCTAAACTTTACGAAGGCGTGCGCGGAATTGCGGTGAAAATATTAAACAGAATTGACCGGACGGACGCTTATCTTGATAAGATGCTGGAAAATGAATTAAGGAACAGCGATTTAAGCGGGCAGGATAAATCGCTTTTGTTTGAAATTGTGCACGGCGTAATACGTTGGCTCGGAAGAATTGACTGGATATTAACCGGCTTTCACAAAGGGCAGTTTTCAAAATCAACGCCCGACGTAAAAAACGCAATGCGCGTAGCGCTTTATCAAATTTTATTTCTCGACCGCGTTCCCGATTACGCCGCGGTGGACGAAGCGGTTAAATTCGTGAAAAAATTTCAAGGCGAAAAACCTGCGGGACTTACAAACGCAATTCTGCGAAATATCATTCGTAAAAAAGACGCTATTAATTTCCCCGATAAAAAAGAAGATGTTGTCGCATATTTAAGCGCGTATTATTCTCATCCGAATTGGCTTGTGCGCAGATGGACAAAGCGTTACGGCGCGGAATTCACGGAAAAAATGCTTATCGAAAATAACCGCAAACCGCGATTATCTCTTCGCGTTAATAATCTTGCGACGAATAAAGAGGAAATGAAGCGACTGCTGGAATCGGTGGAACTCCGTTTTAAGGACGGAAGATATATTAAAGATTTTATAACGCTTTACGGGCTTACGAATATTACCGATTGGGAATATTTCGCGAAGGGTTATTTTTCGGTTCAAGACGAAAGCACCGGAATTCCGTGCGAATTGCTCGACGTAAAACCGGGAATGAAAGTTCTCGATCTCTGCGCCGCTCCGGGCGGCAAGACCGGTATTCTTGCCGACAAAATGCAGAACGAAGGAGAGCTTGTAGCCATCGATAAATATGAAAGCAGATTAAAAATTTTAGAAAAAAATCTCGTAAGATTGAAAGCCGCGAACCTTCGAGCCGTGGCTGTTGACGCGCTTGAATTTGAGGAAGACGGATTCGACAGAATTTTAGTTGACGCGCCGTGCAGCGGACTTGGAACGCTCACGAAAAAGCCGGATATCAAATGGAAGCGCGATCAGGGCGATATTAAGAAATTGAACGTCGTTCAATCCGATTTACTGCTGCACGCCGCTAAGCTCGTTAAACCCGGCGGGTTTATCGTTTACAGCACCTGCACGATTGAGCCGGAAGAAAATTTTGAAATAGTTAAAGAATTTCTGCGGGAAAATCCCGATTTTACGTTAGTGAATGGAAAAGATTTCGTAGATGAAAATCTGATTGACGAAAACGGGTGCGTTCAAACTTATCCGCATATTCACGGAGTTGACGGTTCTTTTGCCGCGAAATTTAAAAGAGAAAAATAAAATGAATATTTGATGATTAACGAAGAATTAAAAGAATTATCCGGGCTTCTTAAAGCCGAGCGCGAAGCGAAAAAAATTACGCTTAAAGAAATTTCCGATTCGAGCAGAATAAATATCAAATTCCTCGAAGCGATAGAAAACGGCGATTTCGACGTAATGGAAGAAGTCTATATCCGCGCTTTCTTGAAAACATACGCGAAATATGTCGGGCTTAATCCGGAAAAAGTTTTAACCGATTTCGAGTTGGCGAAAAAAAACAAATTGGGTAGAACCACCGAAACGCCGCTTCCCATCGCCGTTGCAAACGGGGAAAAGGAACGCGCTGAAAAATCGTTTGCCGAAGACGATGAAAAAGAGAAGAAGAAAAAAGGCGTCGCCATGTTTGTCGCGCTCGCCGCGCTTGTCGTAATTGCGCTGGCTATTATATTCTTCCTTCCCAAAGAAGAAGAAAACATTCCGCAGGAAACTTCGTTCGAAGAAATATTGAAAGAGAAAAAAGTAGAAAGCCCGCCGATAACAACGCCTAAAAAAACGGTCGAGCAAAAGGAAGGCGTTTCGGTAAGAATAGACGCGAACGGTAAATGCTGGATTGGCGTTAGAGCGGACGCCGACACGACTTCAAGTCAATACATGCTTTCGGAAGGAAGTAAAAAGTTTTTTACAGCGAGCGACAGTATGCGAATCGTTTTCGGCAATCCCGCGGGAGTGAAAGTTTTCTTCAATAACAAAGAACTGAACGTCGCAAAAAAGAAAGGAGAAGTGACGGAAGTTATTTTTCACAAAGAGGGCGCAAAAATCTCTGTAATCAAATTTAATAAAAATGAGTAATCCCGTACGAGAAAAAATAGAAAAACTCCGCGAAGAAATAAACGAACATAATTACAGATACTATGTTCTTAACGATCCTATCATATCCGATTTCGAATTCGATCAAAAGTTAAAAGAACTTCAGGAGTTGGAAAATCAACATCCGGAGTTTATCACGCCGGATTCTCCCACTCAGCGCGTCGGTTCCGATTTAACGAAAAACTTTCCTTCGGTTGAACACAAGTTTCCGATGCTGTCGCTTTCAAACGTTTACAACGAAGATGAATTGAAAGATTTCGACAGACGCGTCCGCGAAGGATTGACGCCAGGTTCGGAAATAAATTACGTTACGGAACTGAAAATCGACGGAGTTTCGATCAGCATTCATTATAAAAATTCTTTTTTTGATTCGGCGGTTACCCGCGGCGACGGATTTGTCGGGGAAGAAATCACTCCGAACGTTAAAACGATTCGGTCTGTTCCATTGAGAGCGAAAACAGAAAAATTCCCGGAATTAGCGGACGCGGAATTTGAAGTCCGCGGCGAAATATTTATGAACCTCGAAACATTTAAAAAAATAAACGAAGAACAGGAAAATAAAGGGGAAAAGATTTTCGCGAATCCGCGTAATTTAACTGCGGGAACAATAAAACTGCAAGACCCGAAAATCGTCGCTTCGCGGAATCTCGATATTTTCGTTTATTATCTTCTTTCCGAGAATGTTGAGTTCGATTCGCAATCGCAAAATCTTGAAATACTTCAGCAATTGGGATTCAAAATAAATCCGAATTACAGAGTTTGTCGCGACATAAACGAAGTGGTTGAATATTGCAATTATTGGGAAACGAAGCGGGAAGAATTGCCGTATGAAATCGACGGGGTTGTCGTGAAAGTCGATTCCGTGGAACAGCAGAAAATCTTGGGCAGCATAGCAAAAAGTCCGCGCTGGGCGACGGCGTTCAAATTCAAAGCGAAACAAGCGACAACGAAATTGAAGAAGATTATTTGGCAAGTCGGAAGAACCGGAGCGGTTACGCCTGTGGCTGATTTGGAGCCGGTCTTTCTCGCCGGTTCGACCATAAGCCGCGCCACGCTTCACAATATCGAAGAGATTGAACGGAAAGATATTCGCGAAGGCGACACGGTTGTGATTGAAAAAGGGGGCGACGTGATTCCGAAAGTCGTTAAAGTCGTTCTGGAAAAACGCCCGCCCGAAAGCCGTCCGGCGCAAATTCCAGACCGCTGTCCCGTTTGTAATTCGGCTCTCTTCAAGCCCGAAGAGGAAGTAGCGATATATTGCGCGAACCAAATATGTCCCGCGCAAGTTAAAGGAAGCATAATTCACTTTGCGTCTCGCGGCGCGATGGATATTGACGGACTCGGCGAATCGCTGATAAATTTATTCGTCGATTTAGGTTACTTAAAATCTTATGCCGACATATATTATTTAAACGAGAAAAGGGAAGAGCTGATTTCGCTTGAACGGCTCGGCGAAAAGAGCGTTGACAATCTGCTTGCGGCGATTGAAGAAAGCAAAGAGCGTCCCTTCGCAAAGAAACTTTTCGCCCTCGGAATAAGATACGTCGGAAGCGGCGCGGCGCGTTTACTCGCGGAAAATTTTGATTCGCTCGACGATTTAATGAAAGCCGATTCGGAAAAACTTGAAGATATTCCCGATATCGGTCCGCGCATCAGCGAAAGCGTTAAAAGTTTTTTTTCGAACGAAGAAAATCTTGCCGTCATAAAAAGATTAAAAGACGCCGGATTGAAATTCGAAAGAGAGAAAACTGAAACGTCGGATCTTTTCAAGGGCAAATCGTTTGTGCTGACCGGAACGCTTCCCACAATGACGCGCGAAGAAGCGGGCGAATTGATTTTGAAAAACGGCGGAACGGTTTCATCTTCTGTAAGTAAAAAAACGGGCTTTGTTTTAGCGGGCGAAAAAGCGGGTTCGAAATTGGCGAAAGCCGAAAAGTTGGGCGTTAAAATAATTACTGAAAAAGAATTTTTGGAGATGCTGAAAAATGGCGTCGTTAGTTGATTCAATTAAAAATATTGCGGCGAATATTCAACTTCGTCAATTGGAGAAAGGGAAATCGTCAGAGCCGGTGGAATTCAATAATTTCATGAAACGCGCGAAGGAGTTTTTAATTATTCTTCCGGCGGAAAAAAATTACGCCGAAGAAGCGGATGACATTTTTACATTCTTAATTACGCAAGAAAAGAAAGTTTCGGTATTTACTACTATCGAACGATACAATTTTTTCCCGTTCAGAATGAAAACTCAGTTGATCGATTTTACGGAAGACGAAATAAATAAAGTGGGGCTGCCGGCAAAATCTCTGCAAACGCGTCTGCTCAAACGGAGATTTGACGCCGCGATTGATTTAACGATTGAGAGGAATAATTTTTTAGCTTCCATAATTCGGATAACCAACGCGAAGTATAAAATAGGTTTCGAAAAAGAGAACTCCGACAGCATCTATAACGTCCAAATAACTGCCGATAAAGAAAAGCCGGGCGCGTCCTACGCGAAATTGCTGAGCGCGCTGAAATTGTTTTGACGCTGAAAAGAGTTTCTTTTTTGGTAAAAAGTTTTATATTACAAAATGAAAATTGCATAACTAATAAAAGAATTTAATATGTCAGATACAGTAGATTTCGAATTGAAAAAACGGGGCGACGTCGCCATTTTTAAATTAAACGAAAAACGGTTCGACAGCCAGATTGCCGGACTCGTCAAAGGGGAGTTAACTATTTTTCTGAACGCCGAAGAGATTAATAAATTGATAATAGATCTTTCGGAAGTCGAGTATTGCGACAGTTCCGGTTTAAGCGCGATATTGCTCGCGTTCAGAATCATTCAATCCAACGAAGGATACATCCGCTTAGCCGCTCCGCAAAAGAGCGTTAGAACTCTGATAGAAATATCGCAGCTTAACAGAGTTCTTCCGATGACCGAAACGGTCGAAGACGCAGAGAACGAACTTAAAGCGATATAAAGCGTTTTGGCAGACGGTAGAACGCTTGATTATTTAGTTATCGCCGTATATCTTGCCGGCATTACTCTCATTGGAATACTTGCCGGCGGCAAACAGAAAAACGAAAAAGATTATTTTCTCGGCGCATCTTCCGCGCCTTGGTGGGCGGTTTGTTTCTCGATTGTAGCCGCGGAAACCAGCACGCTTACTTTTATTTCGATTCCCGGTTTGGCTTATCTTACGAACTTCAATTTTCTGCAAGTTACATTCGGTTATTTGATCGGAAGAATTTTTGTGGCTAAATATTTTCTCCCGTCATATTTCAAGGGAGAACTTTCAACGGCTTACGCATATTTGGAAAACCGTTTCGGAACGAAAACGCGCGTCTTTGCTTCGTTTGTCTTTATGTTCACGCGAACGGCGGCGGACGGCGTGCGGCTTTTCGCGACGGCTATCCCGCTGAAATTATTGCTGGATATCGATTATCCGGTAGCGGTTCTGATTATTGCGGCGGTGGCTTTGCTCTATACAACGTTCGGCGGAGTCAAAGGAATTATCTGGGTTGACGCAATTCAGATGTTTATCTATATAGGCGGCGCGCTGATTGCTATTTACTTTTTGCTCAATGTATTCATCCAGACGCCGATTTCTGAACTTCTCTCTTTGCCGGAAGTGAAAAGCAGATTGAGCGTAATTAATTGGGGATTTGGCGGAGGGCTCGGCGGATTTTTCAAACAGCCTTATACTGTAATAGGCGGATTAGTCGGCGGCGCGCTTCTTTCGATGGCGACGCACGGAACAGACCAGTTGATTGTGCAGCGTCTCCTTTCGACAAAAGACCTTTCGAAAAGTAGAAAAGCTATCATCGGAAGCGGCGTTATCGTAATTATTCAATTCGTAATTTTTCTCTTCCTCGGCGTTCTGCTCTTTGTCTATTATCATACGACGGATTTGTCGTCGCTTGGAATTTCGAAAGCGGATGAGATATTTCCATTGTTTATTATTCAGCGGCTTCCTTCGGGCGTTTCGGGATTTATCATTGCCGGATTGTTCGCGGCTGCAATCTCAACTCTCGCCGGCTCTATCAGTTCTCTTTCTTCCTCCACCGTCTTCGACTTATTCGGAAGCGTCAAACATAAGTTTTTCAAAAAAAATAAACTGACGATCTCGCGCGCGACGACGGTTTTTTGGAGCTTGGCGCTAATTGCTTCCGCGCTCTTTTTTATGAATTCGCCGCAGACGGTTGTGGAACTCGCTTTGAGCATCGCTTCTTTTACATACGGAGGTTTGCTCGGAACTTTTCTGCTCGGCGTTTTCAACAAAAAGGCGAAGCAGGAAGACGCTATTGCGGCGTTCACGGCGGGAATTTTTGTAATGCTGACGGTTATCTTCTTGAACCTTGTGGCGTGGACGTGGTTTATCCTAATAGGCGCGGGCGTTACGCTGTCGGTCGGGACAATTTTAAGCCGTCTTCCCAATTCGAATAAGAAAGAAACATCCGTGTAAAACAAATATTTTTAGAACTTTCTCGCCTATATTATGTAAAATAAATTCTTAATGTTTTTGTAAATTTAAGTTTCAAATTTTGAGGAAAAATGGCTGTAAATATTGACTTAAAGATTATTAAATTAATAGTGTTTGATCTCGACGGAACATTATTGAACGACGAGAATGAAATAGGCGAAGAGACGCAAGTTTTAGTAAAAAAGTTAAAAAATAAGGGAGTTAAGTTTTCTTTCGCGACCGGGAGATTGCACAGCGCAATCACTGAATTTGCTGAAATATTAAATATAACGTCGCCTTTGATTTCTCTGGACGGCGCGATGCTCAAGCGTCATCCGGACGGGAAAATTTACAACAGTAATTATATCCCTACAACGCAAGTGAAGAAAATAATGGGGCTTGCCGAACGTAACGTCGCAAAATTAGCGTTATGCCACGCAGACGCGGTTTATTATTCGGAATACGACGTCGTCATTCCGCAAGTTCTCGATAAATACGGCGCGAAGTTTCACGAAGTAAACGATTACCGCGATTATGAAGAGGAAACGCTTGAGATGGTTGTTACGTCCGATTACAAACAAGCCGTGCAAGCCGTTGAAAAGGCTATCTCTTTTCCGCGTTTTTTGGGGTTGAAAACAAACTTTTACAAAACGCGAACTTCGGGGAAATATTATTTTCTTGAAGTAAGAAGATGGGGAGCTTCGAAAGGCACCGGTTTGAATCGGTTGAGAAAAATATTAAAAGTGAAAAAGAGCGAAACGGCGGCTATAGGCGACTGGTATAACGACAGAGAACTTTTAAAACGCGCCGGAGTAAAGGTTGCGCTGCAAAACGCCGTGCCGGAGATAAAAAGGATCGCGGATATAGTTACGGAAAGAGACCACATTGAGGACGGGACGGCGGAATTTTTGGAAACAGTTTTAAAGGCGAAAGGTGGATAATCAAAACGAGAAAATAGTTAAGAACTCAAACGGTTATTTACGGTTGGCAATTTTATTGTTTACCGTATTGATAATTACGTTCATGTTCCCCGCGGGCGAATCGCTTGAATCGAACGTTCAGGTTAACGGCATTTGGCTTGACGACGATCTGATTTCCACTATCAAATTTCCGATTTTAAAAGAGCCGGAAGAATATCAGCGTGAACTCAAAGAAGCGGCGGAAAAAGTTTATCCTGTTTTCATTCATGATAAGTCCGTTGCAAAAACAAGCATTGATTCGTTTGCTAATTACAATAGAAAACTCTTGCAGTCGATTGATTATCAACTTAAAACGAAGGATTCCGAAAAATTCAATCCCACATTTTTAACAGATCCGTCTTATGAAGAATTTAAGCGATTAAGACTTCAGGGAAACAGAATCACTGCGTCCAATAATATTTCACTGAGTAAAATATTCGATATGGCTAATAGTCTTTACAAAAAGTTTTACCGGCGAGGTATTTTAAACTTAAACTATAGCCAAATTCCTAAAGATACAATTTCAATACGGGAAGGGAAATTTGAATTTTCAAAACCTGCGGTTACTTACTACGATAAGGAATCGATCCGTAGTGAAATCGGGAATATATTCGGCAAAGTTATTTCGAACGAAGAAACCTTACGCGCGGTATCCGAATATGTTTATCATTTTATAACGCCGAATATAATTTACAGTCAAGAGCTTACGGACGAGTCCGTTAACCTAGCCAAGGAAGCCGTTGTTAACAACAAAGGCTTTGTTCAGGAGAATGAAAGAATCGTTTCGAAGCATGAATTAATAACGCCGCTGACAAAACTGAAAATCGAATCGTATCGCAAGGCAAAAGGGACCAGAGTCGGTTTTATTTATCAACTGGAACAAAGGGTCGGAGAATATCTGCACATTTTGCTTGTTCTCGTTCCGTTCATCATTTACATTTTTCTTTTCAGAAAAAGAATTTATTACGACGCTTCGAAAATATTGCTCATTTCTATCAGTCTTCTCTTTGTAAGCGGATTGGCGTTCCTTGTTTCGATGATGGACGTTGCGGCGCCGGTTGAATACCTTATCCTAATTCCGATTATATCGATGCTGATGACAATTGTGTTTGATTCGAGAGTGGGATTTTACAACACAGTTGTCGCCGCTTTGATTATCGGCGGTTTGCGCGGCAACGATTACGTCTTTGCCGTGATGAATATTGTTGCCGGCGGTTTGGCGGCTTATTCCGTGCGCGACATGAAAAACAGAACGCAGATTTTCCGTTCCTTTACTTTTATTCTCGTCGGATATGTTTTAAGTATTATTGCTTTCGGTTTCGAAAGGTTTGAGCCGTGGGATCAGATTTTGATTTCCGCTTCCTTTGCCGCGGTTAACGCGCTGATAAGTCCGGCGTTCGCTTACGGAATAATTATTTTCGTCGAGCGTTTCTTTAAAATCACAACGGAACTTACTCTGCTCGAGCTATCCGATTTCAACAATCCGCTTCTCCGCGAACTGGCGAAAAAAGCGCCGGGCACTTTTACACATTCGATGACTATCGGCTCGCTTGTGGAAACAGCCGCCGAAGAAATTGGCGCAAACCCAATATTGGCGCGGGTCGGAGCATATTATCACGATATAGGAAAGACGCTCAATCCTGAAGAGTTTGTTGAAAACCAAATGAACGACGTAAATATCCATGAAGAAATGGAGCCGAAAACAAGCGCTAAGCATATAATTGAACACGTTGCGCGCGGAATAGAATTAGCAAAAGAAGCGAAGCTGCCGCAAGAGATAATTGATTTTATTCCCGAACACCACGGAACGATGCTTGTACAGTATTTTTATGAAAAAGCCGTCAAAAAATACGGCAAAGAAAATGTGGACGAAAAAGACTTTAGATATAAAGGACCGAAACCGCATTCGAAAGAAACCGCGCTTCTTATGCTTGCCGACGCATGCGAATCGGCGTCCCGATCGATTGAGGAATTTGAACAGCAGAAAGTCGAGAATATGATAAATCATATTTTCAAAACCAGAATAGAGGACGGGCAATTAGATGAATCGCCGATTACTCTGCGGGACTTAAATAAAATAAGAGGAGCGTTTCTCACTATCATTGTCGGGCAGCATCACAAAAGAATAAGATACCCGAACCAAGACCAAATCGAACGGGAAGAACCGGAAGATTCCGGCGAAAAATCCGGATAATGGAAGTTTTTTTGAAGGAATATTTATCGGTTCTCAGACTGGAAAAAAATTTATCGGAGAACTCGGTTGAATCATACAAAAACGATATACTCGGTCTTTTGAATTTCTTTACGTCGATTGAAATAAAAGATTTAAACGACGCAAACGTTAAAAGTTTGAACCGCTTTTTTGAATTTCAGCGCGAATTAGGGAAAACGCCTTCGACCGTTTCGAGATATCATTCGTCGATAAAAGGATTTTTCTTATATCTCAAAAAGAGCGGTTATATTAAAAACGATCCAACCGAAAAACTTGCTTCGGTCGGAAGTTCGCGAAAATTACCCGTAGTTCTTTCGGTCGCCGAGGTCGATAATATTTTAGAACGTCCGAATACCGCGTCAACGTTAGGCTTGCGCGACCGAGCGGTTTTGGAGCTTTTGTATTCATCCGGTTTGCGAGTTTCGGAATTAACGGGATTAAAGTTAACGGATCTGTTTCTTGAAGAAGAAATTATCCGCGTTTTGGGAAAAGGTTCAAAACAGCGGCTGGTTCCGGTAGGGAAAAGCGCGCAGCGATGGATTGAGGAATACCTTGTAAAGTCGCGCCCGCAACTCGAAAAAAAAATGAAAAGCAAAAACTTTGTTTATTTAAGCGTTAGAGGAACGCGGCTTTCGAGAATGTCGATTTGGAAAATAGTTGATAAATATTCAAAGGAAGCGGGAATTACAAAAGAGGTTCATCCGCACACTTTTCGCCATTCTTTCGCCACTCATCTCGTTGAGGGCGGAGCGGATCTACGCGCCGTACAAGAGATGCTTGGGCATTCGGATATTTCAACGACTCAAATCTACACGCAAATTGATCGCGACTTTGTGAAACAAGAGCATAAAAACTATCATCCGCGGGGATAAAATGAAGAGACGCAGTATTTACGTTTTGTTGTTCGTAGTTTTGCCGATCCTCTTTCTATCGGCTTGTTCGAAAAAAGAAGAGAACAAAACGACAAAAAAAGTATTTTATCCGAAAGAATATTCGCTTTCTCTAACAGTCAAAAATAAGGGCAATTTAAACGATTCTCTCATCGCCGCAAATTTAGACAGCGCATTTTATTCTTTAAGCGTTAAACCCTCGGACAAAATAAAGAACCGCTTTGCCGTTCGAGTGGACAGCATTTCATCGTATGACGCGGCTTGGATGCAGGGTTTTCATTTTTCAGAATACTTTAAATTAAAAGATATTAATATTTTTAAGAATAAAATTAAACAGGAAGAGAAATACAGAGAATTTTATTTTGTCGGCGATTATTTGGGAAGAGCGGCTTTATATTCAATGGATTTGTTCACGCGAAAAACAAATCTGGTTTGGAGCCGTTGGGGAAAACCGATTTTGAAATTATTCCGGCAAAATGAATCCGGCGGCGTCTATTTTACCGTCGCCCAAAAACTTTCCCGCCGAGGCGGATTCCCTTCAATACGCAGAGCGCAATTGTTTTTGTTCCAAAAGGAAAAAATGTCTGTTCGAAGAATAGATTATTACGGAAACGGAATGCAGTTAAAAGCGGGTTGGATTTCCCCGAATCTTTTTAATACGCAGTTCCTTTTACTGGATTCGCTGACAAATGCGGACGTTATTAAACGGACGTCCGATTACGACGCCGCCGGCAATTTGCTCGATACGTTAACCGAAAAAATTGCATTGATGTCGGTTTCATTTAAGGAAAAAGCGCCGGAACTGAAGTTTGAAGCGGATTCAAAAAAAATTATGATTAAGTTTCGAGAACGAGAAGATACGGCGATCGCTTCGGTTGTGGATTTTTTGAAAGGACTTAAAACCGACGTATTCGAATTTAAAGGAAAAATTATTTCCACAAAATGGAGCGGCGACGAAAATTATTTTTTAATGACGACGGTCGATTCGGTTCAAACGCCAGCCGATTCGGTTAAGAGAAGCGTTAGGAATTTGTTTGTTGTTAATTTGAGAAATCATAAATTACTGACGGTAATTTCAGGCAATCTTGATGAATATCTTTTTCACGGTAAAATATTAGTTTATGATTGTTGGATAAACGGTGTAAAAAATATAACGTTTTATGATTTGATGAGAAGAGAAGAAATTATGACTTTGAATTTCGAAGGCGGCTGCGGAATCAATTCAATTTTAAATTTTAATAATTTATGAAAACATACTTTCGAATATTAAGATACGTCAAGAAATATTGGAAGCATCTTTCCGTTTCCGTGTTCAGCACAATACTTTACTCTCTACTTAACGGAGCGACAATCTATTTAACTATTCCTCTGCTTGATACGCTTTTCCAGCAGTCCGATAAATCTCCGGCGGCTACGACTTCCGCCGTTCAACGATCGACTTCAATTTTACCCGATTGGCTCGTAAACTTTGGGAACGAACTTGCGACTAGATTTAACGAATTTGTTTTCACGGGCGATATCGCTGAAATTCTTTTTAGAATTTGCGCGTTGATTTTAGTAACGTTTTTGTTGAAAAATCTTTTCGGATATCTTCAGGCTTATTTCTTAGCTTTTGTTGAACAGGGAGTTATACGCGATTTACGAAACGAAGCGTATCGTCAGCTCCACAAACTGCCGATGAGTTTCTTCAAAAATGAACGCACGGGCAATTTAATTTCGCGAATTACAAACGACGTAACCGTCGTTCAGCAAAGCGTGGCGGCGGTTTTCCTAAACTTGATTCGCGAACCCCTTACTATATTGGTATTTCTGGGAATAGCGCTTTCAATTTCTGCGAGGCTGACTTTGTTTTCGTTTATTGTGCTTCCGTTCTCAATCGGAATTATTGCTTGGGTGGGAAACATTTTAAGGAAGCAGAGTTCGATACTGCAGGCAAAAATGGCGGATATTACTTCGGTTTTACAGGAGACTATTTCAGGCGTCAAAATAGTCAAGGCGTTTGGAATGGAAGAATACGAAAACAAGAAGTTCGAAAAGGAAACGAATAAATATTTTAAAATTGTTCTTAAAATTGCGCGCATAAGAAACGTTTCGAGTCCGCTTACGGAATTTTTAAGCGTTATTGTCGGAGTTGTAATTATTTATTACGGCGGAGAACTGGTGCTCAAAGAACATACTCTAAAAGCGAGTGAGTTTTTGGCGTTTCTATTTGCGATTTTTCAAATGATGCCGCCCATAAAAGAATTGAGCAGCGTTAATAGTCGGATACAGGAATCGAGCGCCGCGGCTGACAGAATATTTGAAATAATAGACATTGAGCCGGAAATCAAAGACGCCGAAGACGCGGCGGAAGTTAAAGAGTTTAATAATAAAATTGAATACAAAAACGTCAGTTTTCATTACGAGGATAATGCCGAGCTTGTTCTTGATAATATTTCGTTCGAAATGAAAAAAGGGGAGATTGTCGCCTTTGTTGGGAGCAGCGGCGCCGGCAAATCCACGCTGATAGATTTGCTGCCGAGATTTTACGATCCGATAAAAGGCGTAATAGCGCTGGACGGAATTGATATAAAAAAAATACGAGTGAAAGATTTACGCAACTTGATGGGAATCGTTAGTCAGGAAACGGTTTTATTCAACGATACGATTAGAAACAACATCGCGTACGGCTTGCTCGATATGGACTTTGAAAAGATCAAAGAAGCCGCCATCGCCGCAAACGCGAACGATTTTATTATGGAATTCCCGAAAGGTTACGAAACGATAATTGGCGAAAGAGGAACGAAACTTTCCGGCGGACAGAGACAAAGAATATCAATAGCGCGCGCGCTGCTTGTAAATCCGCCGATTATGATTTTGGACGAGGCGACTTCTTCGCTCGACAACGAATCGGAAGCCCTTGTGCAAGAAGCGATTGAGCGGTTGATGACGACGCGAACGACGCTCGTTATAGCTCACCGTTTGAGCACAATCAGAAACGCCGATAAGATTATCGTGATTGACAAGGGCGTTATCGTTCAATCGGGCAAGCACGACGAACTGATGAAGGAAGAGAAGGGAATTTACCGTAAACTTTACGAGTTGCAGTTTAGGGATAGATAAAAAGTATGCAAAATAGATTGAAATTATCGGCGATAATCATCGCGAAGAATGAAGAAGAAAACATCGGGCGATGCCTTGAAAGTCTCGTCGGGTGTATTGACGACATTGTGGTTATCGTTGACGACAAATCGACCGATAAAACTCTTGAAATCGTTAAATCGTTTGAGAACGTTTCATATTTCATTTCGGAATGGAAAGGATATTCAGCCACAAAACAATTAGCCGTTGAAAAAACAAAACACGATTGGATTTTGTGGATTGATTCGGACGAAGCGTTGACGGAAGAATTAAAAAATGAATTATTGAAGTTTAAAGAAACCGAGCCGAAGTATTTCGTTTATTCGGTTGCAAGACGCGCCTATTTTTTGGGGAAATGGATTAAGCACAGCGGCTGGTATCCGGGCAGAGTGGAACGTTTGTTCAACAAACACAAAGCGAAATTCAGCGACAGCGAAGTGCACGAACATCTTGTTTACGAAGGGAAAGCCGGAGAATTAAAAGCCGATCTCGAACATTACACCGATCCGGATATTCATCACTATTTCGAAAAGTTCAACAGATACACGACTCTCGCCGCTAAAGAACTTCAAGCTAAAAATAAAAACGCAACGTTGAACGATTTGTTGTTACGACCGATTTTTTTATTCGGTAAAATGTATTTCATCCGGTTGGGGTTTTTAGACGGACTTCACGGATTTGTTCTCGCGGTTTTTTCATCGACTTACGTTTTTGTAAAATACGCTAAACTTTGGCAGTTGAATCTCGGTAAAAAGTAAAGTTTCGGTTAATGAAGAAAAAAGAAAACTCGGAATGAAATGAAAAGTAAATTACGCTTAAATATTCTATTTGGAATCGGATGAAAGAAAACGCAACGACGGTAAAAATTATTGACAAAACGATTTTTGTTTTTCTCTTTCTGTTTTTCGCGAGTTTGATGAATTCGATTTTCGTCAATCAAATCGGCTATTT
>JAADIR010000196.1 GCA_013151245.1 Chlorobiota bacterium
AGACATATTTCGTCAAATAATAAAAGCGGGTCAAAAAGCCGGCGAATTAAGAACGGACGTGAACAACCAATATATTGCAATTGTTATAGTGGGTTCGCTTCGCCTTATAGTAAAAAAATGGGAATTGTGCGGTTACGCTTTCGATCTTAAAAAAGAAGGCGATAAATTGTTCGCTTCGGTTAAGTTGATGATTCAAAAATAATTTTTTTTTTGCGAATACTTGTTAGTTAATATTAACAAACTATTAAAAGGAATAAATGATGGAAAAACTATTAAGTAAATTATTAAAAGCGCCTTACCTGGTGTTGGGGGCTATTCTCATTATTACGGTACTATTCCTGTTTCCGATGAAAGAGAACACGAAGATGGAAACAAATCTCGACAAATATATGCCGGAAGATCACCCGGCGTTTGTTTACAGTAATAAGGCTGAAAAATGGTTTAATATAAAAGACGGTATTATAATTGCCATCGAAAACAAAAGCGGAGTTTATAATTACGAAACTCTGGAGATCGTTAAAAAACTTACGAAGCGTCTTCAAAAATTAAAACAAATTGAAAAGGCGGACGTTACTTCTCTTTATACCGCGGACAACATCGTTGGAACCGAAGACGGGATGGACGTTAAAGCGTTCTTCAAAAAAGTTCCGAAAACAAAAGAGAAATTGGACGAGCTGAAACAAAAAGTCGAATCCAACGATATGGTTTTCGGGCGTTTGGTTTCAACGGACGAAACGGTTACGGTGGTTATCGCCGCAATTAACGACGACGTTTTTTCGCAAGAATTTTACAAAGAAATTCTTAAAGTAGCCAAAGAATATGAAACGCCCAATAACAAGCTTTATGTAGCGGGCAGACCGATTGTTGAAGGAACAATGGCTTTATTGGGTCCCGCAGATATGAAAAAAATGGTGCCTTTAGTTCTTCTTGTAATTACGCTTGTTTTATATTTTACATTGCGGAGCGTTAAAAGCACTATCCTAACAATGCTGGTTGTCTTTTTCAGCACAATTTGGGCGTTCGGATTGATGGCGGTTGTGAACATCCCGATTTACGCGGTTTCAACGATGATACCCGTAATGCTCATTGCGATTGGGGTGGCCGATGGAATTCATCTCTACAGCCACCTGCATTTGTATATGAGAAAACATCCCGATACCACAAAACTTGAAGCGGTGAAGGATATGTTAAAACACATGTGGTCGCCGGTGGTGATGACGTCGGTAACAACGGCGGTGGGATTTATTTCTCTTCTTACGTCGCAAGTTTACCCGATTAAATATTTCGGTATTTTTACCGCCTTCGGCGTTATGGTTGCAATGGTCTTTTCTCTGGTTTTAATTCCCGCCGGAATTATGGCGTTCGGGCTTCCTAAATTCAAAGAAAAAAAGAAAAAAGAAACGGACAAACATTCCGACCAATTGGCGTATGATATTGCCGAAAAAGTTTTGAAACATAAATACATAACAATCTTTGCGACAATTATTATCGTTGCGGCGTCTATTTTCGGAATGACAAAAGTCTGGATCAACTCCAGTTTCCTCGATAAGTTCGAAAAAGACAGCGATATTGTTTTGACCGATAAATTCATCAACGAACATTTCGGCGGAACGTCAACTATTAATCTGATATTGGATAGCGAAAAAGAAGACGCGTTCAAGAATCCCGCAATTCTTAAACTTGTCGCTAAAATGCAGAAGACGGTTGACGGCAATTTGAAAGTCGTTGGAGATTCGTTTTCGCTTGCGGACTACCTAAGAAGAATGAATATGGTAATGCATGCCGATAAAGAAAAATTCAACACAATTCCCGACAACCAGAATTTAATCGCGCAGTATCTTCTTCTTTACGAAATGTCCGGCGACCCGGATAATCTCTGGAAAGTTGTAACGGAAAGCTACAACAAGGCAAATATAACTTTTCAGTTGAAAAGCGATAATTCAAAAGCTATAAATTCGGCTTTGGCGCAGATTGATAATTTCAAAGGAGATTTCAAAAAACTCGGCGTAACTATGAACTATGCCGGTTCGGGATATAAAGCGCTCGTCTTTACGGATTTGATTCTCGAAGGACAAATTATCAGTTTGATAATGTCTCTATTCATTGTGATAATACTGCTGTCAATTATGTTCAAAAATATCAAGCTCGGCTTAATCGGCTCGGTTCCAATTATGATTACGGCGGTGATAAGTTTCGGAATTATGGGGTGGTTCGGCATTCCGCTTAACTCGACAACGGCGCTCCTTTCAAGCATTGCGATAGGAATCGGAATCGACTATGCGGTTCACCTGCTCGAGCAATATAAACTCAACTCCGTTTGCGGAGATAAGGATTTAACCGTTAAGAAAACAATGGCTCATTCGGGGCGCGCAATTATGTTCAACGCAATCGTCGTAATAGCCGGTTTTCTGGTGCTTCTCTTTTCGGTTTTCCCGCCCAACCGGGAACTCGGATTTTTAGTTTCGCTGAATATGTTTATCAGCTTCGTCGGAACGCTTACTATTATGGTGATTTTACTTTATCAATCAAATATATATTTCAAAAATAAAATAAGTTCAAAAACAAAGTAATCTTGAAAGCAAATGATTAAAAAAAAGATGTTTCTGAAACAAAATAATTTCTAAATTAAATGAGTCCGGCTTCGTCCCGATAAATCGGGATTACGCCGCGACAGGAGAGAACTAAAATGAAAACATTAAAAATATCCGCAATTGTTTTTGCATTGTTTACATTAGCAAACGTTTCGGTTTTCGCTCAGAAAATAACCGGTTTGCAAATTATCGAAAACGTTTATAATCGTCCCGTGGGCGACGATATGACCGCCGATCTGAAAATGATACTTATCAATTCAAGCGGCAACGAAAGAGTCCGCGAGATCAAACAATTTTCGCGCGACTTCGGCGAGGTCGAAAAGAAAATTATGTTTTTCGTTTCGCCGGCGGACGTTAAAAACACTTCGTTTATGAACTGGAGCTACGACGAGGAAGGCAAAGACGACGATCAATGGATCTATCTGCCTGCGCTGAAAAAAACCAAACGTATCTCCAGCGACAGCAAAAGCGATTATTTTATGGGTTCCGATTTTACTTACGACGATTTGGGCGATAGAAAACCTTCGGACGATACGCATAAATTGCTTCGCGAAGAAAAACTTAACGGCGAAGATTGCTATGTAGTGGAAAGTACGCCGAAAGACGAAGATTACATGTATTCGAAAACCGTTACTTGGATTATCAAAGATAAATGGATCGGTTTGAAAAAAGACTTTTACGACGAAGACGGCGATTACTTGAAAACGCTTACGGTCAATAAATATCAAGACATAAAAGGGTTTTTAATTATTACGCACACGGAAATGAACAACGTTCAAAAAGAGCATAAAACCGTAATGGAATTAACGAACGTAAAAATTAACTCGGGAATTTCAAAATCGAAATTCACCGAAAGAATGATGACGAGAGGAATTTAAGTTAGCTGAAAATGAATTGTCAATCATTAAATAGAATTACGGGAAGATTTAACGTACAAATATTGTCTTTAATATTTTTGTTAAGTCTTCCCCTTTATTCCCAAACGGCTTCCGATAAAGAATATGATTTTGATCTTTCTTTGATTTCGGCGGTTTACAGCGGAAACAGCTATGTAACCGCCGGAGGCGGATTGGGAAATTTAGAACCGCTTATTTTCGAGGCAAATTTAATTCCCAATTTTATTTTAAGAGTTAATAAGAAAGCAAGATTAATGGGAGTTCTTACTCCGCAGGTTATTTTGCGGATGTACGACAAAGAATCGCTTCCCGTGCAAACTCCAAGTTATATGCCTCAAATCACTATTTATTATTCAATAGGAAAAGAACTTTCGATCAATAATTTCCACATGTTCGGAAAAATTGCGCATCATTCAAACGGTCAGCAAAATGATTTCTATTTAAAGAACGGAGAGATCAATTATGAATCCGGGAATTTTTCTACGAACTATTTTGAAGCGGGATTGATAAAAACTTTTTATGATAACTCTCTAAATGCCGCGCAATTTTTCAGCGCCTCTTTTGAATTCCATCCGGAATCCTTTTCAAACGCAGAATTAAAAGGAATTTACGGTTTTTACAGAGGGCATTTTAAATTCGCAATTTTTAAGCTCCCTTATAAATTGGAAAACGGTAAAAAAGAACGCGCGGAATTTTCGCTGAAAGGAGAAATCACTTGGCTCTTCGGAGATATTTACGATTGGAGCGCGCTTTCGTTCAATAGATTTATTGGAAGCGTAACATTTTATTACCATCCTTCTTTTTTTGAAGAGATCGGTTTTTTTATTCAATATTATCACGGTCAGGATTATTATAACATATATTTTCCCATAAACAGGGACATAGTAAGAATCGGTTTTATGACGGATCAATTTAGATTTTAAGAGGTGGAAAAATGAAAAAATATATATTTATCGCAGTAATGGTCTTTACGCAATTTGCGTTCGCGCAAAGTTTGGATTTTTCGGGATACGTTAGAAACTATTCCGGTATGCTTGTCGGGAACGGTTCGAACGATTTTGTGATCTTACAAAACACATTCAACCTGAATTTTGAAACAAGATATAATAACTCCGCATTTAAAGTTAACCCGCTTATCTATCATGATTACGCCGATAGTTTAACTTTCGAAATGCGGGAAGCGTACATAGATTTGTATTTTGATAATTTCGATTTAAGAGTCGGTAAGCAGCAGATAGTTTGGGGAAAAGCCGACGGCGTTTTTATTACCGACATTGTTTCCCCGAAAAATTTGTATGAATTTTTGCTTCCCGAGTTTGATGAAATTCGTCTCGGAGTAATCGGAGCAAAGTTTGATTATTACGTAGGCGACAATACGTTCGAACTTGTTTGGCTTCCGGTTTTTACGCCTACAAAATATGCCGCCCCGAATTCCGTTTGGGCTATCCGACCGGATTTTCAGGTTCCCCCGACTTTTGATTACTCAAAGCAAGAAGTAAAATCGTCGCTGGAAAACAGCGAAATATTTTTGAAATATTCGGCTCTTACGGAATATGTTGATTTCGAAATTATGGGCGGTTATATGTGGGACGACGATCCTACTATGTATTCGTCATTTAAACCCGACGGTTCGGGCGGAATGAATTTGACGATAACTCCCGAACACAACAGACTTTCGCTTGCCGGCGGAAGTTTCAGCGCTACGCTCGGACCTTTTGTGTTTAGAGGCGAAGCGGCTTATTATTTCGGAAAATACTTTAACACATTAACTCCGCAAATTGATAAAGGCGTAGTTCAAAAAGATTATATCCATTATATGCTCGGAACCGATTTCACTCTTTTTGATATCAATTTCAGTATGCAGTTTATTCAAAAAGCGATAATGGATTATGAAGACGTAATTAAGCCCACTCCGTTTTTCAAAGGCGAATACAATAATATGGCAACCTTCCTTGCCCGTTATTCTACGCTGAACGAAACTCTGGATTTTGAATTTTTTATGTATTACGATTTTGAATACGACGCCGCGCTTATGCGTCCGCGCGTTTTATATGATTTTTCGGACAGCATAAACTTGCAGTTCGGAGCAAATGTATTTACCGGAACGGAAGGTCAGTTCGGGCAATTTAACAAAAACGATATGCTTTACGGAAAAATAATTTATAGTTTCTAATATTCAAAAAAAGGAAAAGCGTGAACAAAATAAAAACAATAACGATGGCGGTTGTAATCTTAATAGTTTCAGCCGTGACAAATTCGGCGCAGATATCGGATTCCGATTACGAAATACTCAGTTATACCGCTACAATAAACGACGGAAAAGCGCTTGAGAAAAATCTTCTTTTCAAAAGCGAAGAAAACATAATTGCGAACGTAACTTTACGAGACGGCAAAGCTATGGGCGTTCACACGGAAAAGAACGCCTTTTGGGTTCTCGGCGCCGCGGGAAGAGGAAAGCTCGTTTTGGGCGATAACGATAAAACGATTGAATTGAAACCCGGCGCGATGGTTTTGGTAAAAGCGGGAATACCCCACGACGTAATTGCGGAACCCGAACTTTCTATTTTGATCGTTAAGTTTTTAAAAAAGGAAAATAACGACGCGGATTGAATGTAAAAATCTTTATCCGAATTTAATAGGCGAAGCGAAAACGTGAATTGTCGGTTCGTTTATTTTTAACGATAATTAAGAAAAAAATTAAAATCGAGAAAAATGACAAACAAAAAAGGCGGAATACTTCTCTTAATCTTCCTCGGCTTTGCCGGTTTAGCGCCGGCGCAGGTTCCCGCAAATAAAGCCGATGCAATTGTTGGAACTTGGCTGATGCCCGACGACGAGGGGATTATTGAAATATTTAAAGACGGCGAATATTATAACGGGAAAATTCTTTGGATGCGGGAAAAGGAAGAAGACGGTTCGCCGTTGAAGGACAAGGAGAATCCGGTTGACAGTTTAAGAAACAGACCCGTTGAAGGATTGCAGGTAATGAACGGTTTCAAATACGAAGGCGAAAACGCTTGGTCGGGAGGAACGTTTTACGCCGCCAAGAAGGGAAAAGTAGTTGAACCTGAATTTGTTCTTGAGGATAAAAATCGTCTTAACATTGAAATTTCAATGTTCATATTTTCAATCTCAATCGAACTGACCCGCGTTGACGCCGAACAATTTATTCTTTCGAAAAAACAGCGTGAAAAAGAGACGACGCGCTAAACGCTTGTTTACAAATCATCCGGGAAACGATGATGAATGCGCTTCATAAATATTATGAGAAAAATAAAAGATTAAAATTCAATCTTTTCGTCGTTTGGGGAACGCTGTTGATGCTATTCTCGTATATTAATATTTACGGACAAAACTCGCGGTTATTTTATTCAAAAAAGAACTATGACAAACCGGTCGAACTAAAATTTTCGGACAAAGAAAATAAAAGCGAAAAAAATTATTGGCTGCCTGCGATAGAGATTATCGGTTTAAATTTTTTCGTGTTATCGTACAACGAATATTTAACAAAAGAAGGATGGGCGAATATCAGCCTCCAATCGGCGAGCGACAATATTAAGTACGGATTTACGTGGGACAGCGACGGTTTTGCAATGAACCAGTTCTATCATCCTTATCATGGCGCGTCGTATTTTAATGCGGCAAGATCAAACGGCTTAAGTTTTTGGGAATCGATTCCTTACGCTTTCGGCGGCAGTTTGATGTGGGAATACTTTATGGAAATTGAACGACCTTCGTACAATGATTTATTGAATACTACAATCAGCGGCATTACTCTTGGAGAAATTACATACAGAGTTTCCAATTTAATTATTGACGAAAGCGCAACCGGTTTTGAAAGAGCGCTGCGCGAGGTTTCCGCGTTAATACTTGCTCCGATGCACGCGTTCAACCGTTTGCTGAAAGGGAAACCCTGGAAGATGGGCGCAAAACCCAAAAGAAAAAAATACATTGTCGATTTATCAATCGGAAGCAACACTCTTTTTATCAACAGAGATTTTCAAAACGACTACTTATATCTTTTGCTGAAGTTCGATATGCATTACGGCGGCAAATTTAAAACCGGCAGCCATCGCAAGCCGTTTGAATATTTCAGAGTTCACAGCGAAGTCTCTTTTACCGAAGGAAATAATATAATCGGAATTTCCGCAAGCGGCGTTTTATGGGATAAAAGTTTTTATGCTTTCAATTCAAAAAATAACGTCGCCGGATTGTACAAAGAATTCGATTTGCTTTTTAATTCGATTTATAAATTCTCGGCGTCGAGTTTAACGGGAGAAATCAGCAATTTAACAAAGCTCTCGTCTAATTCTCAAATTCAAAATTCCGTAGGTTTGGCGTTGGTGTTAATCGGTTCTTCAAATTCAAAGTATTCCGTGGAAGTGGGGCGCGATTATAATTTGGGTCCCGGCTTGGGTTTCCGGTTCTTCAGCGATTTTCGTTTGGCGGATTCTTGGCTTTTCTTTTTTAAATATAAACAGTTTTGGATACATGTTTTAAATGGAATAGAAGGGGAAGAATTTATCGGATTATTCAACTTCGGGATAAATTACGAATTTACCAAAGGATTTGGCGTTGGGACGGACGTTGTTTTTTACGAACGATACGGAATTTATAAAACCCTGCCGGATATCTATTCGAAAAACGCGTCGTTTCGGTTTTATCTAAAATTCACTTTTTTATAATTGTAAAATATTTAATTAAAATAATAGGAAGAAAAATGAAAATAGCGGTTAAGATAATTGCCGTGCTGGCTGCGGCAATCGGTTTAATGGCGGTCTTTGCCGGTTCGAGAGTTTTGCTTGGGCTTTATGATCCGGGATATCAATATTTTACGTCGTTGGTAAGTTACAACGTAATAATGGGAACCGTTTCGGCGTTTGCGGGAATTCTAATTTGGACAAGAAATAGGAAAGCTCTTTTGATATCTTTTGTCATTCTCGGAGCGCACATAATTGTATTGCTTCTTTTAAAAACCGTATTCGGCGACGTTATATCGGAGCACAGCGTAAACGCAATGACGTTTCGAGTTTCGGTTTGGATCGTTTTAACGGCGGGTCTTAGCATAATCAAAGCAAAAGGAAAATAAGCGCCGCAATTTTACGGTAACATTTAAAAAGTAAATTCATTTCCAATAAAAAAATATTTTAACGGATACTTGACTGTTGTTATTGCTCCTTAAACAATAGGCAACTAAATTTGCCTTGCATTTATAAATGAGAAAGTTTAATATCGTTAATTAAATATTAGAGATTTTTTGAGGAATAGATGAAAAGAGTTTCGCTATTACTGATTTTTATATTTGTCGCGGGAACGGTTTCGGCGCAAAGCGTATATGAATTTTTACGAATGGATTACAGTCCCAGAGCCGCGGCGCTTGCGGGAAGTTTTGTCGCTAATTACGACGATCCCGACGTGATATTTTACAATCCCGCCGGTTTGGGAGCTTTGGAAAAACAGCCGGTTTCTTTTTCGTTCGTAAAACATCTGCTTGACGTCAACTCTGCCAGCTTAACGTATTCGCGCGAGTTCGAAGGAATAGGAAGATTTGCCGCGGGCGTTCAATACATAAGCTACGGTTCGTTTACCGAAGCCGACGAGTTCGGCAACCAAACCGGGGAATTCGGCGCGGGCGATTTTTCATTCACGCTTTCTTACGCCAACATTCTAGCCGAAAATTTCTTCTACGGAGTAAACGTTAAATTTATCTATTCTTCAATTGCCGATTATTCTTCAACCGGCGCCGCGTTCGACGTCGGTTTGCAGTATTTAATTCCTTCGTCAAGATGGAGCTTCGGGTTTTCCATTGTAAACGTCGGCGGTCAACTTTCGTCTTACGTTGATACAAAAGAGGATCTTCCTTTGGATATGCGTTTGGGTTTCAGCAAAACGCTGGCGCATCTCCCTCTTACTTTCTATTTCCAGTTCAGCAGATTGAGCGACGATTACGATAATTTCGGCGACAGATTTTCCAACTTTATGTTGGGCGCGGAAATAAAGGTTAGTAAAGTTTTTGCCCTCAGATTCGGCTTCGACAACGGAAAAAGAAAAGATATGAAAGTGGGAACGACGGCGGGGTTTGCGGGCTTTAATTTGGGTCTCGGCGTTAACGTAAGCGGCTATCGCGTTGATTACGCTTTTTCCTCTTTGGGAACAATCGGTTCGCTTCACCGTTTCGGGGTTTCAACGGCGTTTTAATTTTTAAGGGAATAGTTTCCGGAAATGTTTATTCCGCTTCCAACGCCGGAAAAAAATCGAATATTTATTTTTCATCATTCGTAAATTGTTAAAACAACGATGGATTCCCGGCTATCTGTGCCGTCGGGCGGGCTTTTGCGGGAACGACGGTCGCTTTTGAAATACGGAAAACTTGCGTAAAATTGATTCTATCTTTTCCCGTCGTTTAACAACTTTAAATTTTTCTTGGGATTATTTTCCATCCGTTTAATTCGGGTTTCGGCTTTTTTGTGAGAGCCTTTGTATTCTTTCTGTTCCAACACCATTTTTAGTTTCGCAATAGCGTCGTCGTATTTCCCCTGCCGTTCAAGAATTTTAGCCAGCATCATTTCCGAGCTTATTAAAAATCCGGTTTCTTTTTCTTTATCGACTATTTGAGAAAGCAATTCGCATTCTCTGAAATAAGCGTAAGCGCTGTCGAGTTTGCCGTCGCGTAAAAATTGGTTTCCAACGTAGTACGACGCTTCTCTTTTGATGCGGTTGTTGTAGCCGGTAAATCCTGCGGAACACTTGCGATAGATTTCGGCAAAAATTTCAGCGGCGGTTTTATAATCCCCTTTTTTAACAAACGAACGCGCTTTGTATTTTTCGAAAACGGGATTGTCGGGAAACTCCGCCAGCATTCTATCAGCGTATTCCAAAGATTTATCGTAATTTTCTTCGAACTGATAATTTGAAATCATCAGGAAAAAGAGCGCTTCGTATTTTGCGTATTTTCCTTTTTCGGCGGCAATTTCAAGCTCCTTCAATCCCCGCTCTTTGTTTCCGTCGGGAAAGAAAATCATTACCGGTTTTACGAAAGGATATTTTTCCGGAATAACCGCAGTGTAGTAATCGTAAATGCCGAAACCGAGATACGCGTCTGTGTTCGTAGTGTCCTGTTTGTAAGATTCATACACAAGCGGAAGAGCGTCTTTTCCGTCGAGCGCCGCGTCGAACCATTCTTTTCTAATCGAATGAAGCCATCCGCGGAAGCCGAGCGCGCCTCCTTTGAAAAACAAAGCCTCGGAATCTTCGTCGTTTTCGTCCAGCAGCTCGTCGCAGAAATCGAGAACGTTCTCAATCTTATCGTAAAACTCGTCGTCGTATTGTTCGTCGTACATATCGAGGCGTATTTTCCACCATAAAATCATAGCGTCGAAAAAAGGTCCCGCCGCGCGTTTCGGATATTCCCGCTCGAACGATTGAAAAACATTCTCGGCTTCATCGAATTTGAGTTGATATATTTTTTTTACGCCGGTTGAAATCAAAGAATCGTAATCCGCCTTCTGCGCGGTAAGATTAGTGAAAATAAAAAAAAGAAAAACAGGCGTAAAAATTTTCATCTTCTTCAAAATATTCTCCGTTTGTAATTTATCGTGCGTTTCAAAAATACGATTTCTTATAATAAAAACGCTCCGGTTATTTGTTCCTTCCGGTAAAATTATTATTATTAACTCACGTTGCGCGAATTGTAATCAACCGTCGTTGCGAGGAGGGGTCCGACGGCAGCCGGACTTCTCGCAATGACAGATTGTTTTGTTGTTTTTAACGCATATTAAAATACTGCGTAACGCGAGTTATTAATTAAACCCGCAATAGTTAGCTTTCTCTTATAATTTAAAAATTATCCGTCAAAAAAAACGGCAATATTTTTTGGGATAATTATTATTTCAAGTTAAATTTTAATTGTCGAGTTTTCAGGTCTATCTTTTTTAGAAAGCCGGCAAACGAATTTTGTAATTTTAAGGACGAAAGAGAAATGAAAATTATTATCGCCGGAGCCGGAGAAGTCGGGCTCCATTTGGCAAAACAGCTTTCTTCGGAACAGCACGACATAACGGTAATAGACATAGACGAAAAAGCGCTTGAAAGAACAAACGCAAACACCGACGTAATGACAATAGCCGCGTCTTCAACGTCAATTAGAGTCTTAAAAAACGCGGGCTGCGAAAACGCCGATTTGGTTGTCGGCGTAACGTCAAATCAAGCGGTTAATATCAGCACGACAATTTTGGCGAAAAAACTCGGCGCAAAAAAAACAATCGCCCGCGTGGCTACCGCGGAATACATTTTGGAAGAACATCTCGAAATGTTCAACTCGCTCGGCGTCGATCATCTGATTTATCCCGAAGAGCTTGCCGCGTTTGAAATTGAAAAACTTATTCAGCGCGCCGCGGCTACCGACGTTATTGAGTTTGAAGAGGGCAAGTTGTTTTTGATTGGTTTGAAGCTCGATAAAAAAGCGAAAATAATCCGTCAAACAATCAAGCAGCTTGCTCAAGAGCACAGCGATTTCGATTTCAGAATAGCGGCAATTTACCGCGGAATAAAAACCATTATTCCTTCGGCGGACGATATTCTTTTGCCGAACGATCAGATTTTTGTAATCACAACTAAAGAAGGCGCTTCGGAGTTTGTTAAACTTTCGGGCAAAGAAGAAACGAAACTTGAAAACATTATGATTCTCGGCGGCGGAAGAATCGGCAGAAAAGCCGCGCGCCTGCTCGAAAAAACCGCAAACGTAAAATTGATTGAATCTAACCTTGATAAAACGGCGGAGTTAGCCGATTACCTCAGCAAAACCCTTGTAATTCAAGGGGACGGGCGCGATATTGATTTGCTCGCGCAGGAAGGAATAGTCGATATGGACGCGTTTATTTCCGTAACCGACGACACCGAAACGAACATCATCACCGCTTTAATGGCGCGCCATTTCGGAATTGAAAAAACAATCGCGCAGGTTGACAACGTGGATTATATTCCTCTGACGCAAACAATAGGGCTTGATTCTTTAATTAATAAAAAACTGATTGCCGCTAACAACATTTCGCGCTTTATCAGAAAAACCGACGTTGTTTCTATTGCCACGCTGCAGGGCATCGACGCGGAAGTGTTTGAATTTAACGTAAGCCCGGGCGCGGAGATTACGAAAAAACCCGTGCGTAAATTAAAGTTTCCTCCAAACGCTATTCTCGGAGGCTACGTTCGCGACGGAGTGGGAAAAATTATCGTCGGCGACACGCAGTTGAAAGACAACGACAAAGTTGTGGTTTTTGCGCTTCCCGGAAGCATCAAGAAAGTTGAAAAACTTTTCTAGCGAATGATTCATTTTAAAGTAATATTCAAAATTATCGGATTCCTTTTAATCCTCGAAGGGCTTTTTATGCTGCTCGGGATTCCCTTTTCTATTTATTATCAATCCGACGATTTATTTGTTCTTTTGTTTTCGGCAATTTCGGTTGCCGCAATCGGATTGATTTTATTCCTTCTTGCAAAGGGAGACGATAAAGAGCTGAGAAAGAAAGAAGGCTACATTGTCGTAGGATTGGGCTGGGTTGTCCTTTCGTTGTTCGGCGCAATTCCGTTTGTTATTCACGGATGCATTCCCAGCTACACCGACGCATTCTTCGAAACGATGTCCGGCTTCACTACAACCGGCGCGTCGATACTGAACAACATCGAAGAGATGCCGAAAGGACTTTTATTTTGGCGGAGCGCAACTCAGTGGATGGGCGGAATGGGAATGATTGTTCTTTCGCTGGCGATACTGCCGATATTGGGAATCGGCGGAATGCAGCTTTTTACGGCGGAAGTGCCCGGCGTTACTAAAGACAAAATTCATCCGCGCGTTCGCGAAACGGCAAAACGGCTTTGGGGAATTTATCTTCTTTTTACTCTCTCCGAAACCCTTTTGCTGATGATAGGCGGAATGACGTTCTACGACGCAATCAATCATTCTTTCACTACAATGGCTACAGGCGGTTATTCCACAAAACAGGCAAGCATTGCGTATTACACTTCGCCCTTTATCCAATACGTAATAATCGTTTTTATGATTTTTGCCGGAATGAATTTTTCTTTGCATTATCATATTCTGAAAGGAAACTTCAACGCCGCAAAAAAGGACGAGGAATTTAAGGCTTATATCGGATTCATACTTGTAACAACTTTGGTTTTAACGGTCGCAATAAGCGTTACAAATATTTTCGGGATTGAGCGTTCTTTCCGCGACTCGCTTTTTCAGATTACGTCAATCGTAACTACTACGGGTTACGTTACCGCCGATTACGAAGCGTGGGGACTTGTTGCAAAAGTCTTTTTCTTTATTCTTCTGTTCGTCGGCGGAAGCGCCGGTTCTACGGGCGGCGGAATAAAATTCGTGCGGCATACGCTTCTGCTGAAAAACAGTTGGGTTGAGCTGAAGCGTTTGATTCATCCGCGCGCCGTCATTCCGCTTAGATACAACGGTCACGCCGTAACGCCCAACGTCATTGCAAACATAATGGCGTTCTTTTTGTTTTATATCGGCATTGCGGGAATCGGAACGCTCGTTATGTCGTTAACCGGAATGGAATTGGAGTCGTCTCTCGGCGCGGTTGCCACTTCGCTCGGAAACGTCGGTCCGGCTATTGCTTCCGTCGGTCCCGCGTCCAACTTCGCCCACGTTAGCGATTTCGGGAAGTGGTTCCTCTCTTTTCTGATGCTGCTCGGACGACTTGAACTCTTTACTATTTTGATTCTTCTTTCCCCGTCGTTTTGGAAGAAATAAAGTTTTCTAAAAATAATTCGAACAAACATTTTAAATAATTTACAAAAGAGAAAACCAAATATGGAAGTTTACGTAACGGATAAAAAAATCGGCGAACGGACTTTTACAAAAAACCCGCTTGAAAAAGGAGAATATGAATATTGCGTTTTCTCAAATTGTGATTTTTCAAACTCCGATCTTTCGGAAATTGTTTTTTCCGAATGTAAATTTGTCAATTGTAATTTAAGTATGGCAAACATAACGGAAACGGCGTTAAGAAACGTACAATTCAAAGATTGCAAAATGTTGGGTATAAACTTTGAAAACTGTAATGAATTCGGCTTTGAAATTTCATTTGATAACTGCGTAATTGACCATTGTTTGTTTTTTCAGACGAAAATAAGAAACACGCTCTTTGAAAATTCTCAACTGCGCGAAACCGATTTTACGGAATGCGATCTGTCAAACTCCGTGTTTGAAAATTGCGATTTAACAAGAGCCGTGTTTGAAAATACGATACTCGAAGGCGTTGATTTTGAAACCGCGTATAATTTTATCATTGATCCGGAGTTTAACCGAATAAAAAGCGCAAAATTTTCAATCGGAAATGTTTCGGGGCTTTTAACAAAATATGATATTGAAATAACAGGGTAATTACTTCTCTTTTTCATTCCTTTTGTCGCTAAAAGAAAATATGTTAACGAAATCAAACGGTTGAAAACTACCCAATGGAAAAAATTGATTTTTTTAGGTTTTGTGTTTTATACTTTTACTCAAGGAGCGCAATTTTTAGGTTTATCTTTGTTGCCTTCGGTTACAGTAAGTTTAACGCTAAACTTTACGCCTTTATTTGTCGCGGTTGGGGAATAATAAAAGTAAATATTCTCTACCTTGTACTTATACAAATTTCCCACTAAATACGTGGTAGAACCATAGCGCGGTAAACCGCAATTGATAATTGATAATGGAAAATGTATAATTTATCTCGGCGGCTTGTCTCGGCGCAACAAAGTGAAGC
>JAADIR010000021.1 GCA_013151245.1 Chlorobiota bacterium
CCATCTCTTTAGCGACGTGCACCATTTCGTCGAGCGACGGCGTAATTAATCCGCTCAAGCCGATTACATCGACGTTTTTTTCAATTGCCGTAGAAAGAATCTTTTCGGATGGAACCATCACGCCGAGGTCGATTATGTCGTAATTGTTGCAGCCGAGCACGACGCCGACGATGTTTTTTCCAATGTCGTGAACATCGCCTTTCACCGTGGCGAGAAGAACGGTTCCGTTCGGACTCGTATCGCCCGCGAGGCGTTTGTCTTCTTCGATATACGGAATGAGAATGGCAACCGCTTTTTTCATGACGCGCGCGCTTTTAACCACTTGCGGTAAAAACATCTTTCCCGAACCGAATAGATCGCCGACGACGTTCATTCCGTCCATCAGCGGACCTTCGATTATATGAATGGGATTATTATATTTTTGCCGCGCTTCTTCGACGTCAACGTCTATGAATTCCGTAATGCCCTTTACCAGCGCGTGTTTCAGACGTTCTTCCACCGGAGCGCCGCGCCATTCGGCGTCTTTGCTCTCTTCCTTCTTTTCGGAAACAACGTTTTGAGCGTAGTCGGTTAATCTTTCCGTCGCGTCTTCTCTTCTGTTAAAGATTGCGTCTTCGACGCGCTCCAAAAGCTCTTTGGGAATTTCTTCGTAAACTTCAAGCTGACCTGCGTTTACGATTCCCATGTCCATTCCCGCTTTTACGGCGTGATACAAAAACGCCGAGTGAATCGCTTCGCGGACGCGGTTGTTGCCGCGGAATGAAAAAGAAAGATTGCTGACCCCGCCGGAAACTTTTGCGTGGGGAAGATTCTCTTTTATCCATTTGGTCGCGTTAATGAAATCGACCGCGTAGTTGTTATGCTCGGCTATTCCCGTGGCGATTGCGAAGATGTTCGGATCGCAAATAATATCTTCAGGCGGGAAATTTACTTTTTGCGTTAGAATATCATAAGCTCTTTTGCAGATCGCGATTTTTCTTTCGTAAGTATCGGCTTGACCTTCTTCGTCGAAAGCCATAACAATTACAGCCGCGCCGTATCGGAGAATTTTCTTCGCGCGTTCGATAAAAATTTCTTCTCCTTCTTTCAAACTGATTGAATTGACGATTCCCTTTCCCTGCAAGCATTTCAAGCCGGTTTCGATTACGGACCATTTCGACGAGTCGAGCATAATCGGAACTTTCGCGATATCCGGTTCGGCGGCGACGAGTTTCAAAAATTTGTCCATCGCCTTTTCGGAATCGATCATCGCTTCGTCCATGTTTACGTCAATTATCTGCGCGCCGTTTTCAACTTGCTGACGCGCGACGCTTAACGCTTCGTCGTATTTTTCTTCTTTTATCAAGCGGGCGAATTTACGGGAACCGGCTACGTTCGTTCTTTCTCCGATGTTAATGAAATTAGAATCGGGACGAATAGTTAACGCTTCGAGTCCGCTTAAACGCGTAAATTTTTCAACCGGCTTAATTTTTCTCGGCGATACGGTTTTCGCCATCTCGGCAAAGGCGCGAATATGATCGGGCGTCGTTCCGCAGCAGCCGCCTACGATATTAAAAAATCCTTCTTTCGCGTAATCTTCGAGAACGTAAGTCATCGTTTCGGGCGATTCGTCGTAACCGCCGAATTCGTTGGGCAGTCCCGCGTTGGGATAAAGACTGATATAACAATCGGCAATGTTTGAAAGCTCTTCGATGAAAGGACGCATCTGTTTCGGTCCCAAAGCGCAATTTAATCCCACGCTCAAAAGATTGGGAATGTGCGCGATTGAAATCCAAAACGCTTCGGTAGTTTGTCCCGAAAGGGTTCTTCCGCTTTGATCGACAATCGTTCCCGAAATCATTATCGGAACGTCGGCGTTCCTTTCTTCGAGTAATTCCGTTATTCCGAAAAGCGCGGCTTTGGCGTTTAGCGTATCGAAAATAGTTTCGACGAGAAGAATATCCGCTCCGCCGTCGAGAAGTCCTTTTGCCTGCAGCTTATACGCTTCCGCCATTTGATCGAAAGTAACGTCGCGGTAACCCGGATCGTTAACGTCGGGCGAAAGGGAAAGCGTTTTGTTTGTCGGTCCCAAAGCTCCGGCTACAAAGCGCGGTTTGTCGGGAGTTTCATTCATTATTTCATCGGCGGCTTCCCGCGCCAATCTTGCGGATTCGTAATTTATTTCGTAAACGTATTCTTCGGTTTTATAATCGGCTTGTGAAATTGTCGTTCCGTTGAAAGTATTGGTTTCTATTATATCCGCGCCTGCGCGCAAATATTCAAGATGGATTTCTTTAATTATTTCCGGTTTGGTAAGGGAGAGCAAATCGTTATTCCCTTTCAAATTAACCGGATGATCTTTGAATCTTTCGCCGCGGAAATCTTCTTCTTCGAGATTGTGTCTTTGAATCATCGTTCCCATCGCTCCGTCGAGAACGAGTATTCTTTCATTCAATAATTCTTTTAAAACTTTCATATTTTCTTTCGAATATTTAATTAAGATTAGATTGCTTTGTTAAAATAAGTAATATAAGTAAATTAGTTTTTAATAAAAATTTTAGATTATAAAGAGGTTAATCATGATAGTAGTAACGGGCGGCGCAGGATTTATAGGTAGTAATTTAGTCGCAAAATTAAATGAAATGGGAAGAGACGATATAATAATCGTCGATCGGCTTGGAACCGATGAAAAATGGAAAAACTTAAACGGTTTAAAATTTATTTTTGATAAGGAAGAATTTTATAAAGCGATTATCGAAGAAACGTTTCCGTTCGGCTTGGACGCGATATTTCATCTCGGAGCTTGTTCGTCAACTACTGAAACGGACGCGGATTATCTGCTTCAAAACAATTACAGATATTCGCTTGAACTGGTTAAATACGCGCTTCCGAGAAAGACGAGATTCATTTACGCTTCGTCTGCGGCAACTTACGGCAACGGCGAAAACGGATACGACGACAAAGGCGATATCGGGAAGCTTCGCCCATTGAATATGTACGGCTATTCCAAACAGATGTTTGATATCTGGCTGCGGAAAATGAAAATTGCGGAAAAAGTTGTCGGGCTAAAATATTTCAACGTTTACGGTCCTAACGAATATCATAAAGACGAAATGCGAAGCGTAGTCCACAAAGCGTTCGAACAAATTCGGGACACGGGAAAAGTAAAACTATTCAAATCGTATCGCGAAGAATATAAAGACGGCGAACAGAAACGCGATTTTGTTTACGTTGACGATGCAGTGGATATGACGCTTTATTTTATGGAGCATCCTGAAACTCACGGGCTTTTTAACGTTGGAACCGGCAAAGCAAGAACGTGGAACGATCTTGTAACTGCTGTATTCAAAGCGATGGGGAAGGAACCGAACATCGAATACGTTGAAATGCCGGAAGATTTGAGAGATCAGTATCAATATTTTACAGAAGCGAAAATGGGTAAAATGAGAGAAGCGGGATATGAAAAAGAGATTCATTCTTTGGAAGACGGAATAGAAGATTACGTGAAGAATTATCTTCTCGGTAAAGAATACAAGGCGCTTTGATGAAACTTGCCACTCTCTGCTACGTTAAAAAGGA
>JAADIR010000042.1 GCA_013151245.1 Chlorobiota bacterium
ACCGCCGTTATTTCTTATCTTTATTATTATTAAATTTTTCGAGCGCCGTGATAGATAAAAATAAATTTGAATTTTTCGTTTTAAAATTTCTCCAAAAATTTTTCATGCTTATCGGACTGAAAGCGGGGAGACGCATTGCCGTGTCTTTGTCGTATTTACTTTATTATGTAATTCCGTTAAGAAAAAGCGTCGTTAAAAAGAATCTTCATTTGGCGTTTCCTGAAAAAAGCGAAAAAGAAATCAAGCGACTCGCTTTTGAAAATTTACGAAGCTCAATGATCACATTTATTGAGGTTCTAACGCTGCCGAAATTCGATGAAAAATCTTTGGAAGAATTATTTGTTCCTAGCGATATGGCTGAGTTTTTCTCGCGCTATACTAAAAAGACGGGAGCGCTTTTAATGACGGCTCATTTTGGGAACTGGGAATATATTGCCGTTTGGGTTGGTTTGTGTTTGGACGTTCCGTTCAATGTGTTAATCAAAAGAATGCGTAATCCGTACGCCACAAAACTCCTCAGAAAAAATCGAACGAGATACGGAAATATTGAAATCCCGGTCGGCAATTCCGTAAAGACGCTGATTGAAAAACTTAAAATGAAAGAAGCCGTCGGCATCGTTGGAGATCAAAGAGGGAAAAGAGAAGGTCCGCGCGTTCGCTTTTTTAACAGAGATACCGCAATTTATACCGGCACGGCTATGATGGCAATAAAGATGAACGTTCCCGTTTTATTTGTTCTTTCGGTTCGCCAAAAGGATTACAAGTATAAATTAATATATAAAGAAATAAAGTACGACGATCTGGAAGGAACGGTTGATGAAAAAGTTCTTGCACTGACGCAGCGATATATGACTATGGTCGAAGAGACGGTTCGCGAACATCCCGAGCAATGGTTTTGGATGCACAACATCTGGAAATACTAAATTGGAAAGAATTTTAGTAATCCAAACCGCTTTCGCGGGAGACGCAATTCTTACTCTCCCGATGATTCAAAAACTTTCGGAAAGAAATAATACAAAAATTGACGCGGTTGCAATTCCCTCAACCGCGGAAATCTTTTTGGCGTCTCCGTATGTAAATGAAGTTTTTATTCTCAAAAAAAAAGACGAACATAAATCTCTGTTGAGCGCAATTAAATTTGCTAAAGAGTTAAAGAAAAAGAACTACTCTTTGGTAGTTTCACCGCACCGCTCTTTTCGCTCCGCGCTATTGAGTTTTTTTATTTCCGCCGACGACTCCGTTTGTTTTGATAAAGCGGCGTTTTCTTTTCTTTACAAACGCGTCGTTCCTTATGACGACAAAGCTCACGAGGTAAAAAGGAATCTCGATCTAATCGGCTTTGACGGCGATTGGAAAATTCAACCGGAAATAAAATTGAAAGAAGAACCTCAAGTTCTGATCAATTTAAAACAAAAATTCAGAGATAAAAAAATTGCGGCGATTGCGCCCGCTTCCGTTTGGGAAACCAAAAAATATCCGAAAGAATATTTTGAGGAAATTATTTCTCGCTTGAAGAAAAAAAATTATTTTGTCGCCGTTATCGGCGGACAAAGCGATGCGGCGTTGTGCGAATCTTTTTGCGGCGAAGAGGATAATCAAATTATTAACCTCTGCGGAAAACTTTCGATTCCCGAAACAGTCGAGTTTCTACGCGGCTGCGCTCTTTTAATTTCAAACGACAGCGCGCCTACTCACATGGGCGTTGCAGCCGGAATACCGACTGTAACTTTGTTCTGTTCAACAATTCCCGATTTCGGATTTTATCCTTATCATCAAAAGGGATATTTTTTAAGTTATGACGAACTTGAATGTAAACCGTGCGGTATTCACGGGCTTAAAAAATGTCCCACGGGAACGTTTGACTGCGGAAAAAAATTGACTTATGAACTTGTAATTAATAAAATTGATAAAATGGAGATAGAGTAATTCAGGAAAATAATTTTTATATTTATTTTCTAAATTATTTGGTTACCGAATGGCAAAATTCAGCTTAAAACGTCTCAGAAAATCTTCGCTTTATATTACGCCGAACTTTCCGGTAATCCATACTAAGCGGTATAAAATCAGCTTTCGCCGCTTGTTTTTTTTCACGTTTATTTTTACGGCAATAATTTCTACGGCGGTTATTCTTATTTTAATGTTCACTCCGTTGAAAAAAATCGTTTTAATATTTGAAAATGAAAGGCTAGCCAAAGAGCAGAAAACCATTGAAAAATTGGAAGATAAAGTTGTTTTTCTCACAAAAGAACTTGACAAAATAGCATCGACAAACAGAAGATTAAAGTATGCGCTTCTTTTGGGAATAACCGATTCGATGGACACTAATTCGGTTATAATGGACAGCTTGCGCAGTCCCGACGAAGATAAACCGCAGATCGGCGGCAGTATATATTTTGCCGCCTTGAGATTTTATAATTATTTATTTGCCGATTCAACCGGAAATATTTTTTTTATTAAGCCGGTCAACGGATTTGTGACGAACAGCTTTCTGCCGAAGAAAGGACACATGGGCGTTGACTTTTCCGTGAAGACGGGAACTCCCGTTTATGCTTCGGCCGGAGGACAGATAATTTTTGCCGATTTCACGACCGACTACGGTTACGTTTTAATTATTGATCACGGCGACAACTATTTATCCATTTACAAACATTGTTCATCGTTAGTTAAAAAAGAAAGAGAATATGTTAGGCAAGGGGAAGTGATCGCTCTGAGCGGGAATTCCGGAATAAAATCAACCGGTCCGCACCTTCATTTTGAAATTTGGAATAACGGCAAACCAATTGATCCCGAGAAAATTTTAATCAAAAACAGGTAAATATATGGCTCTAATTAAAGAATCCAGAAGCGCCGAGGACGTCAGCATTCTCAGCCGGGGAATTAAAATTGAAGGAAAATTTATCAGCAGCGGCGACGTCCGCCTCGACGGGGTAGTCGTCGGGAACGTTAATGTGAACGGCAATTTGACGCTTGGCGAGACGGCTAAAATTCAAGGAGACGTTAACGCTAAAAATGTGATCGTAAGCGGAACAATTGAAGGAAGCGTGAAAGCTTCGGAGAAAATTGTGCTCGAATCAAAGTCGCGGTTGAAAGGCGATTTGGTCGCAAAAATTCTTCTGGTGGAAGAAGGCGCAAAATTCGACGGAAAAAGTATGATGAGTCCGCAGCCGCCGCCCGTATTGCCGCAAACAAAATAATAAAATGGCGGGCAAGGAAAAATTTTCGAGAAAGTATTCGTCCACGACAAAAGAAGTCGGCGCATATATGGGATTGGGAACTCAATTGGCTGCGACAATTATTCTTATGTTTTTTCTCGGCAGATGGCTCGATCAGGAATTCGACGCTAAACCTTTGTGGACAATACTTCTTTCTTTCTTCGGCGGCGTTGCGGGGATATTTAATTTCATCAAAACAATTTTAACCGATCCGAAATTGAATAAGAAAAAAAATTATAAAAAGGTAATCTCAAATAATAACGGTAATTCTAAAAACAAAGAAGATTGAAACCGGAAAGTCTCTCTTCAAAAAAGAATGCGGCGTATTGAAAAACGCTCCGGAAACAAATTTGTGCTTTTAAAAAAAGAAATAATTATTCTCATATCATTAGTCGTTCTTAGCGGAATAGCTCTTCTGATTTTAAGTCAATTAAATTTATTTACCGAAGCTCAGCTTTTTGCCGCGCGTTCGGCGGTAATGTTAAATTTCATCAATACAGGATTGGCGCTCCTTTTTTTCGCATATTCAAAAGATAAAAGCAATCAAACTTTTTTAATCTTTAATCTCGGCGGAATGGTTTTCAGAATTTTCTTTATGCTGACAATAATTATAATTTTGATAAAATTCTTGAAAATTGACATAGATGCTTTTATATTAGTATTCTTTATTTTTTATTTTTCGCTGTTAAGTTATGAAATAACTTATTTTATACGGTATAAACGGAAAAATTGATTACTATAATTCTATGAATCCAGAGACAATTAAAGCAGTAAGCGATACAGTTACAAACGCGGAATCGGGCGGAGGCGCCGGTTGGATGATGCATCATATTTTGGATGGTCGGACGCTCGAATTTGAGCCGTTCGGCGTGATTCATTTGCCTGAACTTCATTTATTAGGCTATGATATTTCTATCACAAAGCATGTAATATTTATTTGGCTTGCCGCTATCATTTTAATTTTTACGCTCTCTTTAGCCGCGAAGGCGTACAAGAAGTCGTTAGTGCCGAAAGGGCTGACGAATTTCTTTGAAATACTCGTTGTTTTTGTTAGGGACGATATCGCTAAACCTACCATTGGACAAGGCTATGAGAAGTTCCTTCCGTTTTTGCTAACAATGTTTTTCTTTATTTTGGTTAGTAACTTTTTAGGATTGCTTCCTTACGGCTCAACCGCAACAAGCAACATAGGCGTAACGTCAACGCTTGCGGTTATTTCATTTTTAGTAATTCAAGGCGGGGGAATGATTAAAAACGGATTCTTCGGATATTTCAAAGGGCTTATTCCGCACGGCGTTCCTATACCTTTGATTCCCATCATGTTTGTAATCGAAATTTTAGGATTGTTCACTAAACCGTTTGCCTTGGCGGTTCGTCTTTTTGCTAATATGACAGCCGGACACGTTGTTATATTATCGTTAATTGGTTTAATATTTATACTTAAAACATATTTTGTCGCGCCGGTTTCGGTCGGGTTTGCGTTATTTATTTATTTACTTGAAATTTTAGTCGCTTTAATTCAAGCGTATATTTTTACAATGCTCTCCTCGCTTTTTATCGGGATGGCTGTTCACCAAGATCACTAAATTAATTTATTAAACATCAGGAGGAATAAATGGGTTATGAATTCTTAGCAGCAGGTATCGGCGCCGGGCTAGTAGTAATTGGCGGCGGATTGGGAATCGGTAAATTAGCCGCTTCTGCAATGGAAGCTACCGGTCGTCAGCCGGAAGCAACGGGCGATATCCGCGTTTCTATGATTATTGCCGCGGCTTTGATCGAAGGTATTTCCCTTTTCGGATTAGTTATCTGTATTCTGTTAGCGCTTAAATAATTGTAGCTAACTTAATTTTTTGTTTAATCATTAAGGTTCAACAATGTATAATTTAATGGCATTTTTAGTTTTCTCCGGCGGCGAAGGAGGCGGCAGTCTTCTTGATATAAATCCCGGAGTAATTTTTTGGACGACTCTTACTTTTCTGCTTCTCTTTTTCGTTTTGAAAAAAACCGCTTGGAAACCGATACTAGAATCGCTAGACGCCCGTGAAAAATCTATTGCGGATGCGATTTCGTCGGCTGAAAAAGCAAAGGAAGACGCCGAAAAGCTTCTTGCGGAAAACAAAGCAAATTTGGCGAAAGCGGAAGAAGAAGCGCAGAAAATAATTCAGCAGGGACGCGAGTATTCGGAAAAACTAAAAACCCAAATGCTTGAAGAAAGTAAAACCGAAGCGAAAAAACTTGTTGACGACGCAAGCGCGGAAATTGAGCGGAAGAACAAAGAGATGTTTCTTCAGCTCAAAAACGAGGTCGCCTCAATTGCCGTTAAAGCTGCGGAAAAACTGATTATGGAAAACCTTGACGAGGAAAAACAAAGTAAAATTGTAAGTAAATATATTGAGGATATCTCTAAAAATTAATTTATTATATGAGTAACTTTACAGTAGCGACGCGATACGCAGAATCTTTAATGCAGATGGCTGAGGAAAAAAATCTGCTTGAACAAATTTCAAAAGATATGGAATTTGTTCTCGGCACTTTTAAAGGAAGCAGGGAACTGCGGAATTTTATGAAAAGCCCGGTCATCGATTACGGCAAGAAAAATGCGGTTCTCGAAGAAATATTTAAGACAAATATTTCTGAAGATACCTTTAAATTTATTGTCTTTGTATTAAAGAAAAAACGTGAAGATATTCTTGCCGAGATAACCGAAAGATTCTTACAATTGCGCGATGAAAAACTGAGAATAATAAACGCCTCGGTAATTAGCGCGATTGAATTAAACGACGAACAAAAAGCATCGATGAAAAGAGAACTGGAAGCATATTCCGATAAAAAAGTGAGAATTAATTTTAAGCTTGATAAAAGTATTATCGGCGGTTTTGTTATCCGTCTCGGCGATACGGTGCTCGACGCTTCTTTGAAACATCAATTGGAATTATTAAAAGAAAAATTTATCTCAGGGGCGGTTCCCCTTAACTAAGTTTTGTAATATTTAATAGGGAAAGCATTATGGCTGGAGTAAGACCAGATGAAGTATCTGCTATTTTAAGAAAACAATTAGCGGGATTCGACAGCGAAGTTGATATATACGACGTTGGGACGGTTCTGCAAGTGGGCGACGGCATTGCGCGGGTTTACGGACTTTCGCAGGTGATGGCGAGCGAACTTGTCGAGTTTCCGAACGGAGTTATGGGTATGGTTTTGAACCTTGACGAAGACAGCGTAGGCTGCGTGCTCTTCGGCGAAACTTCATTGATTAAAGAAGGCGATACGGTTAAAAGAACAAAACGCGTTGCTTCATTCCCCGTCGGCGATAATATGTTGGGCAGAGTAGTAAATCCTCTCGGCGAACCGACCGACGGAAAAGGTCCCATCGAAGGCGGGAAATATATGCCTATCGAAAGAAAAGCTCTCGGCGTTATTGCCAGAAGCCCCGTAAATCAACCGATACAATCCGGTATTACGGCGGTTGACGCAATGATCCCTATTGGTAGAGGACAAAGAGAATTGATTATCGGCGACAGACAGACCGGTAAAACCGCGGTCGCTATCGATACGATAATCAATCAGAAATATACGCACACGGAACAAGCCGCGGCGGACGGCGTCGAGCCGGTTTACTGTATTTATGTAGCCGTTGGACAAAAGAATTCAACCGTTGCGCAGGTTGTAGCCAAATTGGAAGACCACGGCGCAATGGAATACACAACAGTCGTTTCGGCTCCGGCTTCAACTCCGGCTCCGCTTCAATATATCGCTCCTTATGCCGGCGCAACTTTAGGCGAATATTTCCGCGACGCCGGTAAACACGCTTTGGTTATTTATGACGATCTTTCGAAACAAGCGGTTGCCTACAGAGAATTATCATTGCTGTTAAGAAGACCTCCGGGACGCGAAGCTTATCCCGGCGATATTTTTTACGTTCATTCGCGCTTGCTGGAAAGATCTTCCAAGTTAAGCGAAGACTTAGGCGGCGGCAGTTTAACCGCTTTGCCGATTATCGAAACCCAGCAGGGCGACGTGTCGGCATATATTCCTACTAATGTTATTTCTATTACCGACGGTCAGATTTACCTCGAACCGAACTTGTTTAACGCGGGCGTAAGACCGGCGATAAACGTCGGTATTTCGGTTTCCCGCGTGGGCGGCAACGCTCAAATTAAAGCGATGAAAAAAGTCGCCGGTTCGTTGAAACTTGATTTGGCGCAATACAGAGAACTCGAAGCGTTTGCTAAATTCGGTTCGGATTTGGATAAATCGACTCAGAGAACCCTCGCGAAAGGCGCAAGACTTGTTGAATTGCTTAAACAGGGACAATATCAACCCGTTCCGGTTGAAAGACAAGTGGTTTCGGTTTATGCCGGAACGAATGATTATCTCGAAAATGTTCCGGTACATCAAGTTAAAAGATATGAAAAAGAATTACTCGAATTTATCGACGTAAATTATCCTGATATCTACAAAGATATCAGAGAGAAAAAAACATTGAGCGACGAGCTTGTAGAAAAACTCAAAAAAGCTCTCGATGAATTCGGCTCAAAATTTAAAGTTGAAAAATAAGCGGATTTATGGCTACTTTAAGAGACATAAAGCAGAGAATTGTAGGCGTTAAAAACACGCAGAAAATTACTAAGGCGATGAAGATGGTTGCCGCCGCGCGCTTGCGTAAAGCGCAGGAAAGAATGATGGAAGCGCGACCGTATTCAAGAAAAATTGCCGAACTGCTTACCAGGCTGGTTAAAAGCGAACAGAATTATCACAATCCGTTTTTTGAAAATCGCGAAGTGGAAAATATCGCGGTTCTTCTCATTACTTCGGATAGAGGTCTTTGCGGCGGTTTTAACGCTAATGTTATTAAGCAAACGGAAGAACTTTTGAAAAACGATTATCCTTCGTTTGTGGAAAACGGAACAATTTCGCTTTATCCTATCGGAAGAAAGGGGAAAGAATATTTCGCCAGAAAAGAAATCGGTATGTTGAATTCTCACATCAACGTTTTTTCCGACTTAAAATTCGAATTTGCCGCTTCGGTCGTTTCCGGTCTTACTAAGAAATTTCTAGACGGCGAAATTGACAAAGTTTTAGTTGTATCGAATAAATTCAAATCCGTCGCCCAACAGAATTTATCGGTTACACAGCTTCTTCCAATCGAAAGCGTTGAAGAAATTAACGAAGTTGAACGCGAATCATCCGGAACGGAATATATTTATGAACCGGATAGAGCAAGTATTATAGGAACATTGCTTCCGAGATATTTGAACTCTCAAATGTGGCAGCTCCTTTTGGAATCTTATGCGGCGGAGTTGGGCGCAAGGATGACGGCTATGGATATGGCTACGGAAAACGCCACCGAATTAATCGGTTCGTTGCAATTAACTTATAACAAAGCTCGTCAAGCTGCAATAACAAAAGAAATTTTGGAGATCGTTTCCGGCGCAAACGCACTTCAGGACTGATACGGAAATAATTGAATTATGTTAGAAGATCTTTCGTTAAAGCTTGATAAAGCCTTAAAAAAAATTACCGGTCAGGGTAGGCTAACCGAAGAAAATATTTCGGATACGCTGCGGGAAATCCGGCGCGTTCTTTTAGATGCTGACGTAAATTACAAAGTCGCTAAAAAATTTATTGACGACGTAAAAGAAAAAGCGCTCGGCAAAGAAGTGCTTGCTTCCGTTACTCCGGGACAGTTAATCACAAAAATTATTTATGACGAACTGACCGAACTGATGGGCGGTTCCGATAAGGAGCTTACTCTAAACCCGTCGGGTCCAACGGTTATTTTAATGGTTGGTTTGCAAGGTTCGGGTAAAACGACTTTCAGCGCAAAACTTGCAAACGATTTACAAAAGAAGAAACGAAAACTTCTTTTGACGGCGGCTGACATTTATCGTCCCGCGGCGATTGATCAGTTGCAAACTCTCGGCAAAAGTATTGACGTTCCGGTCTTCACGATTGACGGAAGCAAAGACGCCGTTAAAATTGCGAAGGAATCCGTTGCTTACGCGAAAGAAAACGGTCTCGATACGATAATTATTGATACCGCCGGACGACTTCACGTTGACGAAGAATTGATGCGGGAAATCGTTTCAATCAAAGAAGCGGTTAAACCGACGGAAATTCTTTTTGTGGTAGATTCGATGACCGGGCAAGACGCCGTTAATTCAGCAAAAGCTTTTAACGACAAGCTGGAATTCGACGGAATTGTTCTTTCAAAAATGGACGGCGATTCGAGAGGCGGTTGCGCTCTTTCGATCAAAGCGGTTGTTGACAAACCGGTCAAATTTATAAGCTCCGGCGAAAAACTTGACGCAATTGAAAAATTTTATCCCGACAGATTAGCTTCAAGAATTTTGGGTAAAGGGGACGTAATTTCCCTTGTTGAAAAGGCGCAAGAACAGATTGGCGAGAAAGAAGCCGAAGACCTCGAGAAAAAATTACTTTCAAATAAGTTTGATTTTGAAGATTTTCTTAAGCAAATTAAGATGATAAAAAAGATGGGTTCTTTAAAATCGCTTCTTTCGATGGTTCCGGGTATGGGAAACCAATTAGCCGACGCGGATATTGACGATAAGCAGCTGGCGAGAGTTGAATCGATTATTCAATCGATGACTAAGAAAGAACGCTTGAACCCAAAGGTTTTGAACGGCAGCCGGCGTAAAAGAATTGCGCGCGGCAGCGGAAATACAATACAGGAAGTAAATCGTCTCATTAAACAATTTAACGAGATGCAGAAAATGATGAAGATGTTCAATTCCAAAGGCGGAAAGAAAAAAATGAAACGTCTTGGAAAAAAGTATAGATTTAATTAAAAATAATTTGGAGGTTATAATAACTTGGCAGTAAAACTAAGGTTAAGAAGGATGGGAAAGAAAAGGCAGCCGATATATAAGGTAGTTGCCGCCGATGTAAGATCACCGAGAGACGGAAAATTTATTGAAGCGATTGGACTTTATAATCCCAAAACAGATCCTGCTGAAATTAATATTCAGGAAGAAAGAGCCCTTTATTGGTTAGGCGTTGGCGCCATTCCAACAGAAACAGTAAGGAATATTCTGAAGAGAAGCGGGATTCTTTTGAAAAGAGAATTACTTAAAGACGGATTGGACGAAGAAAAAATAAACGCGCGCATGGAAGAATTTTTTGCGGCGCATAACAAAAAGCTCGAAAAAACTTTAGAGAAAAAACCGGCTGTGAAAGAAGAGAAAACAGAAGAAATTTCAGAAAGCGCTCCGGAGGCTCAGGAGACAGTTTCCGAAGAAAGTAAAGCCGAAGAAACGGAAGAGAAAACGGAAAACTAATTCCGAAACGATCGGGTTTATCTTTAGCGCTGAATTTAGGTCTCTGTATTTCTAATATACTAAAGGTAATCTTATGAAAGAATTTGTTGAATTTATCGCAAAGCACCTTGTTGATAGTCCCGACGGAGTTTCAGTGGAGGAAACTACTCCCGCCGAAAAGACAATCGAGCTGACTTTGAAAGTGGGAAGCGACGACGTCGGCAAAGTAATTGGCAAGCAAGGTAAAACGGCTCAAGCTATGAGAACCTTGTTGACTGCGATTGCGGCAAAAGAAGGTAAGAGAGCTATTCTGAAAATATTGGATTAACTCATAATCAAGTGAGCGAATATTTTTTAATCGGAGAAATTGCCGGAGTTGATAACGATGGTTTTCTCTCCGTTATTTCTTATTCTGATTTTCCCGATCGTTTTTTGCGGCTTGAAAAAGTTTTCGTGGAAATTTTCGGCAGAAAAAAAGTTATTGTTGTGGAAGACGCCGAAATTGCCGGTAAGGATATTTTTTTAAAATTTGAAAATTTTGATTCCGCAGAAGAAGCGGAGATCTTTGTGAATAAGAAAATATTTATTGAATCGTCGGAAGCGATTGAGCTTGAAAAGGGTTCATTTTTTATTCATGACTTGATAGATTGTAAAGTTTATTATAAAGACGAGTTCATTGGAATATTGAAAGAGGCGCTTACCCTGCCGGCAAATGACGTTTATTTGGTGCGAAATACAATTGGCGAAGAAATACTAATTCCGGCCGTCAAGGAATATCTCAAAGAAATAGACGTTAAAAAGAAAATTATTCATCTGAATAAATTACCGGAGTTTTTTGACGATGAGGATTGATATAATTTCCGCAGTTCCGGATCTGCTGCTTTCTCCGTTGAAAACAAGCATTGTTCAACGGGCGCAAGACAGCGGAAAAGTCGAAATAGTCATTCATAATCTTCGGGATTACGCTTACGACAAGCATAAACAGATTGACGACAAACCGTTTGCCGGCGGACCCGGAATGCTGCTGAAACCCGAACCGTTTTTCGAATGTATTGAAAAACTAATTTCAGAGAGAGAGTATCAACGCATTATTTTTACAAATCCCGGCGGAAAAATTTACGATCAGAAACTGGCGAATAAATTTTCTCTCGCGGAAAACATTATTATTATTGCCGGACATTACAAAGGGATTGACGACAGAGTGCGCGAACGTTTCGCTACCGACGAAGTTTCAATTGGAAATTTTGTTTTAAGCGGCGGCGAACTTCTGGCGCTCGTAATTGTCGATTCAATAGTGCGGCTTATTCCCGGAGTTTTGGGCGACAGCGAATCGGCGTTGAACGATTCGTTTATGGACGGAGAAAAAATTGAAGCTCCGTATTACACGCGACCCGCGGAATATAAGGGAATGAAAGCGCCGGAAGTTCTTCTTTCAGGCAACGATAAATTGATAAAACAATGGAAAGAAGAACAATCAAAAATTTTAACGGAAAAATGGAAAAACTTAAATAGACAGGAGTAGATGATGGACAAACTGAGAGAAATAGTTGAAGAGCAGCTTCGCAGCGATTTGCCGGATTTTTACGCCGGCGACAGAGTGCGCGTGCACGTGAGAGTTATCGAAGGCGATAAAGAAAGAATTCAGCCGTTTGAAGGCGACGTTATTGCTGTCAGAGGCGGCGGAATGAGCAGAACTTTTACCGTAAGAAAAATATCAAGCGGCGTTGGAGTTGAAAGGGTTTTCCCGCTCAACTCGCCCCGTATTGCTAAAGTCGAAGTTTTGCGTCAAGGTAAAGTTAGAAGAGCGAAACTTTATTATCTTAGAAATCTTTCGGGTAAAGCCGCGAGAATTAAAGATAAAAATCTTAGATAAAAAAACTTTCTTTCAAAAATAAAAAGTCGCTTTTTATAAGCGGCTTTTTTTGTTTAATGATACTTTAAACGCAGTCATTGCGAGGAGTCCCGATGTGTTGGGAGGACGCGGCTATCTATCAATTCCGGAAAAGCTTGCTGTTCCTTTTTCCTCAATTAAGTTGGAAAAATCTTGTTTGTGAAAAATAGATTGCCTCGTAATGAATTTTGTGTTTCATTGAAATAGTTTTCAAACAAAAATTAAATAATTTTAAAATGATTTTTTATATTCCGCAAAATATTTTCGCGTCGTTGTTGGTTAAGTATGCAGATAAGGAACTTCTCAAATTGCTCGAAGTAATTCCAGCGGCGGAAATTGGTATGAAACTGGACGAAAATGAAAACGCAGTCGGATTGCTTCCCGTGATGGATCTGCTGCGCCGAAAAGATTTTTTTATTTCTTCCCATTATGGAATCTCTTTCGAAGAAAACGTTTCAAATTCGTTTCTTTATTTTGAACCGGAGAAAACGAGCGTTGAGAAGGTTTCGCTTTACGGAGATATTTCTTCAAATGAAATAATTTTAAGCAAGATTATTTTTTCTGAGATCTACGACTCCGAAATTGAAATTACGCTTCAATCGAAAAAACCGGAAATTGGGGAAGGGAATTTTCTTATTTCCGGCGCGTTGAATTTTGAAGAGAATAATTTCAAAAACGGAGTTCCTTTTTCGGAGCAGGCAATCGATTTGCTGCAGCTGCCGTTTGTTGAATTTGTTTTAGCGGGCAAAAGCGATAAGAGCGTAGCCGCCGTTGACGATGCGATAAAGATTCCCGAAATCTTTGACGCCGACGAAATAAAAAAACAGCTCGCCGGATTTGACGTTTCGCCGGAAACCGAAGAATATTTAACCGAACTGCAGGACGGATTCAATTTCAAACTAACCGAAACGGAAACCGAAGCGATTACCGAAATATTACGCATCCCGTATTATCACGGAATGATCGGCGACATCGAAGAAATTAATTTTGTGAAATAACTGTTTGTATTGCGAAACTCCCGTTTCGCGGATTTTTATTGTAGGGGATGTAAATTTGCGTCCCCTATTACATTGTGCATAGAATTTAATTGATTTCACGATTCTGTTTGTAGTAAAAATTGTTCGTAGTTTTCAGGATTTATTATTTGATATCGATGATTAGGATAAGTTTTTGAAAAGCCTTTTGATAAAAAAGGTTTTTTCTTAGGGTTCCATTTTATTTCATAAGCGAACAATGTTCCGTCCATTTCTTCTATATAATCAATTTCCTGCTGATCTTTTGTTCTCCAAAAATATGAATTTGCCCAGAGATTGTTATAATGTAAATATTTCATTCTTTCGCTAATAACAAAGTTTTCCCATAAGGCGCCAATATCACTGCGTAATTCGGGCAGATTAAAATCTGCCAATAAAGCATTTCTAATTCCGTTGTCGAAAAAATAAATTTTTCTTCCCCGCTTCAATTCTTTGCGATGATTTCGGCTGAACGCCGGAAGTCTGAAAATAATAAAAGTTTGTTCCAATAATTGTACATACTTTTCAACCGTTTGGTTATCCATTGATAAAAGAGAAGCCAAATTATTATACGAAACTTCCGAACCAAGCTGAAAAGCAAGAGCCTGTAATAATTTAACCAATTTATCCGGTTTTTGAATTCGTTCCCACATTAGAATATCTTTGTATAGGTAACTGTCGGATAAATGTTTTAAAAGCATTTTTTCATTACCCTGATTTGAAACCACCTCAGGATAATAACCGTATATCAATCGATGCGGTAATAATCTGTTTTCTTCAAGGAATCCGTGATGCTCTACCATTTCGCTAAAAGAAAGTGGAAAAAGTTTAAATTCCCACTTTCTTCCGGTTAACGGTTCGTTAATTTTATTGGATAATTCAAATGCAGAAGAACCGGTTGCAATAAGTTGTAATTCGGGAATTTGATCGGTTATTAATTTTAGTTTTAATCCGATATTTGAAATTCGTTGCGCTTCGTCGATTACCAGAATTTTGTTTCCGGCAAAAGCCGCTCGCAATCTTGAAGAAGAACTGTTTTCAAACATAGCTATTGTGTCAGGTTCGTCTGCATTTAACCATAGAACATCTTTTCTGTTGCTCACAATTTTTTGTAATAAAGTGGTTTTACCTGTTTGTCTGGCACCGAGGATAATAATTGCTTTACTCGAAAACAATTTTTTTTCTACAATATTTTCTAATTTCCGCTTTATCATAGTATGTATTGCGATTGCTATCGCAAATATAACGTTTTTTTTGCGATTATGTTCAAGAAAATAAGAGTTAAATACAAATCCGCAGTGGATATAAAATTATTGTCCTAACGTTTTCTAAAAACTCAACGTGAAAACCGAACCGGAATTAGCGCTTGAACTTACGCTTATATTTCCGCCGTGCAATAGTATTATTTGTTTTGAAAGACTCAAACCTATTCCGGAGCCGTTTGTTTTTGTCGTGAAGAACGGAATGAAGATTTTCTCTTGAACTTCTTTGCTTATACCTATGCCGTTGTCAATTACTTTAATCAGAACTTTTCCTTTGCTTGTTAGTTCCGCAGTTAATTTAATTATTC